>JAGWVB010000285.1 GCA_018971105.1 Burkholderiales bacterium
AGCGGCCGCTGGCGGCCTTCTCGACCGCCTCGAGGCCGTCGTTCGCGAGGTCGACCTCGAGCCCGACGTCGCGCAGCAGCTCGGTCGTCACCTCCTGGTTCACGGGCTCGTCCTCGGCGAGCAGGATGCGGGCGCCGGCATGGACGCTGCGCAGCCGGTGTTCGGCCGATTCCGGCGCCGGCGCCGTGTTCTCGAGGCGGGGCCCGGCCTTGCGCAGCCGGGCCGTGAACCAGAAGGTGCTGCCGGCGCCGAGCCTGCTGTGCACGCCGGCGTCGCCGCCCATCAGGTGGGCGAGCTTGAGCGTGATCGCCAGCCCCAGGCCGGTGCCGCCGAAGCGCCGCGTGATCGAGTTGTCGGCCTGCTCGAAGGCGTTGAAGAGGCGCCGCGCCTCGTCTTCGGCGATGCCGATGCCGGTGTCCTCGACCTCGAAGCGCACGAGCGCACCCGGGGCGTCGGCGTCGAGCCGGCGCACCTGCACGCGCACCGATCCGGCGGCCGTGAACTTGACGGCGTTGGCCACCAGGTTGAGCAGCGCCTGGCGCAGCCGCACCGGGTCGCCGCGCAGCGGCGGCGCCAGCGCCGGGTCGACCTCGGCCGTCAGGCGCAGCCCCTTGGCGCGCGCCGTCTGCTCCTGCAGCCGCAGCACCTGGTCGACGACGGCGCCGACCTGGAAGCTCTCGTCCTGGAGCTCGAACTTGCCCGATTCGATCTTCGAGAGGTCGAGGATGTCGTTGATGATGGCCAGCAGGTGCTGGCTCGACGCGAGGATCTTCACGACCCAGTCGCGCTGGCCGGGATCGACGATGCGCTTCTTGAGCAGGCTGGCGAAGCCGACGACGGCGTTCAGAGGCGTGCGGATCTCGTGGCTCATCGTCGTCAGGAAGACGCTCTTGGCGCGGTTGGCCAGTTCCGCCTCCTCCTTCGCGTCGGCCAGCGCGTGCGTGCGCGCGGCCACCATCTCCTCCAGCCGGTCGCGGTACTCGGCCAGCGCCTGCGCCTGGCGCTGCTGGATCCGCGCGAGGGCCTGGCGGCGGCGGTTCTCGTAGCCGAGCAGGGCGATGCCGAAGCTCAGCAGCAGGATCAGCGCCAGGGCGGCGACGACCTGCAGCTTGTATTCCTGCCACAGCGACTGCGGGCGCCCGATGAACTCGGTGCCCGCGGGCAGCGCATCGAGGCGGCCGCCCCAGCGCTCGGCCTGGGTCCAGTTCACCGTCGGCCGGTAGGGCACCGGGTACTCGGTGATGCCGGGTCCGGGTGCGAGCCGGCGCGTGTAGATCCGGAACGCGAGGTCGCCCGCGAGCCGGCCCTGGTCGCGCGTCGATGCGATCGAACCGCCGGTGAGCCCGGCGTGGACATGGGCGTCGTAGAAGGCGAAGGTGGGCCGGTTCGCGCGCCGCGCGACCGCCGCGGCGACCTCGACGGGGACGAAGGAGCGCCCGCTGATGTCGCGGAAATAGGGCCCGAGCAGCGTGATCGTGTCCGCCGGCAGCGATCCGACGCGATCCAGCATGCGCTCGTAGGCGAGCCCGCTCGTGTATTCGACGGCGAGGTGCAGGCGCAGCGCGGCGATCGCCGCGTCCGTGCGCTGCAGGTAGGGGCTGTCCTGGTCGCCGTTGCCGCTGACGACGACGATGCGCCGCGTCGACGGGAACAGCGTCAGCGCGAGCTTGAGCGTGCCGGCGACATCGACCGTGGCGGGGATGTCAAGCACCGGGCGCGGCGGGCCGCGCCAGGCGACGCGCGAATTCGGCGTCACCGCCGTCACCACCGGCACGCCGGGCAGGAAATCCGCGCCCTGGGCCGCGACGAGCGCCAGCGCGGGCGGATTCACGGTGACGATCACGGCCGGGTCGGTGTGCGCGAGCTTGACGCCGAGCTCGCGCATCAGCGCGGCCCGGTAGTCGGGTCCGGGGTTGCGGCCGAGGTCGACATACTCGACGTAGATGTCGCTCAGGCTGACGCCGTCGCCGTTCAGGCGCCGGACGAAGGCGGCCGCGAACTGGTCCGAGACCGGCAGGCCGTATTGCGAGGTGATCAACAGCAGCACGCTGCGCGTGCGCGCCGGCGCGGCGCCGCCGGCCGGAGTCGCACCCTGGGCCAGCGCGTGCAGCAGCGCGAACAGCAGCGCCGCGGCGAGCGCGGCCGCCCGCGCGGCGGCGCTCCGACCGGAACCAGGGCGTCGCCGAGCAACTGGAATGGACATGCTTGCCTCGTACGCCGCGTCGCGCGCCCGGGCGGGATCGCCCCGCACGGATCGACGGGCGCGGTCCGACTATGCTACCCACAATGCGTGGGGGACCCGCCCGGACGGCGGCGCTGTCAGCGCGCCGCCAGCGCGCCCGGCTCTAATATCGCGTCGAACGATCGTCCGATCGAGGAGACCGCCGATGAGCATCTACGACCAGCACCTGGACCGCAACGCGGCGAACCACGCCGCGCTCTCGCCCGTCAGTTTCGTCGAACGCAGCGCCGAGGTCTTCGGCGACCTGCCGGCGGTGATCCACGGCGCGCGCCGCTACAGCTGGGCGCAGACGCGCGAGCGCGCCGCGCGGCTGGCGGCGGCGCTGCGCGCGCTGGGCGTCGGCCGCGGCACGACGGTGAGCGTGATGCTGCCCAACACGCCCGAGATGGTCGAGGCGCATTACGCGGTGCCGGCGCTGAACGCCGTGCTGAACACGCTGAACACGCGCCTGGACGCGCCGCTGCTGGCCTGGCAGATGAACCATTGCGAGGCCGCGGTGCTGATCACCGACCGCGAATACGCGGGCCTGATGGCGCCGGCGCTGCGCATCCTGGAAGCCGAGCATGGCCGCCGGCCGGTCGTCATCGACGTCGACGACCCCGAGTACGACGGCCCGGGCGAGCGCGTCGGCAGCCATGAATACGAGGCGCTGCTGGCCGCGCACGAGCCGCTGGCGCGGCTCGAGGGCCCGGCCGACGAATGGGACGCCATCGCCGTCAGCTACACCAGCGGCACGACGGGCGACCCCAAGGGCGTCGTCACGCACCACCGCGGCGCCTACCTGAACGCGGTGTGCAATGCGGCGACCTGGACCATGCCGCATTTCCCGACGTACCTCTGGACGCTGCCGATGTTCCATTGCAACGGCTGGTGCTTCCCGTGGACGGTGGCGATGCTGGGCGGCACCCATGTCTGCCTGCGCCGCGTCGAGGCGGCGGCGATCCTGGCGGCGATGCGCGAGCATGGCGTCGACCATTACTGCGCCGCGCCGATCGTGCACAACCTGATCATCAACGCGCCCGAGGAGCAGCGCGCCGGCATCCGCCAGAAGGTGCGCGGCATGGTCGCCGGCGCGGCGCCGCCGGCGGCGATGATCGAGGGCATGGCGCAGATCGGCTTCGACATCACCCATGTCTACGGCCTGACCGAGGTCTACGGCCCGGCGTCGGTGGCCGTCAAGCGCGCGAGCTGGCCGCAGGAGAGCCTGTCGGAGCAGACGCGGCTGAACGGCCGCCAGGGCGTGCGCTACATGCTGCAGGAAGGCATGACGGTGCTGGACCCCGAGACGATGGCCGAGGTGCCGGCCGACGGCGCGACGATGGGCGAGATCATGTTCCGCGGCAACATCGTGATGAAGGGCTACCTGAAGAACCCGGCGTCGACCGACGCGGCCTTTGCCGGCGGCTGGTTCCACACCGGCGACCTCGCGGTGCTGGAGCCCGACCGCTACGTCAAGATCAAGGACCGCAGCAAGGACGTCATCATCTCGGGCGGCGAGAACATCAGCAGCATCGAGGTCGAGGACGCGCTGTACCGCCATCCGGCCGTGCTGTCCTGCGCCGTCGTCGCGCGCCCCGACCCGAAATGGGGCGAGGCGCCGGTGGCCTACATCGAGACCAAGGCCGGCGCCAAGGTCACGGCGGAGGAGCTGAAGGCGCATTGCAAGGGCCTGCTCGCGGGCTACAAGGTGCCCAAGGAATTCCGCTTCGAGGCGATCCCGAAGACGAGCACGGGCAAGATCCAGAAATTCCAGTTGCGCGAACGCGCGAAATCGTCGAGCGCGATCGAATGACGTGATCGAATGCTGCGATTGAGCGGCGAAATTGAACGGCGCAATTGATCAGCGCGCTTGAACAGCGGTCTCACAGGAGCAGCGAGTCATGACCGAAGTAGCCTTGGTGGTTTACGAAAGCGATGCGCGCGGCGTCGTCACATTGACGCTGAACCGCCCGCAGGCGTTCAACGCGCTGTCGGAGGCGATGATCGAGGCGCTGCAGGCGGCACTGCAGCGCGCCGGCGCCGACGCGGCGGCGCGCGTCGTCGTGATCGCCGGCGCCGGCAAGGCCTATTGCGCCGGCCACGACCTGCGCGAGATGCGCGCCGACCCTTCGCTGGGCTATTACGACCGCCTGTTCGCGCAATGCGGCCGCATGATGATGGCGATCCAGAAGCTGCCGCTGCCGGTCGTCGCGCGCGTGCATGGCATCGCGACGGCCGCGGGCTGCCAGCTCGTCGCGATGTGCGACCTCGCGGTCGCCGCCAGCGACGCGCGCTTCGCCGTCAGCGGCGTCAACCTGGGCCTGTTCTGCAGCACGCCCGGCGTCGCGCTGAGCCGCAACCTGGGGCGCAAGGCGGCTTTCGAGATGCTCGTCACGGGAGAGTTCATCTCGGCCGAGCAGGCGCGCGAGAAGGGCCTCGTGAACCGTGTCGCCGCGCCCGAGCAGCTCGACGCCGAGGTCGAGCGCCTCGTCGCCAGCATCGTCGCCAAGCCGCGCACCGCGGTGGCGATGGGCAAGGCGCTGTTCTATCGCCAGGTCGAGGCGACGATCGAGCATGCCTACGACGATGCGGTGCGGACGATGGCCTGCAACATGATGGATGAGTCGGCGCTGGAGGGGGTGCAGGCGTTTATCGACAAGCGGAAGCCGGACTGGAAGTAGGCCAGCTCGCCGCGCGCGCATCCGGGCACAGCCGGCCGGTCCGACCGCCGGAACTCACGGCCTTGCTCACGGCCTTGCGGACGTGAACGGGACAGGCGTTGGTCTTCTCCGTCATGAGCGCGTTGCGACCGGCGATCGGCGTCACGATTTCCGAGCGTGAGCGACCTAGCCCGGAAATTTCATCAGTAGCAGGTCGGCAGCCTCGTGGCTAAGCCCGTTGTCATAGGTATCTCACCCCCCATGGCAACCGAGGACTGCCGATGCCAAAGTGTACCGATGACACCGTTGAGTTTGGACGGGTTGG
>JAGWVB010000286.1 GCA_018971105.1 Burkholderiales bacterium
CGCCTTCGCGGCCAGGCCGGCGCGCGGCCGCGCCGCCGGCCCGGAGATCTCGGCCAGCGTCGCGCCGTCGAGTTCGCGCAGGAAGGCGCGCAGCGCGTTGTCGAAGACCTGCCTGAGCCGGCAGCCGGCGGTGAGCGTGCAGGCGTTGACGCCGGGGTCGAAGCATTCGACGAGCCTGAAGTCGGTCTCGCAGGCGCGCACCACGTCGCCCACGCGCACGCGCGCCGGGTCGGCGAGCAGGCGCAGTCCGCCGCCGCGCCCGCGCGTGGTCTCGATCAGGCCCTGGCGGCCGAGGTCGTTGACGACCTTCATCAGGTGGTTCTTCGAGATCCCGTGGCGCTCGGCGATCTCGCCTATCGTGACCCGCTCCTGCGGTCGCGCCGCGCAGTACATCAGCACGCGCAGGGTGTAGTCGGTGTATTCGGCCAGTCGCATCGTCGCCTCTGAAGATGCATGTAGTGTATTGCTTTCGCTCGATTTTGCTTTTAAGATGCTCTAACAATGCATCTTAAACAAGCCGCACCGACGGGGCCGTCGACCACCCTCCAGGCCGACGCGGCGGCGCGCGGCTGGCCGCTGTGGCGGCTGGGCTTTCGGCCCTTCTACCTCGGTGCGGCGCTGTTCGGCGCGCTCGCGCTGCCGCTGTGGATCGCCATCCTGTCGGGGCAGGCGGCGCCGCGGCTGGCGCTGGCGCCGCTGCTCTGGCATGGGCACGAGATGCTGTTCGGCTTCGCCGGCGCGGTGATCGCCGGTTTCCTGCTCACCGCCACGCGCGCCTGGACCGGCCTGGCGACGCTGCGCGGCGCCCCGCTGGCGGCACTGGCGCTGCTGTGGCTGGCGGCGCGCGTGGCGGCGCTGGCCGCGCCCTATCCGGTGTATGCCGTGCTCGACGGTCTGTTCCTGCCGGGCGTCGCCGCCGCGCTGGCCACGGTGCTGGTGCGTGCGCAGCAGTGGCGCAACCTGCCGCTCGCCGGTCTCATCGTGCTGCTGGCGCTGGCCAACGGCGCCTTCCACCTCGCGGTCCTCGGCGTCTTCGCCTTCGACCCGCTGCGCGCGCTGTTCGCCGCGCTGGCGCTGATCGTGATGATCGAGAGCGTGATCGCCGGCCGCGTCGTGCCGGCCTTCACCGCCAATGCGGTGCCGGCGTCGAGGCCGCGGCGCTGGCGCGCGCTCGAACGGGCGACGCTGGTGCTGAGCGCGCTCGGCCTGTGCGCCTGGGTCTTCGAGGGCCCGCCGCACCTGGCCGCGGCGCTGTTGGCGCTGGCCGCCGCGCTGCACCTGGCGCGCTGGCTCGCCTGGCAGCCCTGGGCCAGTCGCGGCCGGCCCATGCTGTGGATCCTGCATCTGTCCTATCCCTGGATCCCGGTCGGCTTCGCCCTGCTCGCGCTGGCGCGGCTGGCGGGGATCCCGGCATCGGCCGGCGTGCACGCCTTTGCGGTCGGCGCCACCGCCGGCCTCATCGTCGGCATGATCACGCGCACCGCGCGCGGCCACACCGGACGCGCGCTGCGGGCCTCGCGCGCCGAGGTCGTGGCCTACGGCGCCATCGTCGCCGCCGCGCTGCTGCGCGTGCTGCTGCCGCTGGCCGCGCCGTCTTGGAGCGTGGCCGCGCGCGACAGCGCCGCGCTGGCCTGGACGCTGGCCTTCGCCATCGTCCTGTTCGTGTTCACGCCCTGGCTGCTGGCGCCGCGCGCCGACGGCCGGGACGGTTGATGGACCGCATCACTTCAAACCCGAGAGCCAACCCGATGAGCACCCCCGTCGCCACCACCCGCATCGACGTGCGCGAGATCGCACCCTACCAGCGCCATGCCTTGATCTTCGAGCGCTTCGACGCGCTCGAACCCGGCCAGGCGCTCGAACTCGTCGCCGACCATGACCCGCGCCCGCTGCGCGCCCAGTTCGAGGCGCGCTCGCCGCGCGGGTTCGACTGGTCCTACCTCGAAGCCGGCCCGGCGCTGTGGCGGCTGCAGATCACGCGCCTGGCCGCGGGCGGCTCCTGCTGCTCGGGCGGCGCCTGCAGCGGCTGAGCGCCGCGCGCCGAGCCCGGGCCGCGCCAGGAGCCGCTCGTGACCTTGGTCGTCACCGAAGCCTGCATCCGCTGCAAGTACACGGATTGCGTCGATGTCTGCCCGGTCGACGCCTTCCGCGAGGGGCCGAACTTCCTCGCCATCGATCCCGAGGACTGCATCGACTGCGCCGTCTGCGTGCCCGAATGCCCGGTGGCGGCCATCTACGCCGACGAGGACGTGCCGGCCGACCAGCGCGACTTCACGCCGCTCAATGCCGTGCTGGCGCGGACCTGGAAGCCGATCACGCGCCGCAAGCCGGCCTTGCCCGACGCCGAGACCTGGCGCCACGTGAAGGACAAGCGGGGTGAATTGAAGCGCTGACCGGCGCCGCCTCGCCGAGCCCGCGACGCCGGCGCGCAAGACGGACCATGCGCGCGATGCCGGCCGCGACGCCCTGCATGCGCGCCGCCGCGGCGGGTTCGAACAGCGCCGCGGTGTGCAAGGTCCACAGCGCCAGCCAGCGCTCGTAATGCCGGGCCTCGATGACCGGCAGCGCCAGGTGGCGTGCCATCACGTCGCCGCGGAAGCTGCGGCTACCCAGCATCACGGTGCACCAGAAGTCGACCATGCGCGCCAGGTGCGCGGGCCAGCGGTCGCCGATCGCGGCCTCGAACAGCGGCCCGAGCGCGGCGTCGGCGCGCACGTCGGCGTAGAAGCGGTCGACCAGGCGTTCGAGCGCGGAGCGGTCCAGCGGGAGCGGCGGGAGCGGCATCATGCGTCGATCATAGATGCACGGGATATGTATCTTATGCCGGAACCGCCGTGCGCGCCGGGACCCCGGAGGCCGGGCGCCGCGGCCGATCCAGCGCCGCGCCGAGGGGGCCGGGCCGGCATCGGTCAGCGGTCGGCGGCGCGATCTGCATGTGCCTTTCGGTGCCGGCCCGCGGCACCGAAGAGCCGATCCGCCGACCGGCCGCGCGGCGGACATCGATCTCGCCCGCAACGCTGGGGCCAGCGTCGCCGGCGGCCGCTCGACGCGCGCCGGTCAGCCGGCGCCGGCGCGGCGCTCGAGCAGCAGCCGGCACAGCACCCGGGCCTGGTTGTGCTCGGTGTCGGCGGCGTCGTACAGCAGCGTGAGCCGGCCGCGACGGCCGAGCTCGTCGAGCTGGCGCAGCACCTCGGGATGCGCCTCGAGTTCGGCGCGGTACCGGCGCCCGAACTCGGCGTAGCGCTCCTGCTGGTGCCCGAACCAGCGCCGCAGCGCAGTGCTGGGCGCGGCCTCGCGCAGCCAGAGGTCGGCGGCGACCTGCTCCTTCGTCAGCCCGCGCGGCCACAGGCGGTCGACGAGCACGCGCATGCCGTCGGCCGGCGCGGCGGGATCGCGCGCGCGCTTGACCACCACGGACCCCGCGCCCGCCCGCGTGCGCGCGGCGGTGGGCGCGGGCAGGGCGCGGGCCATCGCCGACACCGCTCAGTCCGGCGCCAGCGCCAGCGCCCGCCGGCCGGCGATCATCGTCGCGCATCGACCCCGGCCTTGCGCTCCCGGGCCGCGGGCAGGGGGTGGATCGATGTCCACCGGACCGGTGCTGCTCATGCGAACCTCCAAGCGTTCGTCGCGGTGCGCCCATCGTCGGCGCGGCGCGCGCCGGAGTAAAGCGAATCTTGTTGACGGATCGACGCAGGAAAGGCGAAGCGTTGGTGCGGCGGGCGCGGCCGACGCGTGCGGCGCGTGCGCCTGCACGCGCGCCGGCGGACGGTCGCGCGCACCATAATCCGGGCGCAATCCCGCATCCGACCACGCCCCATCCCATGACGACGCAGCCCGCAACCATCGCCCATCACATCGGCGGCCGACCCAGCGCGGGCCGGTCCGCGCGCAGCCAGCCCGTGTATCACCCGGCGCGCGGCGCAGTCGCCGGTGCGGTGCGGCTGGCCGACGCGGCCGATGTCGACGCGGCCGTCGCCGCCGCCCGGGCCGCCTTCCCGGCCTGGGCCGAGATGCCGCCGATCCGCCGCGCGCGCGTGATGTTCAAGTTCCTCGAGCTGCTGGGCCGCCACAAGGACGAGCTCGCGCGCATCATCACGGCCGAGCATGGCAAGGTCTACAGCGATGCCCAGGGCGAGGTCGCGCGCGGCATCGACATCGTCGAGTTCGCCTGCGGCGTGCCGCAGCTGCTCAAGGGCGACTACACCGACCAGATCAGCACCGGCATCGACAATTGGACGCTGCGCCAGCCGCTGGGCGTCGTCGCCGGCGTCACGCCGTTCAACTTCCCGGTCATGGTGCCGATGTGGATGTTCCCGCTCGCGATCGCCTGCGGCAACACCTTCGTCCTCAAGCCGAGCCCGATCGACCCCAGCGCGAGCCTGTTCATGGCCGAACTCTTCGCCCAGGCTGGCCTGCCGGACGGCGTCTTCAATGTCGTGCAGGGCGACAAGGAGGCCGTCGACGCGCTGATCGAGCATCCCGACGTGAAGGCGCTGAGCTTCGTCGGCTCGACGCCGATCGCGCACCAGATCTACCAGGCCGGCGCGCGTCACGGCAAGCGCGTGCAGGCGCTGGGAGGGGCCAAGAACCACATGGTCGTGATGCCCGATGCCGACCTCGACCAGGCCGTCGACGCGCTCGTCGGCGCCGCCTACGGCTCGGCCGGCGAGCGCTGCATGGCGATCAGCGTCGCGCTGCTCGTCGGCGATGTCGGCGCGCGGCTGTTGCCGCGCCTCGTCGAGCGCACGCGGGCGCTCAAGGTGCGCGACGGCATGCAGGCGGACGCCGAGATGGGCCCCATCGTCAGCCGCGCCGCGCTCGACCGCATCACCGGCTACATCGAGTCCGGCGTCGCCGAGGGCGCGCAGCTGCTCGTCGACGGCCGCGGCTTCGACGCGGCGGCGGCCGGCGCCGGCTGCGAGCGCGGCTACTGGATCGGCGGCACGCTGTTCGACCACGTGACGCCGTCGATGCGCATCTACCGCGAGGAGATCTTCGGCCCCGTGCTGTCGTGCCTGCGCGTGGCCGATTTCGGCGCCGCGCTGGACCTCGTCAACGCGCACGAGTTCGGCAACGGCGTGTCCTGCTACACGCGCGACGGCCATATCGCGCGCGAATTCAGCCGCCGCGTCCAGGTCGGCATGGTCGGCATCAACGTGCCGATCCCGGTGCCGATGGCCTGGCACGGCTTCGGCGGCTGGAAGA
>JAGWVB010000287.1 GCA_018971105.1 Burkholderiales bacterium
GGCAGGGCGATGACCTCGCGCGACAGCCAGGAGGTGCGCCACATCGCCGCCGACCGCCAGGCGCGCGCGGGCCGGCCGAGATGGAAGAACGATGCGGCCAGGCCCGCCGCCGCGAGCAGGACCGCGACCGCGGCGCCCTGGGCGAGGAAGGCGCGCGCCGCGCCGTCGGCACCCGCGCCGGCGAGCTCGGCCGTGTACAGCGCCAGCACCAGGCCCTGGCCGGCGCCGATCAAGGTGGTGAGGAAGACGACCGACCAGGCGGGATTCATGTTGCGTAGTCCTCGCGCCCCGCACCCTGCTGCGGCAGCTCGGGCCGCTGGCCGTCGATCTTGAGCGGGTTGGCGGCGCGCACGAGGTCCTCGGGGTGGACGGCGAGATCGGTGCGGCGCCGCGGCAGGTAATGGTTCGCCGGCCGCGTGTTCCATTCCGGCATCAGCGCGTAGCCGCCGCGGTCGCGGATCGCGACCGAGACGGTCGAATCGGGATCGTGGATGTCGCCGAACAGGCGCGCCCCGGGCGGGCAGGCGAGCACGCAGGCGGGCTTGCGCTCGGCCTCGGGCAGCGCCTCGCTGTGCACGCGGTCGACGCACAGCGTGCACTTGGTCATCACCTTGCGGTCCGCGTCGAATTCGCGCGCGCCGTAGGGGCAGGCCCAGCTGCAGTATTTGCAGCCTATGCATTTGTCGTAATCGACGAGCACGATGCCGTCCTCGGCGCGCTTGTAGCTGGCGCCGGTGGGGCACACGGGAACGCAGGGCGGGTCCTCGCAATGCAGGCAGCTCTTCGGGAAATGCACGACCTGCGTGTTCGGATAAGTGCCGACCTCGAAGGTCTGGACGCGGTTGAAGAACGTGCCCGAGGGCTCGGCGCCGTAGGGCTGGTCGTCGACCAGCGGCCCCGCGGCGCCCGAGGTGTTCCATTGCTTGCAGCTCGTCACGCAGGCATGGCAGCCGACGCAGACGTTGAGGTCGATGACCAACGCGAGCTGGGTCACGGCTCGCCCTCCTGATGCGCGAGCTGGGTCACGGCTCGCCCTCCTGATGCGCGAGCTGGGTCACGGCTCGCCCTCCTGATGCTCGAGCTGGGTCATCGCCGCCCCGCCATCCAGCCGCGCCGCGCCGGCGCCACGGCCATGCCGGGCAGCGGCCGCATGACCTGCGCCGCCTGCGGCGAACTCCGCTGCGGCTCCTCCGCGCCGGCCGGCGCGATGCGCACGCGCACGTCGTACCAGGCGGCCTGGCCGGTGATCGGATCGCTGTTCGACAGGCGCAGCCCGCCGGCGGCCGGCAGTTCCTCGGTGATGAGGTGGTTGAGCAGGAAGCCGCGCTGCGACTCGGCCGCGTCGGCGGCGAGGTTCCAGGCCCCCGCGGCCTTGCCGATGGCGTTCCAGGTCCACACCGTTCCCGGCTCCACGGCCTCGCTGTGGCGGCACAGGCAGCGCACCCTGCCCCAGCTCGATTCGACCCACATCCAGGCGCCGTCGGCGATGCCCGCGGCGAGTGCCGTGGCGGCATTGACGAAGAGGAAGTTGTGGCCGTGGATCTGGCGCAGCCAGGCGTTCTGCGAATCCCAGCTGTGGTACATGGCCATCGGCCGCTGCGTCACCGCGTTGAGCGGGAAGCGGCCGGTGTCGGTGGCCTGTTCCTCGAGCGGCGCGTAATGGAAGGGCAGCGGGTCGAAATAGGTCTCGACGCGCTGGCGCAGGCGGTCCGGCGGCTGGCGCGGCCCCTGTCCCGAGGGCCGCTTGCCCTGCGCCGCGAGGCGGAAACGCTGCAGGAATTCCGAATAGAGATGGATCACGATCGGGTCGCGGTCGCGCCGCAGCCCCGCGCCCTGGGCCCAGCGCATGTAGTCGTCGTTCCAGTTGCGCATGTATTGCAGCGCCGGCGGCAGATGATGCTGGAACACGCAGTTGTTCTGCGCGTACATCTCCCATTGGCGCGGATTGGGCTCGCCGCGCATCGACTTCTCGCCGCCCTTGCCGCGCCAGCCGGCGAGGAAACCGATGCCCGAACCCGGCGCCGTTTCGTAATGGACGATGAAATCCGGGTAATCGCGGTATTTGCGGCCGCCGTCGGGCTGCGTGAAGGCCGGCAACTGCAGCCGCGACGCGAGCTCGACCAGCACCTCCTGGAATGGCCTGCATTGGCCCGAGGGCGGCAGCACCGGCACGCGCACCGAATCGACCGGGCCCTCGAATTCCGAGATCGGGCGGTCGAGCATCGACATGCAGTCGTGGCGCTCGAGATAGGTCGTGTCGGGCAGGATGAGGTCGGCGTAGGCCGTGGTCTCGCTGTGGAAGGCGTCGCAGACGACGAGGAAGGGGATCTTGTAGCCGCCGTCCTCGTTCTTGTCGTTCAACATGCGCCGGATCTCGGACGTGTTCATCGTCGAGTTCCAGGCCATGTTGGCCATGAAGATCAGCAGCGTGTCGATCGGGTACGGGTCGCCGCGCCAGGCGTTCGTGATGACGTTGTGCATCAGCCCGTGGGCCGACAGCGGATGCTCCCAGGAGAAGGCCTTGTCGATGCGCACCGGCTCGCCGGCGGCATCGACGAAGAGGTCGTCCGGGCCCTCGGGCCAGCCCAGCGGCGCGCCGCCCAGCGGCGTGTTCGGCTGCACCGCCTCGGGGCCCCTGGGCGGGCGCGCGTTCGGCGGCACGGCGCGCGGATACGGCGCCTTGTGGCGGAAGCCGCCCGGGCGGTCGATGGTGCCGAGCAGGCTCATCAGGATCGCCAGCGTGCGCACGGTGTGGAAGCCGTTGCTGTGCGCGGCCAGGCCGCGCATGGCGTGGAAGGCGACCGGGTTGCCGGTCACCGATTCATGGTGCCGGCCCCAGCTGTCGGTCCAGGCGATCGGCAGTTCGACCTGCTGGTCGCGCGCCGTGATGCCCATCTCGTGGGCGAGACGGCGGATGCGCGCCGCCGGGATGCCGGTGACGCCCTCGGCCCAATCGGCCGTGTAGGGCTGGACGCGCTCGGCCAGGAGCTGGAACGCCGGCGCCGCCGGCGTGCCGTCGGGCAGGCGGTAATGGCCGAGCAGCGCCGGGTCGGCGCCCTCGGCGTGGTCGGCGACGGGCTTGCCGCTCAGGCGGTCCCACCAGAGGAAATTCGCCGGCCGCAGCGGGTTGACGATGTCGCCCTCGGGATTGCGCAGCATCAGGCCCTGCTCGTCGCTGGCCGGGTCCAGGTTCACGAGCTGGCCGCCGTTGGTGTAGCGGGCGACGAAGTCGCGGTCGTAGAGGCCGAGCGCGATGATCTCGTGCACGAGGGCGAGCAGCAGCGCGCCGTCGGTGCCCGGCTTGATCGGGATCCATTCGTCGGCGATCGCCGCGTAGCCGCTGCGCACCGGGTTGATCGCGATGAAGCGGCCGCCCTGGCGTTTGAATTTGGACAGTGCCATCTTCAGCGGATTGCTGTGATGGTCCTCGGCGGTGCCGAGCATCACGAACAGCTGGGCGCGTTCGAGGTCGGGGCCGCCGAATTCCCAGAACGATCCGCCTATCGTGTAGATCATCCCGGCGGCCATGTTGACCGAGCAGAAGCCGCCATGGGCGGCGTAATTCGGGGTGCCGAACTGGCGTGCGAAGAGGCCCGTGAGCGCCTGCATCTGGTCGCGCCCGGTGAAGAGCGCGAAGCGCTTCGGATCGGTCTCGCGCAGCTGGCGCAGGCGCGCCTCGAGCGTGGCGTAGGCCTCGTCCCAGGAGATGGGCTCGAATTCGCCGGCGCCGCGTTCGCTGCCGCTCTTGCGCCGCAGCGGCTGCGTCAGCCGTGCCGGCGAGACCTGCTTCATGATGCCCGACGAGCCCTTGGCGCAGATCACGCCGCGGTTCAGCGGATGCTCGGGGTTGCCCTCGATGTAGCGCACCTCGGGGCCGGCGGCGCCTTCGCGCAGGTGGACCCGGATGCCGCAGCGGCAGGCGCACATGTAGCAGGTCGTCGTGCGCACCGACGCGTCGGGATGCGGCGCGGCGATCGGGTCGTGCTTGGCCGGCATGGCTTGTTGTTTCTTCGGGGGCCGCGCGACATGCCGACCGCTCCCGTCTCCGCCTGCATTAGGCTGAACCGGGGGCGGCAGCGTCTATTACCGGGACGGGTAATGAAGGGCTACCCATGTGGGGGATGGCCGGCCCCCGGGCCGGCCCCATGGCGCGCCCTCACGTTCTGGGGTTCAATCCGGATTTGCCGCTGCGCTCCACCCGATCCCGCGCCATGAATGCCATCGCCCCCGCCGCACCGCCCTCGACGGCCATCCTGGCCGAGATCGCCGCCGGCCTGGCGCATGGCGGCGACCTGCCCGAGCTGCTGCGGCGCTTCCTCGAACCCGTCGTGCGCCTGGCCGGGGCCGGCGGCGGTGCCGTGCGCGTGCTCTCCGAGACCGACCAGCGCCTGCACCGCATCAGCGTCGCCGGCGACGCCGCCCCGCCCTGCCGCAGCCAGACCGCCGCCGACCGCCATTGCGGCGCCTGCGGCACGGCGGTCGACGCGCTGCGCCTGGTCTGGCTCGGCGACGCCGCCTGCTGCAACGACGGCGCCGCCGGGCCGTCGATGCTCGTCGTGCCGCTGCAGCACCGTGGCCGCGTGCTCGGCGTCTACAACCTCTATTACGAATCCGCCGTCGAACCCGACGCCGAGGTGCAGTCGCTGCTGAAGTCGGTCGGCGAACTGCTCGGGCTGGCGCTGGACAACGCGCGGCTCGAGCGCGAGAACCTGCGTGCATCGCTGCTGCGCGAACGCCAGCTGATGGCCGCCGACGTGCACGACGCGCTCGCCCAGTCGCTGGCCTTCGTGCGCGTGCGCCTGCCGCTGCTGCAGGACGCGATGCTGGCGCACGACGACGAACGCGCGCTGCGCTACTGGGGCGACGTGAAGTCGGCCGTCGGCCAGGCGCATGCCAGCCTGCGCGCCATCCTCACCCACCTGCGCGTGCCGATGGACCCGCAGGGCCTCGTGCACGCGCTCGGCGTCAGCGCCGAGACCTTTCGCCGCAGCTCGGGCGCCGAGCTCGAATTCGTCAACGAGGTGCCGGGACTGAAGCTGGCACCCGAGCGCGAGACCCAGGTCTTCCACATCGTCCAGGAGGCGCTGGCGAACATCGCCCGCCACGCCGCGGCCGGGCGCGCGACGCTGCGCATCGCGCCGGCGGCGCTGCCCTCGGTGGCCGAGGCGGTCGAGATCGTCGTCGAC
>JAGWVB010000288.1 GCA_018971105.1 Burkholderiales bacterium
TGCGCGATGCCGGCGCCCATCACGCCGGCGCCGACGACGGCGCATCGCCGCACCGGCCGCGCCGCGCCGGCGCGCTGCTGGTTGAGCTTGCGCAGCTGCTGCTCGCTGATGAAGGTCTGCACGAGCGAACTCGCGGCCTGCGTCCTGGCGACTTCGGCGAAGGCGCGGTGCTCGGCCGCGAGCGCGTCGGCGCGGTCCAGCGCCGCGCCGCGCCGCAGCAGTGCCAGCGCCGTCGCGGCGGCGCCCTGGTGCAGATGGCGCTGGGCCTCGAGCGCCGCCAGCGTCGTCTCGTAGGGCGCCTGCGCCTCGACGCCGATGGCATCGCGCTTGCGCTGCTGGCGCGCGCGCCAGTCGATCCCGCCGGCCGCGGCGCGGCGCAGCAGCGCCAGCGCGGCGTCGCGCAAGGCCGGCGCGGCGACGATCTCGTCGACGACGCCGGCGGCCAGCGCCTGCGCCGCCTTGTACGAACGACCGCCGGTGATCCATTCGAGCGCGACCGCGGCACCGGCCACGCGCGGCAGCCGCACGGTGCCGCCGAAGCCCGGGAAGATGCCGAGCTTGACCTCGGGCACGCCCACCTGCGCCTCGTCGGACATCACGCGCAGCGCGGCGCTGAGCGCGAATTCGAGCCCGCCGCCGAGCGCGTAGCCGTTGATCGCGGCCACCGTCGGCAACGCGAGATCCTCGAAGGCCGTGAAGACGGCGTTCGAAGCGGCGATCTGCGCCGCCATCGCGTCGACGCCGAGCTGGAACATCGCACCGAACTCGCCGATGTCGGCGCCGACGATGAACACCGGCTTGGCGCTCGTCACCAGCAGCCCGCGCAGCGCCCCCTGCGCCGCGATCGCGGCGATCGCGCCGGTGGCCGCGCGCAGCTCGGTCATCGCCAGCGTATCGAGCTTGTTGACCGACACACCCTCGCGGTCGAAGACGAGTTCGGCGCATTCGCCGTCGATCCGCGCGACGCCGAGGGCGCGGCCACGGTACAGCCAGGTGCCGGCTTCCATCGCGCCCGCCTACAGCGCTTCGACGATGGTGACGTTGGCCAGCCCGCCGCCCTCGCACATCGTCTGCAGCCCGTAGCGCCGGCCGCTGCTGCGCAGGGCGTGGATCAGCGTCGTCATCAGCCGCGTGCCCGAGGCGCCCAGCGGGTGGCCGAGCGCGATCGCGCCGCCGCGCACATTGAGCCGCGCCGGGTCGGCCTCGAGCGCGCGCAGCCAGGCCAGCGGGATCGAGGCGAAGGCCTCGTTGACCTCGTAGAGGTCGATGTCCGACATCTTCATGCCGGCGCGCTGGAGCGCGCGCCGCGTCGCCGGGATCGGCTCCTCGAGCATGATCACCGGGTCGCCCGCGGTCACCGTCATCTGGTGCACGCGCGCCAGCGGCTTCAGGCCATGGGCCTTGAGCGCGCGCTCGTTGACGACGAGCACGCCCGAGGCGCCGTCGCAGATCTGGCTGGCGTTGGCGGCGCTGACGACGCCCCCCTCGCGCAGCAGCTTGACGGCGGCTATCGATGCCAATGTCGAATCGGCGCGTATGCCTTCGTCGCTGGCGTGCAGGCCGCCTTCGATGGCGATCGGCAGGATCTCGTCGGTGAATTGGCCGGCGCGCGTCGCCGCCGCGGCGCGCTGGTGGCTGAGCAGCGCAAAGGCATCGAGGTCATCGCGCGTGAGGCCGTATTTGGCCGCCACCGCCTCGGCGCCGTGGAACTGGCTGAATTGTTCGACACCGTAGCGCGCCTTGATGCGCGCGCTCCACGGTCCGCCGAGACCGGCGTCGAGTGCGAGCTTGACCGGCGCGCCCATCGGCACGCGCGTCATGCTCTCGACGCCGCAGGCGATCACCATGTCCTGGGTTCCGGACATCACGGCCTGCGCCGCGAAATGCAGCGCCTGCTGCGACGATCCGCATTGGCGGTCGATCGTCACCGCCGGCACGCTGTCGGGCAGCCGCGAGGCCATCACCGCATTGCGGCCGATGTGGAAGCTCTGCTCGCCGACCTGGCCGACGCAGCCGAGGATCACGTCCTCGACGGCTGCCGGGTCGATGCCGCTGCGCTCGACGAGCGCATTCAGCACCTCGCCGGCGAGATCGGCCGGATGCCAGCCGGCGAGCTTGCCGCCGCGACGGCCGCCGGCGGTGCGCACCGCCTGGACGATATAGGCTTGTTCGGTCATTTCGGGTTTCCGAATTCGGGTTTGCGTTTGGCGATGAAGGCGGCGATGCCTTCGCGCCCTTCGGGGGTGCGGCAGGAATCGGCGATCGCGCGCGCCTCCGCTTCCATCTGCGTTTCGAATGTCGTCGTGCCGCTGTCGTGCAGCAGCCGGCGCGCGCGGCCCAGCGCCGGGGTCGGCCCGGCGGCGAGCGCCTCGGCGAGCGCGCGCGCCTCGGCGGCGAGCGCGGCATCGTCGACGACGCGCGTCACCAGCCCCATCGCGGCGGCCTCTTCGGCGCCGACGCGGCGGTTCGTCAGCACCAGTTCCTGCGCCCGGCGCAGGCCGACCAGGCGCGGCAGCAGCCAGCTCGCGCCGCCGTCGGGCGTGAGGCCGATGGCGGTGTAGGCGACGGTGAAATGCGCGCTGCGCGCGGCCAGCGCGAGGTCGCCGAGCAGCGCCAGGCTCAGCCCGGCGCCGGCGGCCGGGCCGTTGATCGCGGTGACCAGCGGCTTGGCCATGCGCGCCAGTCGAGCGAAGGCGATGTGCAGATAGCCGGTCGAACCCTTGACGAGCGCGCTCAAGCCCTCGCCCGCGGCGCCGAATTCGCCGATGTCGCCGCCGACGCAGAACATGCGTCCGGTGCCGGCGATGAGCACGCAGCGGATCGAGTCGTCGTCGTCGCAGACGGTCGAGGCCTCGAGCAGCGCGCGCGCCATCTCCAGGCTGATCGCATTGCCCTGCTCGGGCCGGCTCAGCGTCAGCAGCGCGACGCCGCCGGCGCGCTCGAATCGCAGCGGCGAATTCATACCGCCGCCCCGCGCGTCTGCGCCCAGCCGCAGCGCGCGACCTCGGGCAGCGCGCGCACGGTGTCCTGCGCCCGCGCCGAGGCGGCGGTGCCGCGCACGACGCGCGCCTTGATGCCGTGGAAGATCGCGGCCAGCCGGAACATGTTGAAGGCGAGATAGAAATCGAGATGCGCGATGCCGTCGCGCCCGCTGCGGCGGCAGTATTCGGCGACGTAGTCCGCCTCGCTCGGCAGGTTCAGCGCCGCGAGGTCGACGCCGGCCAGGCTTGCCAGATGCATCTTCGGCAGCCGGTACATCATCAGGTGGTAGGCGAAATCGGCCAGCGGATGGCCCAGCGTCGACAGCTCCCAGTCCAGCACCGCGAGCACGCGCGGCTCGGTGGGATGGAAGATCATGTTGTCGATGCGGAAGTCGCCATGCACGACCGAGGTCTCGTCGCCCGGCGGAATATGCGCCGGGAGCCATTCGATGAGCCGGTCCAGGTGCTCGTCGCGGCCCGCCGCCTCGAGGTCGCCGAGGTACTGCTTGCTCCAGCGGCCGATCTGGCGCTGGAAGTAATTGCCGGGCTTGCCGTAATCGGCCAGGCCGGCGGCCTGCACGTCGACGGCGTGCAATTGCGCGATCGTGCCGACCATCGCATCGAAATAGGCCGGCCGCTGCGCGCGCTCGATCTCGGGCAGCGTGACGTCCCAGAAGATGCGGCCTTCGACGCAGTCCATGACGTAGAACCAGGTGCCGATCACCGCATCGTCGGTGCACAGGCCGTGCACGCGCGCCACCGGGAAGCCCTGGGCGCCCAGCGCCTGCTGCACGCGCGCCTCGCGCTCCACCGCATGGGCGCCGGCGAGCAGCGCCCCCGGCGGCTTGCGCCGCAGCACGTAATCGCGATTCGGCGTCTGCAGCTTGTAGGTCGGATTCGATTGCCCGCCCTTGAATTGCGCTACTGTCAACGGCCCGGCGTAGCCTGCGACGTTCGCGCGCATCCAATTCGCCAGCGCCGCCTCGTCGAAGCGGTGCGCGTCGCGCACGGCCGTCGTGCCGCTGAAGTCCTGGTCCACGCTCATGGTGCCATCGCCTTCAGGTAGTCCTTCTTGATCTTGCGCGCCAGCGACCATTTGTGGACCTCGGTCGGGCCGTCGTAGATGCGGAAGGCGCGCACCTCGCGGAACACCTGCTCGACGACGGTGTCGCGCGTGACGCCGGTCGCGCCCATGACCTGGACGCAGCGGTCGGCGACGCGGTACAGCGCCTCCGAGACGGCGACCTTGGCCATCGACGATTCGGTCGTGCCGCGCGCGCCGCTGTCGAGCACGTCGGCGCACCAATCGATCATCAGTTCGGCCTGCTTGAGGTCGATGCGGTTCTCGGCCAGCATGAAGCCGACGCCCTCATGGTCGATCAGCGGCTGGCCGAAGGCGCGCCGCTTCACCGCGTAATCGGTGGCGATCTCCTGCGCCCGCGTGCAGGCGCCATGCCAGCGCATGCAATGCGTCAGCCGCGCCGGTGCCAGCCGCACCTGGGCGTATTGCAGGCCCTTGCCGACCTCGCCCAGCACCTGCTCGGGCGTGACGCGCAGATCCTCGATCGCGACCACCGGGTGGCCGCCGGGCATCGTCGAATCGATGGTCTGCGGCACGCGCTCGATGCGCAGCGCCGGATGCGGCAGCTCGACCAGGAACAGCGTCGCGCCCTCGTCGGCCTTGGCCATCACGATGCCGACGCGGGCGCCGTCGGCGCCGGTGCTGAACCATTTGCGGCCCGAGATCACCCAGTCGGCGCCGTCGCGGCGCGCCGTCGTCAGCAGCATCGCCGGGTCGGAGCCGGCGCCGTTGTCGGCCGCCGGCTCGGTCATGAAGAAGGTCGAGCGCGCCTGGCCGGCGACGATGGGCGCGAGGTAGCGCGCCTGCTGCGCGGCGTTGGCGACGCGGCCCAGCAGGTACATGTTCCCCTCGTCGGGGGCGGCGACGTTGACCGCCACCGGGCCCAGCGGCGAGAGGCCGGCGGCGCGCAGCACGAGCGCCGTCTCGCGGTGCGTCAGGTGGCTGCCGTCGGCGAGGATGTGCGGTGTCAGGAGGCCGCGCGCGCGCGCGGCCGCGCGCATCTCGGCGACCATCTCGGCGCTCGGCCCATGCGCGCCCCAGCGCGGGTCGCGCTCGTAGCCGATGATCACCTCGCGCACAAAGGCCTCGACGCGCTCGGCCACGGCGCGGCCGCGCC
>JAGWVB010000030.1 GCA_018971105.1 Burkholderiales bacterium
CAGGCGAAGGCGGCGGCGAGCACGGCGAGGATGAGGCGGGTCGGGATCATGGCGAGGCTCCTCGCCGGTTATCGGCCGCGCGCCGGCCTGCCTTTACCCCAGGCGCGGCTTGACCCAGAGCCAGGCGACGATGCCGATCATCATCAGCGCCGCCGAGGTCAGCGCCAGCGCCAGCGCCGAATGCATCACCAGCGGCGCGATCACGCCGGCGACGAAGGCGTTGGCCAGGCTGCCCAGGCAGGACTGCACCGACGAGGCCATGCCGCGGCGCTCGGGCACCTGGTCGAGCGACATCAGCGTCACCACCGGCACCATCAGCGCCCAGCCGAAGGAGAACAGCGCCACCGGGAACAGCGCCCACCAGGCGCGCGGCTCGAACGCGATGTTGAGTGCGATGTTCGCCGCCGAGACCAGCAGCATGATCAGGAAGCCGTGCCGCACCTGGTGGCGCGGCTTGCTGCGGCCGGCCCAGCGGCCGGAGAGCCAGGCGCCGGCCATGATGCCGGCGATGTTCAGCAGGAAGAGCCAGAAGAACTGCGTCGGCTCGAGATGCAGCAGCGTGCCCAGGAACACCGGCGCCGAGAGCACGTAGAGGAACATGCCGTTGAACGGCACGCCGCTGGCGACGACGAGGGCGAGGAACTTCGGATGCCGCAGCAGCTGCGCGTAGCCGCGCAGCAGATGGCCGAACGCGAGCGGATGGCGCTGGCTCGCGTGCAGCGTCTCCGGCAGCCAGCGCCAGCAGGCCGCGCCGAGCGCGCAGCCGACGCCGACCAGGAGCCAGAAGATCGCGTGCCAGCCCAGATGCGCGAACAGCAGCCCGCCGATGAGCGGCGCCACGGCCGGCGCGATGCCGAAATAGATCGTCACCTGCGACATCACGCGCTGCGCGTCGGTGGGCGCGAAGAGGTCACGGATGATGGCGCGCGAGACCACCATCCCGGCCCCCGCCGACAGGCCCTGGATGGCGCGGAACAGCACCAGCGAGCCGATCGAGCCGCTCAGCGCGCAGCCCAGCGAGGCGAGCGCGAACAGCGCCGTGCCGGCCAGGATCACCGGCCGCCGGCCCCAGCTGTCGGAAAGCGCGCCGTGGAACAGGTTCATCAGCGCGAAGCCGAGCAGGTAGCTCGACAGCGTCTGCTGCATCTGCACCGGCGTCGCGCCGAGCGAGGCGGCGATGCCGTTGAACGCCGGCAGGTAGGTGTCGATCGAGAACGGGCCCACCATGCCCATGCAGGCCAGCAGCAGGGCCAGGGTCCAGCGCGGTCCGTGCCAGAGTTTCGCGGCGTCGGGGTTCATGCTCCGGTGCGGTGACGACCTGGAACGGCCCGCCGCGGTGGGTCCGCGCCGGGCCGGAAAAGTGTGAAGCAGACCGATAGGCCGGATTCTGTGCGGCCGGCTTCTTGCGAAGCCTGCCGTGACCGCCATTCCTCTGGGCCGGGAGTCGCCCCCCAGGCTCGATGCCACCTACCCGCACACTCGCCGGGCCGGGTCGCCGTGTGCCTATTTGGTGTTGCTGCGCGTAGAGATTGCCCGTTTCACCCTTTGCGGGGCTAGGCCCCGCAAAGGGTGGCTGTTCGGTCCGGGCTTGCGCCCGGTTCGGCACGGCAAGCCGCACCGAACGCCGGCTTGCGCCGGCGCCTCCCAGAACACTCCATTGCAGGACCCCGCAAAGACTCGTCTCTGTTGCTCTGATCCGCACCTCGCGGTGGACAGCCGTTAGCTGCTACGCTGCCCTGTGCAGTCCGGACCTTCCTCCAGTGCCGTGTTTCCACGCTCGCACCAGCGGCGGTCTGGCCTGCTTCACGGGCGCGATTATCCCCGCAGCGACGCTCAGGGGCCGCCGGTGGCGATGCGCTCCAGCGCGGCGGGGTCGAGGATCTCGATGTCGCGATGGTCGATGCGCAGCACCGCGAGCTGCTGCATGCGCGTGAGGTTGCGGCTCACCGTCTCGACCGTGAGCCCGAGATAGCTCGCGATGTCGATGCGCGACATGCGCAGCAGCATCGCCTTGGCCGACCAGCCGCGCGCCTGCAGGCGCTTGGCGAGATCGACCAGGAACGCCGCCAGACGCGCCTCGGCGCCCAGCGTGCCCAGCAGCAGCAGCATCTCCTGCACGCGCGTCAGCTCGCGCCCCATGATGCGGTGCAGCTCGTGCTGGAGCTCCTCGGAGCGCGCGGCCTGCGCGTTGAACGCGGCGTAGGGGATGACCGAGACCTGGGCGTCCTCGAGCGCGATCGCGTCCTGCCGGTGGCCGCCGTCGTCGATGCCGTCGAGCCCCAGCAATTCGCCCGCGAGGTGGAAGCCGATCACCTGGCGCCGCCCGGCCTCGTCGGTGCGCTGGGTCTTGAACTGGCCGAGCTCGACCTCGTAGAGCGCGCTCAGCGCATGACCCTGGCGGAACAGCGCCTCGCCGCGCTCGACCCGGCGCAGTCCCGCCGTGGGCGCGCCGAGCGCGGTCAGCGATGCGCGCGCGGCCTGCCCTCGGTGCCGATCGATCGGCCCAGTATTCAGCATGACATCCCGCGCTCCCGCCTGCGTCGCCTTGCCGAACCATCCGATAGAACAGCTCTGGTGGCAAGCTCAAGGCCTTACATGGATCGGGGATTCTCACAGGAATCCGAGGGCGGGACTCAGATCGACATGCGCTGGCGCACCCCGTCGGCCTCCATGGCCTTGCCGGCGCCGCGGGCGACGATCTCGCCGCGCTCCATCACGAGGTAGCGGTCGGCGAGTTCGGCGGCGAAATCGTAGTACTGCTCGACGAGCACGATGGCCATCGGCGCGCCGGCCAGGCCGTGGTCGGCGAGGCCGCGCAGCACGCGGCCGATGTCCTTGATGATGCTGGGCTGGATGCCCTCGGTCGGCTCGTCGAGCATGAGCAGCCGCGGCCCGGGGCCGAGCGCGCGCGCGATCGCGAGCTGCTGCTGCTGGCCACCCGAGAGATCGCCGCCGCGGCGGCCGATCATCTGCTGCAACACCGGGAACAGCTCGAACAGCTGGGGCGGGATCGCCGCCGCGCCGGGCTTCGTCGCCAGCCCCATGCGCAGGTTCTCCTCGACCGTCAGGCGGCCGAAGATCTCGCGCCCCTGCGGCACGTAGCCGACGCCGCGGCGCACGCGCTCGTAACTCGGCGCCTTCGTGATCTCGACGCCGCCCAGCGTGACGCGGCCGGCCTGCACCGGCACCACGCCCATCAGGCTCTTGAGCAGCGTCGTCTTGCCGACGCCGTTGCGGCCGAGCACGACCGTGATCTCGCCCAGCCGGGCCTCGAAATCGATGCCGCGCAGGATGTGCGAGCCGCCGTAATACTGGTTCAGGCCCTCGACGCGCAGGATCGCCTCATCGACCAAGGTACACCTCGACCACCTTCTCGTTGTTCTGCACCTCGGCGAGCAGGCCTTCGGCGAGCACGCTGCCCTCGTGCAGCACCGTGACCTGCTTGCGCCCCTCGGTCAGCCGCGCGACGAAGCTCATGTCATGCTCGACGACGACGAGCGAATGCCGGCCTTCGAGGCTGAGGAAGAGCTCGGCCGTGCGCTCGGTCTCCTCGTCGGTCATGCCGGCCACCGGCTCGTCGAGCAGCAGCAGCTTGGGGTCCTGGATCAGCAGCATGCCGATCTCCAGCCATTGCTTCTGGCCATGGCTGAGCAGGCCGGCGGTGCGGTGCACCTCGCCCTGGAGATGGATCAGCGCCAGCACCTCGGCGATGCGGTCGCGCTGGGCGCCGCTCAGGCGCGCGAACAGCGCCGCGCGCGCCCGGCGGTCGGCCTTGAGCGCGAGCTCGAGGTTCTCGAACACCGTCAGCTGCTCGTAGACGGTGGGCTTCTGGAACTTGCGGCCGACGCCGATCTGCGCGATCTGCGGCTCGGTCAGCCGCAGCAGGTCGATGTGGCTGCCGAAATGCACCTTGCCCGCATCGGGCCGCGTCTTGCCGGTGACGCAGTCCATCATCGTCGTCTTGCCGGCGCCGTTGGGGCCGATGATGCAGCGCAGCTCGCCCACCGCGATCGTCAGCGACAGCTTGTTCAGCGCCTTGAAGCCGTCGAAGCTGACGCTCACGTCCTCGATGTAGAGCGCCACGCCCTGGCCGAAATAGACGGCGTCGGGGTCGGCGACCGAGCGCGCCCGGTATTCGGCCAGGCGCTGCGCGCCCGCGGCCATCAGTTCGGGCGTCATGGCCGCGGCTCCCGACGCCGCTGCCGCTGCCGCAGCCGGCGCAGCTGCGCCGCCAGGCCGACCAGGCCCTGGGGCAGGAACAGCGTCACCGCGATGAACAGCGCGCCGAGGAAGAAGAGCCAGAACTCCGGGAAGGCGACCGTGAACCAGCTCTTCGCGCCGTTGACGAAGAAGGCGCCGAGGATGGGCCCGATCAGCGTCGCGCGGCCGCCGACCGCGGTCCAGACCGCGATCTCGATGCTCGCCGAGGGGCTCATTTCGCCCGGGTTGATGATGCCGACCTGGGGCACGTAGAGCGCGCCGGCGACGCCGCACATCATCGCGCTCAGGGTCCAGATGCCGAGCTTGTAGGCCACCGGGTTGTAGCCGGTGAACATCACGCGCGTCTCGGCATCGCGGATCGCCTGCAGCACGCGGCCGAACTTGCTCGCGACGATCGCGCGCGCCATGAGGTAGAAGGCGATCAGCACGAGCCCGCTGGCCACGCACAGCGTCACGCGCATGGCCGGGGTCGCGATCGGCACGCCGACGATGCGCTTGAAGTCGGTGAAGCCGTTGTTGCCGCCGAAGCCGGTCTCGTTGCGGAAGAACAGCAGCATCGCGGCGTAGGTCAGCGCCTGCGTGATGATGCTGAAGTACACGCCCTTGATGCGCGAGCGGAACGCGAAGAAGCCGAACACGAAGGCGAGCAGCCCCGGCACGAGGACCACGAGCAGCATCTGGCCGACGAAGCTGGAGGACAGCGCCCAGTGCCAGGGGAAGGTCTTCCAGTTCAGGAACACCATGAAGTCGGGCATGTCGCTGTGGTACTCGCCGTCGCGCCCGATCTGGCGCATCAGGTACATGCCCATCGCGTAGCCGCCGAGGGCGAAGAACAGGCCATGGCCGAGCGAGAGGATGCCGGTGTAGCCCCAGATCAGGTCCATCGCCAGCGCGCAGATCGCGTAGCACAGGATCTTGCCGAGCAGGCTGACGTAGAAGTCGCTCAGGTGCAGCGGGTTGGACCGCGACAGGCCGAGGTTGAGCAGCGGCACGAGCAGGCCGAGGACGAGCAGCGCCGCGAGCACGCCGGTCCAGCCCCTGGGTCCGAGCAGGGTCGGCTTCATTCGGCGCTCCGTCCCTTGAGCGCGAACAGCCCCTGCGGCCGCTTCTGGATCACGACCACGATGAGGACCAGCACCATGATCTTGGCCAGCACGGCGCCCTGCCAGCCTTCGAGCAGCTTGCTCAGCAGCCCGAGGCCGAGGCCGGCGTAGACGGTGCCGGCGATCTGGCCCACGCCGCCGAGCACGACGACCATGAAGCTGTCGACGATGTAGCCCTGGCCGAGGTCGGGGCCGACGTTGCCGATCTGGCTCAGCGCGCAGCCGGCCAGCCCGGCGATGCCGGCGCCGAGGGCGAAGGCGTAGGTGTCGATGCGCGCCGTGTCGACGCCGACGCAGGCCGCCATGCGCCGGTTCTGCGTCACGCCGCGCACGAACAGGCCCAGCCGCGTGCGCCCGATCAGCAGCGCCATGCCGGCGAGCACGAGCACGGCGAAGACGAGGATGGCCAGCCGATTGTACGGCAGCGTCAGGTTCGGCAGCACGACGAGGCCGCCGCTGAGCCAGCCCGGGTTCTCGACGCCGACGTTCTGGGCCCCGAACAGCGTGCGCACGACCTGCATCAGGATCAGGCTGATGCCCCAGGTCGCGAGCAGCGTCTCGAGCGGGCGGCCGTAGAGCCACCGGATCACCGTGCGCTCCATCGCCGCGCCGACGAGCGCGCTGGCGAGGAAGCTGGCCGGGATGGCGGCGACGATGTAGGCGTCGAAGGCGCCCGGCGCGTAATGGCGGAACGCGTTCTGCACCACGTAGGTGGCATAGGCGCCGATCATCATCAGCTCGCCATGCGCCATGTTGATCACGCCCATCAGGCCGTAGGTGATGGCCAGGCCGAGCGCGGCCAGCATCAGGATCGAGCCCAGGCTGATGCCGGTGAACAGCAGGCCCAGCCGCTCGCCCCAGGCCAGGCGCGACGAGACCTTGCGCAGCGAGGCCTCGAGGGCGGCGCGCACGCCGGGGTCGGTCTCGGCGGCGATGCGGTCGATGAGCAGGCTCTGCGTCGCCGGCTGCTCGCTGTCGGCGAGCAGCGCCGCCGCGGCGAGGCGCTTGGCCGGATCGGACGAGGCCACCAGCACCGCGGCGCGCAGGCGCGCGAGCTGCGACTTCAGCCCAGGGTCGGTCTCGGCGCGCTCGGCCTTCTCGATCAGCGCCAGATGGCCCTCGCCGGCCACGTCCTTCAGTTCGGTGATGGCCCGCTGGCGCACCGCGACGTCCTTCGAGAACAACCGCAGCACCGCCAGCGCGCCCTCGAACTGGCGCCGCATGCGGTTCGGGTTGATGACGTCCTGGGCATCGTCGGGCAGCGTCGCCGCGGCGCCGCTGGCGGCGTCGGTGACCTTGCCGTCGTGCACGATCAGCGCCTTGCCGGCGCCGATCTTGACCTCGTCGTCGAGCAGCGCCTGCACATAGGCCGCGAGCGCCGGATCGCCGCTCGCCAGCGCCTGGCCGAGCGCCGCGATGCGATCGTCGCTGTCGCCCTGCGCGATGTGCAGCGCCTGCTCGGGCGTGAGCGCGTAGGCACCCGCCGAAGCGGCGACGCACAGAAGCAAAGTAAGGAATCGAAGTATCACGAAGTCGGTACTGCGCTGAGAACCAGCAGGGCGGCGGGCGAAGCCCGCCCGCCCCTACAAGCGCACGCCGTGGAACCGGCTTTGCCGGGCCACCGGCGTGGCCCCCCTGGGGGGGAGGCGCCGAAGGCGCTCCGGGGGGGTTACTTCTTCACCGGTTCGTCGGGCTTGCCCTTGTCCTCGGGGATGTACGGGCTCCAGGGCTGGGCCTTGATCGGGCCCGGCGTCTTCCACACGACGTTGAACTGGCCGTCGGCGCGCACCTCGCCGATGAACACGCTCTTGTGCAGGTGATGGTTCTTCATGTCCATCATCGAGACGATGCCGCTCGGCGCGTTGAACTTCTGGCCCGCCATCGCCGCGATCACCTTGTCGGTGTCCGTGCTCTTGGCCTTGTTGGCCGCCTGCGCCCACATGTGCACGCCGATCCAGGTCGCCTCCATCGGATCGTTGGTCAGCGGATGGTCCTTGTCGCCCGGGATGTTGTGCGCCTTGGCGTAGGCGGTCCACTTGGCGATGAAGGCCGCGTTCGTCGGGTTCTTGATCGACATGAAGTAGTTCCACGCCGCCAGGTGGCCCACGAGCGGCTTGGTGTCGACGCCGCGCAGCTCCTGCTCGCCGACCGAGAACGCCATCACCGGCACGTCGGTCGCCTTCAGGCCCTGGTTGCCCATCTCCTTGTAGAACGGGACGTTGGAGTCGCCGTTGATGGTCGAGATGACGGCCGTCTTCTTGCCCTGCGAGGCGAACTTCTTGATGTTGGCGATGATGCTCTGGTAGTCGGAGTGGCCGAACGGCGTGTACTCCTCCATGATGTCCGCGTCCTTCACGCCCTTGCTGTGCAGGAAGGCGCGCAGGATCTTGTTGGTCGTGCGCGGATAGACGTAGTCGGTGCCGAGCAGCACGAAGCGCCTGGCGCTGCCGCCGTCCTTGCTCATCAGGTACTCGACCGCGGGGATCGCCTGCTGGTTCGGCGCCGCGCCGGTGTAGAAGACGTTCTTGCTCAGTTCCTCGCCCTCGTATTGCACGGGATAGAACAGGAGCGAATTGAGCTCCTCGAACACCGGCAGCACGCTCTTGCGCGAGACGCTGGTCCAGCAGCCGAAGGTGACCACGACATGGTCGGTGGAGATGAGCTGGCGCGCCTTCTCGGCGAACAGCGGCCAGTTCGACGCCGGATCGACGACCACGGGCTCGAGCTTCTTGCCGAGCACGCCGCCGTGGGCGTTGACATCGTCGATCGCCATCAGCACGGTGTCCTTGAGCACCGATTCGCTGATCGCCATCGTTCCCGACAGCGAATGCAGCACGCCGACCTTGATCGTGTCGGCGGCCTGGGCGGTGGACAGTCCGAGCGCGGCGAGCGCGATCGCGGACATCATCATCTGGCCGGCTTGGCGGCGGTTGGTTTTCATCGGGTTCTCGCTCCTGGGGGGTGGTGTGGACATGCGCCGCAGGTTAGAGATCACGCTCGGCCGCGGGAATACGCCGTCCGGCTTACATGGCGCCCCGGGCCTTCGCTAGACTTCGCGTTTTCCCGCAGCCTGCCGATGCCTGTCCGACCCCGATTGCTCGTCGCTGCCGCCGGCCTGGCGCTTGCCTGCGCCGTGCCGGCCCATGCCGAGCTGCCCAGCGCCGACGGCACCCTGACCCTGGACGGGCTGCCGCGGCCGGCGACGCCGCCGCCCGAGGCCGGTCCCGTCGTGCCGGCGCAGGTCGTGGGCTGGCGCAACGAGGCCAAGGCCTATGAATACGGCGACGGTGTCCCCGCCGACCCGGTGCGCGCGGCCGAGCTGTATTGCCGCGCCTCGCGCTACGGCGATGCCGAGTCGCAGTACAGCCTGGCCTGGATGATGACGAACTCGCGCGGCATCGAGCGCGACGAGGCCGCCGCGGCGCATCTCTTCGCCGCGGCCGCCGAGCAGGGCATGCCGCAGGCGCAGAACATGCTGCGCCACATGGGCACGCCGGTGGGGCCGCCGCCGGCCTGCCTGCGCCAGCCCGACGAGGACCGCGTCAGCGCCGCAGCGGCGGCGCCTGCGGGACCGCGGCCCGTTCCCGGGCGGCAGAGCCTCTGGCCGGCCGCGATCCCGGCCAACGCGCCGCCGTCGATCGTGCGCTACGTCCAGCTCGTCGCGCCCGAATACAAGCTCGACCCGCAGCTCGTGCTGACCTTCATGCAGGTCGAGTCGAACTTCAACGCCTGGGCCGTCTCGCCCAAGAACGCGCAGGGGCTGATGCAGGTGCTGCCCGAGACCGCGGCGCGCTTCGGCGTGCACGACGTCAAGGACCCGGTGCAGAACATCCGCGCCGGCATGGCCTATCTGCGCTGGCTGATGGCGTATTTCCAGGGCGACATCTCGCTCGTCGCCGCCGCCTACAACGCGGGCGAGAAGGCGGTCGAGAAATATCTCGGCGTGCCGCCCTATGCCGAGACACGGCTCTACGTGCTGCGCATCCGCGCCGGCCTCGGCGGCCGGCGCGAGGCGCCCTACGACCCGAGCGTGACGCCGCCCTCGCAGCTGCTCGCGCTGCTGCGGCCGCTCAAGCTGAGCCAGCGCTGAGCCCGGCTGCGGCGCCGGCGCGGCGCGCGCATCAGGAGCAGCCCGAGCCGCCGCAGCCGGTGATCGGCAGCGCCTCGGGCTCGAGCGGCCGCTGCACGGCGCCGGTCGCCGGGTCGTAGCCGCGCTCGGCCATCGTCAGCGCCAGCGCGGCGTCCATCGCCAGCGCATGGCCGGGGAACCATTGCGCCAGGCCCGGCACGAGCAGGCGCACAGGCTCGAGGTCGCCCTGCTCGGCGCAGCGCTTGCGGACCTCGCGCAGCACCTCGAGGATCTGCGCATGCTGGTAGCTGTGGCAGTTCTGCGGCGCGAAACCCACCGCCGTCATCCAGCGCTCCTCCTGGCCGAAATGCTGCTCGGTGTGCACCAGCAGGTCCTCGAGGCAGGGCAGGACCTCGTGCGGCGGCCGCTCGAGCACCGCCTCGAGCCGCGTCAGCAGATCGACGAACTCGCGATGCGTCTCGTCCATCTGCGGCTGGTTCACCGCCAATGCTTCGTTCCAGGTCAACTCGGCCATGGCCAGGGCGTCTCGACGCGCGCTAAGGAAACGGCGAGTGTCCCGGTCGCCTCGGCGCCAGGCTTTGATCGAGATCAAGGCCTGCCGGTCGGCAGGGGCTGAAAACTATACCTACGGGTAGTGATTCACCGTGCATCAGGTGGCCAGTTCGCGCACCCGCTGCAGCGCCATCGCGGCGGCGGCGGTGCGGGTCTCGACGCCGAGCTTCTCGTAGACGCGTTCGAGATGCTTCTTCACCGTCGCCGGGCTGCTGCCCAGGATGTCGCCGATGTCGCGGTTCGTCTTGCCCTTGGCGACCCAGTACAGCACCTCGCTCTCGCGCATCGTGAGGCCGAAGGCGAGCATCGTCGCCTCGACGGTGGCGGCGTCGTTGACCTCGCGCAGCACGACGAGCCAGTCGTCGTCGACGGTGCGGCCCTGCAGCGTCGCGACGAGCTGGCAGGGACCGCGCACGGTCGCCAGCGGGCGCACGTCGCGCCCGGCGAGTGCCGGTTCGAGCCAGCGCCGCAGTTCGGGCGGCACGATGTCGGGCGCGACATCGAAATACCCCGGCAGCCAGCGCCGCGCCAGCGGCGTCTGCCACACCAGCCGCGCCTGCCCGTCGGCCAGGCGCAGTGCGATCGTCGCCTGGCCGTAGGCGTCGAGCGCGTTGCGCGCCTGCCGCGCCTGGCGTGCCGCATGCATGTGCACGGCGATGCGCGCCAGCACCTCGGGCGGGCGGATCGGCTTGGTGACGTAGTCGACGCCGCCGGCCTCGAAGGCGGCCAGCACATGCTCGGTCTCGGTGAGGCCGGTCATGAAGACGATCGGGATATGCGCCGTCTCGGGCCCGGCGCGCAGCCGGCGCGCGACCTCGAAGCCGTCGAGCCCCGGCATCACCGCGTCGAGCAGCACGATGTCGGGATCGGCCTGCGCCGCGCGCAGCAGCGCGAGCGCGCCGTCGGTGGCGACGAGCACGGTGTAGCCGGCGGCGTCGAGCGCGTCGTGCAGCAGCGCCAGGTTGTCGGGCACGTCGTCGACGATGAGCACGAGGCCGGCGCGGCGCGCCGGCGCGGCCGCCAGCGTCCGGTCCTGCCCGGGATCGGGTGCGCGCTCAGGCGGTCTGGCTTCGGGTGATGGCATCTTGGATGAGCGGGGTCATGTGGTCGAACTGGAAGCGCTGCGCGAGCGCGCGCAGCGGTGCGAGCCAGGCGCCGCAATCGGGCCGGGCGGCTTCGATCTGCTCGAGCAGGCGCTCGACGCCGCGCGGGTAGCCAAGGTCGACGACGTCGCGCAGCGCCAGCAGCTGCGCGCGCGAGGGCAGCGGGCCGCCGGGGCTGCCGGCGGACGGCGCCGGCGCGGCGCTGGCCAGCCACTGCAGGTCCAGCCGGCTGCCGAGCCAGTCGAGCAGCTCGTCGAGCCGCACCGGCTTGGTGATGAAGTCGGCCGCCTCGACGCCGACGTCGTTGTCCTGGCCCTTGTCGTAGGCGTTGGCCGAGACGATGGCCAGCGGCGCCCCGCTCAGCTGCTGGCCGCGCAGGCGGCGGATCGTCTCCCAGCCGTCGATGCCGGGCATCGCCAGGTCCATCAGGATCGCGTCGACCGGCGCGCCGCGGGCGCCGCATTCCTGCAGCAGCCCGAGCGCGGCGACGCCCGACCCCGCCTGCAGCACCTCGAAGCCGGCCGCCTCGAGCCGGCGCGCGAGCAGCGTGCGGTCGACCTCCTCGTTATCGACGACGAGCAGGCGCCGGCGCGCGCCCGCGTAGCCGGCGCGCTGCGGCAGCGGCAGCGGCGTGCGCCCGGCCTCGAGCGCGGGCAGGAAGAGGCGGATGCGGAACAGCGTGCCCGAGGGCGGCTCGGCGCGCGACGAGACCGTCATCTCGCCGCCCATCAGGTCGGTCAGCATCTTCGCGATCGTCAGCCCGAGTCCGGTGCCGCCATGGCTGCCATGGCCGCCGTCGTCGCCGCGCGCGAACGGCTCGAAGATGCGCTCGAGGCCCGCGGCGGGGATGCCGGGCCCGCTGTCCTCGACTTCGAACACCGCCATCTCGCGCACATGGCCGACGCGGAAGGCGACGCGCCCGGCCTGCGTGAATTTGACCGCGTTGCCGAGCACGTTGATCAGGATCTGCGTCAGCCGCCGCTCGTCGGCGCGCACCAGCGCCGGCGCGGCGGCGATGTCGTGCTCGAACGTCAGCCCCTTGGCCAGCGCCTGCAGCTCGAAGAGCTGGACGATCTGCTGCAGGCTCTCGTGCAGGCGCATCGGCCGCGGATCGAGCGCCAGCTTGCCGGCCTCGATGCGCGCGATGTCCAGCGTGCCCTCGATCAGGCTCAGCAGATGCTCGCCGCCGCGCCGGATCACGCCCACGGCCTGCTTGCGGTGCGGCTGCAGCGTCGGGTCCTCGTCGAGCAGCTGGGCGTAGCCGAGGATGCTGTTGAGCGGCGTGCGCAGCTCGTGGCTGACGGTCGAGATGTAGCGCGTCTTGGCCTGGTTGGCGGCGTCGGCGGCGGCCTTGGCGCGCTGCAGCTGCTCGTCGGTGCGGCGGTGCGAATCGATCTCGCGCATCAGCGCCTCGGTCTGGCGGTTCGATTCCTCCTGCGCGACGCCGCGGCTGATCTGCGTCAGCACGAGCCACCAGCCGATCACGCCCGCCAGCAGCAGCAGCGCGCCGTACAGGCGCAGATAGGTCGGCGCCGAGGCGTCGGCATCGGCCTTGTAGAGGCCGAACAGCAGCGCCCCCAGCAGCGGCGCGACGAGCGACATCAGCACCAGGTAGCGCGCCAGCCCGGTGTCGATCTTCGGCGCCCAGGCGCGCGGCAGCAGCCGGCGCAGCGCCGCCTCGAGCTGGTGCTGCGCGCGCGCCGGCTCGGGCTTGCACAGGTCGTGGCAGCGCGCGTCGAGCGAGCAGCACAGCGAGCAGATCGGGCCGCCGTAGGCGGGGCAGCGCGCGAGGTCCTCGCCCTCGTAGTCGCGCTCGCAGATGACGCAGCGGCGCATCGCGCCGAGATACGCGCCCTCGGGGTGGCGCGCGATGTAGTAGCGGCCGCGCGTGGCCCAGGCGATGGCCGGCGCGGCGGCGAAGGCCACCGCCATCGCGATCACGGCCGAGAAGGCGCGCGCGGTGGCGCCGAACAGGCCGAGGTAGGCCAGCATCGAGAGCACCGAGGCGGCGCCCATCGCGCCGACGCCGACCGGGTTGACGTCGTAGAGGTGGGCGCGCTTGAACTCGATGCCCTGCGGGCTCAGTCCGAGCGGCTTGTTGACGACGAGGTCGGCCACCACCGCCATGATCCAGCTGATGGCGATGTTGCTGTACAGGCCGAGCACGCCGGCGATGGCCTTGAAGACCTCCATCTCCATCAGCATCAGCGCGATCAGCGTGTTGAACACGACCCAGACGACGCGCCCGGGGTGGCTGTGCGTGACGCGGGCGAAGAAGTTCGACCAGGCGAGCGAACCGGCGTAGGCGTTCGTGACGTTGATCTTGAGCTGCGAGACGATGACCAGCAGCGCCGTCGCGGCCACCGCCCAGCCGTAGCGCGGGAACACGATCTCGTAGGCCGCGAGGTACATCTGGTTGGGATCGATCGCGCGCTCGGCCGGCACCGCCAGCGTCAGCGCCAGGTAGGCGAGCAGCGCGCCGCCGAGCATCTTCGCCACGCCCGGGATGACCCAGCCCGGGCCCCCGGCGAGCACCGCGAACCACCAGGCGCGGCGGTTCGCATCGGTGCGCTCGGGCATGAAGCGCAGGTAGTCGACCTGCTCGCCCGTCTGCGTGATCAGCGCCACGCCCACCGTCAGCGCGCTGCCGAACAGCAGCGGGTCGAACGCCGCGCCGCGGCCGTTCAGCCCGGCATAGCGGGAGACCTCGGCGATCAGCGTCGGGTGGGCATGGAAGACGTAGAGATACGGCAGCACGAGCAGCACCAGCCACAGCGGCTGCGTCCAGACCTGGAGCTGGCTGATCGCCGTCACGCCATGGGTGACGAGCGGGATCACGACGAGGGCGCAGATCAGGTAGCCCCAGGCGGGCGGGATGTCGAAGGCGAGGTCGAGCGCGTAGGCCATGATGGCCGCCTCGAGCGCGAAGAAGATGAAGGTGAAGCTGGCGTAGATCAGGCTCGTGATCGTGCTGCCGATGTAGCCGAAGCCGGCGCCGCGCGTCAGCAGGTCCATGTCCAGGCCGTGGCGCGCGGCGTAGACGCTGATCGGCAGACCGGCGGCGAAGATGATGACCGCGGTGGCGAGGATGGCCAGCGCCGCGTTGACGAAGCCGAACTGCAGCAGCAGCGTGCCGCCCAGCGCCTCGAGCACGAGGAAGGAACCGGCGCCGCCCAGCGCCGTGCTGGCGACGCGCCAGGGGCTCCATTTGCGGAACGCGTGCGGCGTGAAGCGCAGCGCGTAGTCCTCCAGGCTCTCGCGCGCGACCCAGGCGTTGTAGTCGCGGCGCACCTTGATGACGCGCTGCTGCGGCACGTTGGTGCGTGGAATCTCGGCGCGGCTCGTCACAGGCACCGATATGCAGCTTTCGCGCCAGCGCGCGGGGCGGTGCGCGACGGTGCGCCAGCGCGCGCGGGCGTTACGATGCTGGCACCCATCGTGCTGCACCCCGACCCATGGACCTGACGCCCCGCGAAAAAGACAAGCTGCTGGTGTTCACCGCCGCCCTGCTGGCCGAGCGCCGGCGCGCGCGCGGGCTCAAGCTCAACGTGCCCGAGGCGATCGCGCTCATCAGCGCGGCGATCATGGAGGGTGCGCGCGACGGCAAGACCGTGGCGCAGCTGATGGGCGAAGGCAAGCACGTCCTCGGCCGCGCCGACGTGATGGAAGGCGTGGCCGAGATCGTGACCGAGATCCAGGTCGAGGCGACCTTCCCCGACGGCACCAAGCTGGTGACCGTGCACCAACCCATCGCATGAAGGCGCAGCAAGATGATCCCCGGTGAACTCCTGATCGACGACGGCGAGCACGAACTCAACCCCGGCCGCGCCGGCGCCACGCTGGTAGTGGCCAACACCGGCGACCGGCCGATCCAGGTCGGATCGCACTACCATTTCGCCGAGACCAACGCGGCGCTGGTGTTCGACCGCCAGGCGTCCAAGGGCATGCGGCTGGACATCGCCAGCGGCACCGCGGTGCGCTTCGAGCCGGGGCAGGAACGCACGGTGCGCCTCATCGCCTACGCCGGCCGGCGCCAGGTCTGGGGCTTCCGCGGCCTGACGAATGGAGGCGTCTAGATGAGCCGCATCACGCGCCGCGCCTATGCCGAGATGTACGGCCCGACGGTCGGCGACCGGCTGCGGCTGGCCGACACCGGGCTCGTCGTCGAGGTCGAACAGGACCGCACGCTGGCCGCCGGCGGCTATGGCGAGGAGGTCAAGTTCGGCGGCGGCAAGACGATCCGCGACGGCATGGGCCAGGGCCAGGCCGTCAACGGCCCGGGCCACCACGAGGCGCATGACTGCGTCATCACGAACGCGCTCATCATCGACCACTGGGGCATCGTCAAGGCCGACATCGGCATCAAGGGCTGCCGCATCGCCGCCATCGGCAAGGCCGGCAACCCCGACGTGCAGGACGGCGTCGACATCCTCATCGGCCCCGGCACCGAGATCATCGCCGGCGAGGGCATGATCGTCACCGCCGGCGGCATCGACAGCCACATCCATTTCATCTGCCCGCAGCAGATCGAGGAGGCGCTCGCCAGCGGCATCACGACGATGCTGGGCGGCGGCACGGGACCGGCCACCGGCACCTTCGCCACCACCTGCACGCCGGGGCCCGAGAACCTGCACCGCATGCTGCAGGCGGCCGAGGCCTTCCCGATGAACCTGGGCTTCCTCGGCAAGGGCAACGCGGCGCGGCCCGAGGCGCTGAGCCAGCAGATCGCCGCCGGCGCGATCGGGCTCAAGCTGCACGAGGACTGGGGCACGACGCCGGCGGCGATCGACAACTGCCTGGACATCGCCGAGGTCACCGACACCCAGGTCAGCATCCACAGCGACACGCTCAACGAGAGCGGCTTCGTCGAGGACACGATGGCGGCCACCCACGGCCGCACGCTGTGCGCCTTCCACACCGAGGGCGCCGGCGGCGGCCATGCGCCGGACATCCTGCGCGTCGTCGGCGAGGCCAACTTCCTGCCCAGCAGCACCAACCCGACCATGCCCTACACGGCGAACACGGTCGACGAGCATCTGGACATGCTGATGGTCTGCCACCACCTCGACCCGGCGATCGCCGAGGACCTGGCGTTCGCCGAGAGCCGCATCCGGCGCGAGACGATCGCCGCCGAGGACATACTGCACGACCTTGGCGCGATCAGCATGATGAGCAGCGACAGCCAGGCCATGGGCCGTGTCGGCGAGGTCGTCATCCGCACCTGGCAGACGGCGCACAAGATGAAGGGCCAGCGCGGCGCGCTGCCCGGCGACGGGCCGCGCAACGACAACTTCCGCGTCAAGCGCTACATCGCCAAGTACACGATCAACCCGGCCATCGCCAACGGCATCGCGCACGAGGTCGGCAGCGTCGAGGTCGGGCGTTGGGCCGACCTCGTGCTCTGGCGGCCGGCCTTCTTCGGCGTCAAGCCCAGCCTCGTGCTCAAGGGCGGCTTCATCGCCAGCGCGCTGATGGGCGACGCGAACGCCAGCATCCCGACGCCCCAGCCGGTGCATTACCGGCCGATGTTCGGCAGCTACGGCAAGCTGCTGCCGGCGACCAACCTCACCTTCGTGAGCCAGACCGCGCTGGCCAACGGCATCGGGCGCCAGCTCGGGCTGCAGCGCCGGCTATCGGCCGTGCAGGGCTGCCGCGGCGTGAAGAAGGGCGACATGGTGCACAACGGCGCGCTGCCGAAGATGGAGATCGACGCGCAGACCTATCGGGTGCGGGCGGACGGGGAGTTGCTGGTCTGCGATCCGGCGACGGTGTTGCCGATGGCGCAGAAGTATTTCCTATTTTGATTTTGGTTCGCCGACAACGAAGATCGCTTCTAATGGGCCTTTGCCCTGAAAGAACCATCTATGGCCACGAAGGAAAAGAAGGATGAAGGTGCGCAGTTCGTCAAGTACTTCGGACCACTTCTTGATGCGCTTCGTGAATGGGGCGGATCGGCGAAAGCCGAATAAGCCGTGGATCGCGTCGCCGACGATCTTCTAACTCGCGACACTAGATTAGTGCAAGGGCTGCCTGACCTTTCGGAACCACTTCCGCCGCGAGCTTGTGGTCCAGGGTCGCAAGCCGACCCTTGTTGGCACGTGCAAGCCCCAGCAGGTAGCCATCCGTCACCCGGGAATGGCTGGAAAGCAGCGCTGCATCGACGCAGGGGCTGTCGACGAGACTGATGCTGTCGGGCCAGAATTCATGGCCGGGCAGCGCCCGTATCGCCAGCAACGCGCCGGCCACCGCGCTGGGCGGGCCCGGGGAATTGGGATAGCTCGGGTGGCCGACAATCCGCATCAGACCGTTCTCGGTCAGCGGACAGGTGGCAAATGCCCTGTGCCCGACGCGACCGAACCAGTCGTGAGCAGCGTCGTGCTGGACATGGGCCGGGTCCACCAAGGCAATGAGAACGTTGACGTCGAGCAGGTATCGGGTCACGGCAGTTCGTCGCGCAGGCGATTGACGAGATCCGGCGTGACCGGCGCTGCACCTTTTCGCGAGGGCAACAGCGGGATGCCGTTGCGTTCCGCCCGGGACACCCGGCTGCCGCGCGCGAGACCCTGCCTGGCGAGCGAAGAAATCACCTCACCCACGGTTCGCTCCTCCCGCTGTGCGAGGTGCTTGGCCGCGGCCAGGACGTCGTCATCGATAGCTAGCGTGGTGCGCATGGACAACCTTCAAACGAAGTGATGCGTCGCATCCTACATCACGCATCACGCATCACGCATCACGCATTCGTCGGATGACATGGCCCCGCTGCGCTCGCCTCGACGCCGCGACTGCAGGCGTCGATGTCACTTCCGATCCGTCCACCCGGGCTGCAGCGTCGCCCGTCGAGCGTACGGTACCGATGGCATCCGACGAGTGCTTTCAGGTGTCGGTTTTCGGTGCAGGCGCCGGGGCCGTCGGCAGCGCCGCTTGCATGTCGCCTGCGCCTTCCACTGCGCCTTCCACCGCGCCCGCCCCCGGCGCCGGCCGCCGCGCCTTGGCGGCCCCTTCGGCATCCGTGAGCGTCAGCAGGATGTCGGCGTACCAGGCGCAGTTCAATCCCAGCGACTCGTCGAGCCTCAGATCGCGGCTGCCCATGTCCATGCTGGCCGAGTGCACGCCCAGCAGCTTCCAAGGCAGCCGTCCGGCGCCATCGGGGCTGCGCATCACGACCGGCGCACCGCTGGTGCCGCGATGCGTCCGGGCGTCGGTCAGGAAGTAGCCGTGGCCCTGGAAGCGCAGGCCGAACGACGAGGCGATGATGGCCTGCCGCACCACCGGCAGGTGGTGCATGGTGTCGTGGAAGCCGAGCGGAAAGCCGACCACGAGCAGGGAGCTGCCGACCTCGACATCGTCCAGCCCCTGCTGCAGATGGTCGACGGTGAAGCATTCGATGAGCGACGAAGCCGGCATCGCCGCGCGATCGATCTCGATCACCGCGACGTCGATCGCGCCGCCGGCATCCTTGCCCTGGAACCAGACGCTCTTGCCCCCCGCGTACAGCAGGATCGACAGCCCGGTCGAGCGCGTCAGGTTCTGCGCATCGACATGCAACTCGATCTCGATGCGGTTCGGGAAATGCTTGCTCGGCGCGTCGATCAGCACATGCCGGCTCGTGACGAGAAACAGCCGGCCGCCGCGCTCGAAGAAGAATCCGCTGGCCGACGTCAAGGGCCGCTTGTTGTCGAAAGTGGAGACGCGGGTCGTGGTCAGCAGCAGGGGTTCGATCATGGATGCGCTCGGCGACCGGGGAGCCGCATTGTCGACGCTGCGGCACTGCGACGCGCCAGCCCGGCGCCGGCGAACGCGTCCGGCGCCGGGCGGCCGGACCCGCGCGACAATCCCCCCATGCTGATCGTCAACAAACTCATCCCCCAGGCGCGCGGCCTCGCCGCCGCGCTCGTCAAGCGCGCGCCCAGCGTCGAACTCGGCTGGGACCAGCGCCAGAAGAGCCGCTTCGACGCCGCTGACTCCAGCGGCCGCGTCATCGGCGTCTTCCTGCCGCGCGGCAGCGTCGTGCGCGGCGGCGACATGCTGGTGGCCGAGGACGGCTCGCTGATCGCCGTGCGCGCCGCGCCGCAGCCGGTCCTGGTGGTGCGCGCCTGCCCCGAACATGGCAGCCCGCTCGACCTGCTGCGCGCCACCTACCACCTGGCGAATCGCCATGTGCCGCTCGAACTGCAGGCCGACCATCTCAAGCTCGAACCCGATCCGGTGCTCGCCGAGATGCTGCGCGGTCGCCACCTCATCGTGAGCGAGGCGCTGGCGGCCTTCGAACCCGAGGGCGGCGCCTACGCCGCGGCGCCGCATGCGCATGCAGGGCACGATCACGGACACGCGCACGACCACGGCCATGGTCATGGCCATGGAGACCATCACGACGCCGCACACGGCCATGCCCATGATCACGATCACGGCTCCGATCACGGCCACGACCATCACCACGACCATTGACCCGTCGCAGCTCCTGCGGCTGATGTGGCTCGCCTCGCCGGCCTTGCCGGTGGGCGGCTTCAGCTATTCCGAGGGCCTCGAGGCCGCGGTCGAGGCCGGGCGCGTCCGCGGCGAGGCGCAGGCCGGCGACTGGCTGCTGGCGCAGATGGAGCTGACGCTGGCGCGCGCCGAAGGCCCGGTGCTGGCGCGGGCCTGCGCCGCCTGGCAGGCACACGACGCGGCGCGCATCGTCGAGCTCAACGACTGGCTGCGCCGCACGCGCGAGACGGCCGAGTTGCGCGCGCAGGCCGAGCAGATGGGCCGCGCGCTGCTCGAATGGCTGCGCCACGGCACCCAGGCCGGCGATGCGCGGGTGGCGACGCTGGCTGCGCTGGCGCCGGCGCCGATGTGGCCGGTGGCCTACGCGCTGGCGACGACGCTGGCCGGCGCCGCCGCGCCTGCGGCGCTGCTGGCCTACGCCTGGAGCTGGGCCGAGAACATGGGCCAGGCGGCGATCAAGACCGTGCCGCTGGGCCAGGCAGCAGCCCAGCGCCTGCTGGGCCGCCTCGCGGCGGCCATCCCGGCGCTGGCGGAGCGTGCGCTCGCGCTCGGCGACGACGAGCGCCAGTCGCATGCGCCGATGCTCGCCATCCTCAGCGCGCAGCACGAGACGCAGTATTCGCGCCTCTTCCGATCCTGACACCCGGCCGGGCAGGGGCCTGCAGGTCGAACGTGCTCGGTCACTGGCAGTCGATGCGTTCGACGACGCCGCCGGCCGCATAGCTCACGCGACACGCCCGAACCGAATCGGGCAAGCGTCGCGCCAGCAGCACACCGGTATTCAGGTACCTGCAGCCCAGCCACACCGGCACGGCGCTGGAACCGAAACGCCAGACGGCCAGCCGACGCTTCCCGGCGGTCGGCGTGTCGCGCGTCGGAACGATGCTGCGGTTCTCCTTCGGATCGCCATCGAAGAATGTCACGCCGGCCAGGTATCGGGGCGCATGGTCGTACTGGGCGGACCAGGATTCGGGCGGCGGCGGATCCAAGGTCTCCGCGACCTTGATCGACGCCGGGCAGGCTACTTCTGCGGCATGGGCCCGGCTGGCCGGCAGCGAGGAAAGGGCGAGCGCGGCGATGGCCGACAGCAGCGGGCCATTCACCATTCGATCACCGAAAAGGCAGTGCCGTCGTTGCTCAGTCCGGGGCGGCGCGCCACCCACGGAATGGTCCGGGGCAGCACCTGCCCCTGCGATCGCCACTGATCCATGACCTGGATGCCGTCGGCGTTCTGCCCCAGATAGATCGCGGCATGCTTGCCCGTGCTCCCATGCTGGGGGTAGACGCCCGAAACGAAGGTGGCGATGGCCGTGCCCTTGGCAATCGGATCTCGTTCGCGCGCGGCGAGTTTCTGGACCTGGACCCCTTGGCGCCAGGCCGACGTCACCGGTGCGCCCAGGGTCTGCTTGATGAATTCGACGCATTCCGTGTTCCCGTTGCCGTCGCGGTAGGCCCGGCCGCGGTAGGACTCGGCGGCTGGCAGGACATGCGGCATGCTGGATCCTTCGCAAGCAGGAACGGATACTGGAATCCGCATTCACTCTGCCTCAGTTCGGTCGGCGGGGCAAGCCGGTGCGCACCCGTCCCCTCGTCTCCATGGGGGATGGCGACGCCGGGCGAGCGGCGGGTGTCGGCCGCTGGCGCGCTTCGTGCATCATCGACGCCATGATGAACACCACCACCATCCCCGGCCGCACCAAGCCCCTGCCCCCACTGCGCGTCGGCGTCGGCGGCCCCGTCGGCTCGGGCAAGACGACCCTCGTCGAGATGCTGTGCAAGTCGATGCGCGAGCGCTGGGACCTCGTCGTCGTCACCAACGACATCTACACCAAGGAAGACCAGCGGCTGCTCACGGTGGCCGGCGCGCTGGCGCCCGAGCGCATCGTCGGCGTCGAGACCGGCGGCTGCCCCCACACCGCGATCCGCGAGGACGCGTCGATCAACCTCGAGGCGGTCGACCGCCTGCTCGAACGCTTTCCGCAGGCCGACATCGTCTTCATCGAGTCGGGCGGCGACAACCTCGCCGCGACCTTCAGCCCCGAACTCAGCGACCTGACGATCTACGTCATCGACGTCGCCGGCGGCGAGAAGATCCCGCGCAAGGGCGGCCCCGGCATCACCAAGAGCGACCTGCTGGTGATCAACAAGATGGACCTCGCGCCGCATGTCGGCGCCAGCCTCGAGGTGATGGAGGCCGACACGCGCCGCATGCGCCCCGACGCGCGCCGCCCCTGGGTCATGACCGACCTGCGCCATGGCGTCGGCCTGGCCACGGTGGTCGAGTTCATCGAGACGCGGGGCCTGCTGCAGGCGGGGTGAGCAGGCGCCGGGGCTGTCCGGCCGAAGGAGCGTCGTCGCTCAGAGCCACCCCGCCTTGCGGAAGCGGCGCCACATCAGCACCGCGACGAGGCCGATGAAGCCCAGCGCAGCGGGGTAGCCCCAGATCCATTTCAGCTCCGGCATGCGCTCGAAGTTCATGCCCCAGACGCCGACGAAGAAGGTCGCGACGGCGAAGATGCCGGCCCAGGCGGCGAGGCGCTTGGTGGTCTCCGATTCCTCGATCGCGACCATCGAGAAGTTGACCTGGATCGCGGTGGCGACGGTGTCGCGCAGGCCGTCGATCGTCGCCGCGCAGCGCAGCAGGTGGTCGTAGACATCGCGGAAATAGTCCTGCGTGCCCAGGCACACCGGCGGCACGCGGCCGCCGTGCAGGTGCGCGCCGGCCTCGAGCAGCGGCATCACCGCGTGGCGCACGACGCCCAGGCGGCGCTTGAGCGCGTACAGCGCCTCGATGTTGCGGCGCGCGGCGCCGCGCTCGAAGATGCGCTCCTCGATCGCGTCGAGCTCGGTCTCGAGGCGGTCGATGACCGGGAAATAGCGGTCGACGACGGCGTCCATCAGCGCGTAGAGCACGAAGCCGGCGCCCTGGCGCAACAGCTCGGGCTCGCGCTCGGCGCGTTCACGCACGCCCAGGAAGCCGGCGTCCGTGCGGCTGCGCACCGAGAGCACGAAGTTGCGCCCCGCGAAGATGCACAGCTCGCCGATCACGAGCTCGCCGCCCGCCTCGTCGACCATCTGCAGCACCGCGAACACGGTGTCGCCGTATTCCTCGACCTTGGGCCGCTGATGGCCCTTGAGCACGTCCTCGACCGCCAGCTCGTGCAGCCCGAACGGCTCCTGCAGGGCCTCGAGTTCGGCCGCGCCGGGGTCGCGCAGCGCGACCCAGACGAAGCAATCGGGTCGCGCCAGGTGGCGGCCGATGTCGGCCACGGCAATGTCGGCGAGCTTGCTGCCCTGGACGTAGGCGCTGCAGTTGATGAGCATGGCAGGTACGCGGGTGCCGCCGCGGGCGCGGCGGCGGTCATCTTCGCACGGCCTCAGCCCGTCGCTTCCTCGTCCTCTTCCTCGTCCTTGGGCACCGAGACCTTGCGCGTCTTCATGTTGCAGTCCATCAGCCCGGCGTAGCGGCCCCAGGCGATCATCGTCTCGAAGGTCTTCTCCGGGTTGTCGTAGGGCAGCGCGGTGGCGATGTCGCTCACGATGCGGTCGGCATCGACCTCGTCGTATTCATCGAGCAGCGCCAGGATGATGTGGAACAGCCGCAGCTTGAAGACCTGCTCGGCGAAGATCGTGCGCCGGCCCTGGCGGTCGGAGGCGATGAAGCGGCGACCGAGCTCGGTCAGCTTGACCTCGTGGCGCGGCGTGTCGACGAGCTCGAGGATCTCGGCCGCCTTGACGATGGCGATCGTGTCGCCGAACTCGCGCCCGATCTCGTCCGAGATCTCGTAGATATTGCTCAGCTCGGGCGTGTCGTGCAGGATGCTGAGCAGGCCGAGGATCTGGCCCACCGGCACGTTCGGGATCGACTCCATGCGCGAGCGCGCGCGCGAGATCGGCGCGCCGGCCACCGGCGCCTCGGGCGGCAGGTCGGGCAGCGCCATCGTCGTGATGCATTCGTGGATCACGCCCACCAGGCGCTGGAATTCGGCGCTCTTGCTGTCGCGCGGATAGGGCAGCGGGTTGTCGAGCGCGAGGCCGATGCGCCCCGGGCGCGGGAAGACGACGACGATGCGCGTCGCCATCTCCACCGCCTCCTCGATGTTGTGCGTGACCATGAAGATCGAGCTCAGCGCCGAGTCCGAGCCGCGCCACAGGCCGATCAGCTCCTGGCGCAGGTTCTCGGCCGTCAGCACGTCCAGGGCGCTGAAGGCCTCGTCCAGGCACAGCAGGCGCGGGCGCGAGACGAGCGCGCGCGCGATGCCCACGCGCTGGCGCATGCCGCCCGAGAGCTCGCGCGGGTAGGCCTCGTGGTAGTTGCCCAGGCCGATGATCTCGATCGCGCGGTCGATCGCCTCGGCGCGCTCGGCGCGCGGCATGCGGCGCGACATCAGCCCGACGGCGACGTTCTGCTCCACTGTCAGCCAGGGGTAGAGCGCGAAGGTCTGGAACACGACCGAGGCGTCGCGGTTGATGCCGTGCAGCGGCTCGCCGCCGGCCAGCACGCGGCCGAACGAGGGCTCGACGAGCCCGGTCAGGCAGCGCAGGATCGTCGACTTGCCCGAGCCCGACTGGCCGAGCAGCGCGACCAGTTCGCCGGGGTTCACCGCGAGGTCGATGTTGTCGAGCACCTTGAGCTCGCGCCCGCCGGCGCTGCCGTAGGACTTGCTGACGGCGCAGAGCTGGGCGATCGGGGCGGTGGCGTCGGTCATGGCGTCGGTCGATCCGTCAATCGAGTTTGAAGCGGCGCTCGGCCCAGGCGTAGAGGCGGCGCCAGACGAACTTGTTGGTGGTGACGACGAAGGCCGACATCACGGCGATGCCGGTGATGATCATCGGCGTGTCGCCGCTCTTCGTGACCTCGGCGATGTAGGCGCCCAGGCCGTCGGCCTTCAGCGTCGTGCTGCCCCAGGTCGCCAGCTCGGCGACGATGCTGGCGTTCCAGGCCCCGCCGGCGGCCGTGCAGGCGCCGGTGACCCAGTAGGGGAAGATCGCCGGCAGGATCAGCGTGCGCCAGCGGTTCCAGCCCTCGAGTCCGTTGACGCGCGCCGCTTCCTGCAGGTCGTTCGGGATCGCCATCGCGCCGGCGATGACGTTGAACAGGATGTACCACTGCGTGCCCATCGCGATCAGTCCGATGCTGCCCCAGTTCATGCCGATATGCGCGGCGACGAACCAGCCCACGACGATGGGGAAGGTCATGTTGACCGGAAACGAGGCGCCGATCTGCGCCAGCGGCTGGGCGAAGCGGGCCACCGCCGGGCGCGAGCCTATCCACACCCCCACCGGGGTCCAGACGAGCGTCGCGAACACCGTCATGGCTATCACGCGCAGGAAGGTCAGCAGGCCGAGCCAGACGACGTGGCCGAAGCCGGCCCAGGTCAGCGCGCCGCGCAGCGAGACGAAGGCCGCGGCCAGGCCGTGGATCACCTCGACCGACACCCACAGCGTCAGCGCCAGCCCCAGCGCGCGCCGCAGCCAGGGCATGGCGCGGTGCACGGCGCCGGCGGCCGCCGCCGGCGCGGCATCCGGCCGGCGCTCGAAGCGATCGGCCAGCGGCGCCCAGACATGCTCCTGCAGCCAGGTGAAGACATAGGCGCCGCGCAGCAGGTCGTAGAGCCAGGAGGTCGCCGGCGTGGCCGAGACCGTGAGCTCGATCTTGAACTTGTCGGCCCAGGCCAGCAGCGGGCGCCAGACGAGCTGGTCGCTGACGAGGATGAGCACGATCATCGCGACGACGGCCCAGAAGGCGGCGCCGTTGTCGCCGCGCTCGATCGCCTGCGCCATGTACGAACCCAGCCCCGGCAGCTTGATGTCCTTGTTCATGACGCTGATCGCCTCGCTCTGCGCGACGAAGAACCAGCCGCCGCCGAAGGACATCATCGAGTTCCAGATCAGGCTGTGCGCCGAGGCCGGCAGCTCGACCGTGCGGAAGCGCTGCATCCCTGAGAGGCCGTAGGTCGACGCCGCCTCCTGCATGTCGCTCGGGATCGTCACCATCGAGTGGTAGAAGCCGAACGCCATGTTCCAGACCTGGCCGGTGAAGATGGCGAAGATGGCCGCGCATTCGACGCCGAACAGGCTGCCCGGGAACAGCGCCATGAAGCCGGTCACGGTGACCGAGAGGAAGCCCAGCACCGGCACCGACTGCAGCACGTCGAGCGCGGGCAGGATGATGGCGCGCGCACGCAGGTTCTTCGCCGCGAGGTAGCCGGTGCCGACGGCGAAGACGAGCGAGAACGCGAACGCCATCCACATGCGCAGCAGCGTGCGGCCGGCGTAGTACGGGATCTGCCAGGGCGAGGCGTCGATCGCCGGCACCGCGGCCGGGTTGAATTGCACGAACATGCCGCGGCCGAAATGCAGCGTGCTCCACAGCAGGCCCAGCAGCGCCAGCATCACGAGCGCGTCGACCCAGCCGAAGCCGCGGCGCTCGCGCGTGACGGCCAGTTGCGGCGCGGTGGTCGAACGGGTCTGCGCGATCATCGGCAGCTCACGCCCGCCGGGCCATCGCCTGGCCCATGCGCACGGCGCCGCCCGGCGCCCAGGTGGATTCGAATTCGAGCCCGCCGGCCGGCAGCAGCAGCACGACGGTCGAGCCGAGCAGGAAGCGCCCCATCTCCTGGCCGCGCGCGAGTTCGACCGCCGAGCCCTGGTAGCTCCATTCGCGCAGGCGGCCCGGCCGCGGCGGATTGACGACGCCATGCCAGACCGTGGCCATGCTGCCGACGATGGTCGCGCCGACCAGCACCAGCGCCCAGGGCCCGCATGCGCCGTCGAAGACGCAGACCACGCGCTCGTTGCGCGCGAACAGCCCCGGCACGCCGCGCGCCGTGGCCGGGTTCACCGAGTACAGCGCGCCGGGCACGTGCACCATGCGGCGCAGCCGGCCCGCCGCCGGCATGTGGATGCGGTGGTAGTCGCGCGGGCTCAGGTACAGGGTGGCGTAGTGGCCGTCCCGGAACTGCGCGGCCAGCGCGGCATCGCCGCCCAGCAGCGCGGTGGCGCTGTAGTCGTGGCCCTTGGCCTGGAAGATGCGATCGCCGCCGATGGCCCCGAACTGGCTGATCGCGCCGTCGACCGGGCAGATCCAGTCGGCCGCGGCCAGCGGCCGCGCGCCGGGCGCCAGCGCGCGCGTGAAGAACTCGTTGAAGCTGCGGTAGGCGGCCGGGTCGGGCGCGGCCGCCTCGGCCATGTCCACGCCGTAGCGGGTGATGAACCAGCGGATCAGCGCCGTCGTCGCCGCACCGCCACGGGCGCGGGCGACGATCCCGCCCAGGCGTGTGAGTGCCTGCTTGGGCAGCGCGTGCTGCAGCAGCACCGCGACGCGCTCGCCCGGATCGGTCATGCCGCGGACCCCGCGGCGGCGGGCCGGATGTCGCGCGTGGGCTGCCACAGCACCGCGCCGTCGCGCTCTTCGGTGGCGATCGGCGTGAGCCGGCCGCGGCCGCAGGGCCCGCCGACGCAGCGACCGCTGGCCGGGTCGTAGGTGGCGCCGTGGATCGAG
>JAGWVB010000289.1 GCA_018971105.1 Burkholderiales bacterium
CCGGCACGTCGCACCAGGCGCTGACGGCGCCAGCGCCGGCGGCGTCGCCTGCGCCGATGGCGCCGGCCCCGGGCGCCGCGGCCGCCGTGCCGCGGTCGAGGAAACGCAGCGCCAGCCCGGGGCGCTCGCGCCCGGGGTTGGTGAGCACGATCTCGAGCAGCGCCGCCTGCCCGGCATGCACCGCCGGCGGCGGGCGCAGGTGCAGCGTGAGCCCGCGCAGGTTGGCATGCGTGATGTGCATCGACACCAGCGCCGCGCCGCACAGCAAGAACGTGAGCGCGTAGCCGAGATTGAGCTGGTAGTTGATGGAGGCGATCAGCATCACGATCAGCGTGCCGGCGAAGAGGAAGCCGGCGCGCGTGGGCAGGATGTAGATGTTGCGCTGGCCGAGCGGCCAATGGTCGGTCTGCGGCAGCCGCGACTGCCACCACCGCTCGACGCGCCGGCGCAGGCTCACGGGATCGCCACCGCCTCGACCATCGCCCGCACCTGCTCGACGGCGCCGCGGCCGGCGCCGGCCACCGGCTGCAGCCGGTGCGCGACGGCCTGCGGCAGGATCGCCTGCACGTCGTCGGGCGCGACATAGTCGCGCCCGGCCATCAGCGCGCGCGCCTTGGCCACGCGCAGCACGGCGATGCCGGCGCGCGGCGACAGCCCCTGCATGAACCAGGCGCCCGAGCGCGTCGCCGCGACCAGCGCCTGCACGTAGTCGAGCAGCGGCTCGGCGGCGCGCACCGCCAGCACGGCCTGTTGGGCCGCGCGCAGCTCGTCGGGCCGCAGCACCGGCGCGAGCTGCTGCGCGGCGACGCGGCGGTCGCCGCCGGTGAGCAGCTGCCGCTCGGCCGCGCGATCGGGGTAGCCGAGCGTGATGCGCAGCAGGAAGCGATCGAGCTGGCTCTCGGGCAGCGGGTAGGTGCCGAGCTGGTCGCTCGGGTTCTGGGTGCCGATGACGAAGAAGGGCTGGGGCAGGGGGCGCGTCTCGTTCTCGACCGAGACCTGCTGCTCCTCCATCGCCTCGAGCAGCGCGCTCTGGGTCTTGGGTCCGGCGCGGTTGATCTCGTCGGCGAGCAGGACCTGGGCGAACACCGGTCCTTGATGGAAGACAAAGGCGTCCTTGGCGCGTTCGAACACACTCACCCCGATGAGGTCGCTGGGCATGAGGTCGGCCGTGAACTGGACGCGGCGGAAGTCGAGTCCGAGCGACACCGCGAGCGCGTGCGCGAGCGTGGTCTTGCCGACGCCGGGCACGTCCTCGATCAGCAGGTGGCCGCCGGCGAGCAGGCAGGCCACGCAGTCCTCGATCTGCCCCCGCTTGCCGACGACGATCGTGCTAATCTGATCCACAAGCCGCGAGAGTTGGCGCGCAAGATTGGTATCCATGCGCGGCACCATAACCGAAGCCAGGAGGCGCTGTTCCCCCGATGAGCACCCTGTTCTACAGCCATCCCGCCTGCCGTCAGCACGACATGGGCCCGGGCCACCCCGAATGCCCGCAGCGGCTGGACGCGATCTCCGACCACCTGCTGGCGATCGGCCTGGACATCGCGCTCGACTACCGCGAGGCCGGCGCGGCCACGCTGGAGCAGATCGAACGCGCGCACAGCACGCATTACGCGACCGAGATGCAGGACCTGCTCGAGCAGGTGCGCGCGAGCGGCACGACGCGGGCGCTGGACCCGGACACGCTGGCTTGCCCGGGCACGCTGGCGGCGGCGCTGCACGCCGCCGGCGCCGCGATCGCGGCGACCGACGAGGTCGTCGCCGGCCGCGCCAGGAACGCCTTCTGCGCCGTGCGCCCGCCCGGCCACCACGCGACGCGCGACGAGGCGATGGGGTTCTGCTTCTTCAACAATGTCGCGATCGCGGCGCGCCATGCGCTCGACGTCCACGGCCTGGCGCGCGTGGCCATCGTCGACTTCGACGTCCACCACGGCAACGGCACCGAGGACATCATCGCCGGCGACGAGCGGGTGCTGATGTGCAGCTATTTCCAGCACCCGCTCTACCCCTACAGCGGCGCCGTGCCCAGGGGCACGAACATGGTCAACGTGCCGATCCCGGCCTACACGCGCGGACCGGCGATCCGCGAGGCGATCGAGGCGATGTGGTTGCCGGCGCTGGAGGCATTCAAGCCGCAGATGATCTTCGTCAGCGCCGGCTTCGACGCCCACCGCGAGGACGACATGGGCCAGCTCGGCATGGTCGAGGCCGATTACGAATGGATCACGCGCCGCCTCGTCGAGGTCGCGCGGCGCCATGGCGGCGGGCGCATCGTCTCCTGCCTCGAGGGCGGCTACCACCTGAACGCGCTCGCGCGCAGCGTCGCCGCGCACCTGCGCGTGCTGGCCGATATGGCATGATCCAAGGCCGATGACGGGTACGTATTCCAGCGGCGAGCTCGCCGAGCTCGGCCGCTCGTTGTTCCGACCGACGGCGCTGATCGAGGTCGGCGTCACCATCCTCTGCCTCGTCCTGGCCTGGCTGCTGCTGCGCCTGGCGCGCGGCGCGGTCGCGAACCGGAACTCGGTCTGGTTCGGCCGCCGCATCGTCGACGGCGCGCTGTTCCCGATGCTGGCGCTGCTGTTCGCGCTCATCGCGCGCTGGGTGCTGCACGGGCAGATCGAGATCGCGGTCTTCAAGCTCGTCATCCCGACCCTGGTGTCGCTCGCGGTGATCCGCCTGCTCGGCCGCGTGCTGCGCCGCGCCTTCCCCGATTCCGATTTCATGCGCGCGTTCGAGCGCAGCCTGTCCTGGCTGGCCTGGATCGCGGTCGCGCTGTGGATCAGCGGGGTGCTGCCGCAGGTGATGGACGAGCTCGGCGAGATCCGCTGGCGCGTCGGCGCGACCGAGGTCTCGGTGCGCAACATCATCGAGGGCACCTCCACCGCCGTCATCGTGCTCGTGCTCGCGCTGTGGGTCTCGTCCGAGCTCGAGGCGCGGCTGCTCGCCGGGGCCCCGGGCAACCTCGGCATCCGCAAGATGGCGGCGAACACGATCCGCGCGCTGCTGCTCTTCGTCGGCCTGCTGTTCGCGCTCGAGGCCGCGGGCATCGACCTCACCGCGCTGGGCGTGATCGGCGGCGCGCTCGGCGTCGGCATCGGCTTCGGCCTGCAGAAGCTGGCGGCCAACTACATCAGCGGCTTCGTCATCCTGGCCGAGAACGCGATGCGCATCGGCGACACGGTGAAGGTCGACGGCTTCGAGGGCCGCATCGCCGACATCACGACGCGCTACACCGTGATCCGCTCGCTCGGCGGGCGCGAATCGATAGTCCCGAACGAGATGATGATCACCCAGCGCGTCGAGAACTCGACCCTGGCCGACCCCAAGGTGCTGCTGTCGACCGTGGTCCAGGTTGCCTACGGCACCGACCTCGACGCGCTGATCCCCAAGCTCGTCGCCGCGATCGCGCCGCTGCCGCGCCTGCTGCCCGAGCAGCCGCCGGCCGTGCAACTGACGAATTTCGCCGCCGACGGGCTCGAGCTGACGATCTATTTCTGGATCGCCGATCCGCACAACGGCACCGGCAATGTGCGCTCGGCGGTCAATCTCGCGATCCTGCGCCTGCTCACCGCCGAGGGCATCGAGATCCCGTTCCCGCAGCGCGTGCTGCGCCGCGCGTCATCCTGATCCTAGGGCGCCAGGCGCTCGCGCATCCAGGCGCCGGACTCGAGCCGGTAGCGCAGGCGGTCGTGCAGGCGGCTCTTGCGTCCCTGCCAGAACTCCCAGGCCTGGGGCTGCAGGCGATAGCCGCCCCAATGCGGCGGCCGCGGCGGATGCAGCGCCCAGCGCGCGGCGGCCTTGGCGGCGCCGGCGACGAGCACCGCGCGCGAGGCGATGACCTCGCTCTGCGGCGAGGCCCAGGCGCCGAGCCGCGAATCCAGCGGCCGCGTCGCGAAATAGGCGTCGGATTCGGCCGCGTCGGTGCGTTCGACGGGGCCCTCGATGCGCACGACGCGCTCGAGCTCGACCCAATGGAATTGCAGCGCGGCCCAGGGATGGAGTGCGAGTTCGCGCCCCTTGCGGCTTTCGTAGTTCGAATACCAGACGATGCCGCGGGCGTCGAAACCCTTGATCAGCACGACGCGCGTGCTCGGCCGCCCGTCGGCGCCGACCGTGGCCAGCGTCATCGCGTTCGGTTCGGGCAATTGCGCCGACAGCGCTTGGTCGAACCAGCGCTGGAACTGCTGCAGCGGGTCGGCTGCCGATGCCGACTCGTCGAGTTCGTCGCGTTCATAGCTCTTGCGCAGTTGGGCCAGGTCCATGAGGCGAGTATAGAAAGGACGAATGACGCTGAAACGCGCCGTAACCGACCCGGACGATGCAAGGGCCTTCCCTTAGGGGGAACGCCGTAAGTGATCGCCCCACTTTCTGCGCCCCGGCCGCGCCCCCATCCTAGGGCCAAGGAGGTTGCCGCAGGCCCGTTCAGCAAGGACTGCCGCGGCTCGGTTCAGCTATGCGTTTCCATCCCACGATCGTCGTGCCCGCCGCCGGCCGCGGCAGCCGTTTCGGCGGGCCCGCGCACAAGCTCGAACAGGACTTCGAGGGCAGCACCGTGCTCGCGACGACGCTGCGCCACGCGATCGAGACCCAGCTCCCCGTGCTCGTCGTGACGACGCCCGCGCTCGCGCCGCTGGCGGCCGGGCTGCTGGCGCAGCGCGACATCCTGCAGCTCGACGACGGCGTCGCGGCGCGCGGCATGGGCTCGACCATCGCCGCCGGCGTCGCCGAGCGCTCGGGCGCGCCGGGCTGGGTCGTGCTGCCGGGCGACATGCCGCTGGTGCGCTCGGCGACGCTGCTGGCCGTCGCCGCCGCGCTCGAGGAGCATGCGGTCGTCTACGCCCAGTACCGCGGCCGCCGCGGCCACCCGGTCGCTTTCGCGGCCGAGCTCTATTCCGAGCTCATCCAGCTCAGCGGCGACGACGGCGCGCGCCGCGTGCTGCTGCGCTATCCGTCCCATGGCCAGGAGGTCGACGATCCCGGCGTGCTGCTCGATGTCGACACCGAGGCCGACCTCGACGCGATCCGCCAGGTCGCTCCGCCCGCGGCCCCGGCGCGGCCCTGCTAGGGCGGCGCCGCGGCCGCGCGCGTCGCGGCCCTCAGCCGAGCAGCCCGGCGTCGCGCGCGAG
>JAGWVB010000290.1 GCA_018971105.1 Burkholderiales bacterium
GAATACCGCTGGTTCCGCGCCCGCGGCACGACGCTGCGCGACGCCGAGGGCAACCCGCTGCGCGTGGCCGGCTCCTTGAGGGACATCACCGACGAGAAGCGCCGCGCGCAGGATCTCGACGCCTCGATCGGCGCGCTCGTGCACCAGCTCTCGGAGCAGACGCGCGACATCCTCGGCCGCTCCGGCACCGTGGCCGCAGGGGCGCAGGCGCTGTGCGCGACGACCGAGGAGATGAACGCCTCGGTCGAGGAGCTCACGGCCTCGATCCACACCATCGCGCAGAGCGCCCGCGGCACCGACACCGTGGCGCGACGGACGCAGGACGAGGCCGAGCAGGGCTCGAGCGCGCTGACGAAGGCGATCGAGTCGATGGAGGTGCTGCGCCAGTCCTCCGAGGACATGTCCGAGATCGTCAAGGTCATCGGCGAGATCGCGAGCCAGACCAACATGCTGGCCTTCAACGCCGCCATCGAGGCGGCGCGCGCCGGCGACCACGGCCTGGGCTTCTCGGTCGTCGCCGACGAGGTGCGCAAGCTCGCCGAGCGCTCGTCGCAGGCGACGAAGGAGATCTCCAAGCTCATCAACGGCTCGATCAAGCTCATCGTGCAGGGCAGCGAGGTCTCCCGCCAGGCCGGCGACGCCTTCGCCCGCATCGTCCAGGGCATACGCCAGACCGGCCAGGCCATCGCCGAGGTCTCGAGCGCGGCCGAGGAGCAGCTCGGCGCGGTGAAGATGATCGGCGACGCGGTGCAGCAGGTGGCCGAGGAGACCGAGAAATCCGCGGCCTCCTCCGAGGGCATCGACCGCGCCTGCCGCGACCTCGACTCGGGGGCGCGCCATCTGCACCGCGCGTTCCAGGAGTTCAGGGCCAAGGGCTGACGCACGCACCCGCGCAGACCCGGCATGAACCCCAGCGCCACGGCCGCACGCCGCACGACGACCGCCGGCGAGGCCCGGGTCTACGCCTCGCTCCTGATCGGCGCCGACGAATTCGCGCTCGACGTGCGCCAGGTGCAGGAGGTCGTCAACCTGCCCGCGGCCGTCGCGCCGATGCCGCTGGCGCCCGATTTCGTGCGCGGCGTGTTCAACCTGCGCGGCGCCATCGTGCCGCTGCTGGACATGCGGCGCCTGCTCGGCCTGGGCGGCGCTGCGCCGCCGGCCGGCGCCAAGGTCGCGATCGCGCAGCACGGCGGCGTGCGCCTGGGCCTGCTCTTCGACCACACGCGCCGCGTGCTGCGGCCGCGCGGCGACGAATGCACGCTCCTGAGCTACGAGGACGGCTCGACGCGCGGCGTCGTCGCGGGCGTGCTGCGCATCGGCGGCGACCTGATCCGCGTGCTCGAGCTCGAACGCCTGGTGTCGATCGAGAACGTGCCCCACGCCGACGCCGCACCGGCCGCCGACGGCGCGGCGCGGGCACGGCGCGCGCGCAAGCGCTGCATCACCTTCCGCGTCGGCGGCCTGATGCTGGCGTTCGCGATCCACGGCGTGCACGAGATCGTGCCGGCGCTGGGCATCGAGCCGTCGCCGGTGTCCGACCCGCTGTGCGCCGGCATGCTGCGCATCCGCCAGGACCTGGTGCCGGTCGTGCGCTGCGCCGACCTGCTGCGCGCCGGCGCGCCGGCGCCCGCGGCCGGCGCACCCGGCGCACCCGGTGCCGATGCGCGCGTCATCGTCCTCAAGCTCGGAGCGCTGCACGTGGGCCTGCTCGTCGACGCGGTCGAGGCCATCACCGCCTACGCCGAGGAGGACCTGCTGCACGTGCCGGTGCTGACGCGCCAGCGCGCGCCGATGTTCGCCGGCTGCCTCGATCCGGGCGCCGCCGGCCCGGTGTTCCTGCTCGACAGCGCGCGCGTGCTGGACCAGGGCGAGATCGGCCGCATCTCGGGCCAGCACAGCGCGCTGTTCGCGGCGCGCCAGGACCGCTCGGCCGCACAGCGCCAGCGTGCCGTCGTGCGCCGCACCTACCTGTGGTTCGACGCGCGCCAGTCCTTCGCGCTGCCGATGCAGCAGGTGCGCGAGATCATCGATTGCGGCGCCGGCCTGATCGCGATGCCGGGTGCGCCGGATTTCGTCTGCGGCATGTACAACCTGCGCGGCGACCTGGTGACGGTGGTCGACGTGCGCGCCTTCTACGGCCTCGGCGCGGCCGATCCCGCCGCGCAGATCGAGCGCCGCGTCGTCGTGCTCGAGCAGGACGGCGCGCTGCTCGGCCTGCAGGTGGACCGCGTGCGCAGCATCGCCCATGTCGATGCGGCGGACCGCTACCCGATCCCGACGCTGATGCGCCGGACCCTGACGCCGGCCACGCGCCACGACGTCTCGGAGCTCATCCGCGCCGCCGACGCGCAGGGCGAGGCGGCGCACCTGCTGCTGCTCGACGTGGCGCGCATCTACGCCTCGGTCGGCGCGCGCGAGCCCGCCGGCCTCGATGCCTGAGTTCGGGGACATGGACGGCGCGACGCTGCGCCGCGTGCTGCAGCTCGTGCGCGAGCACACCGGCATCTCGATGAACGCGTCGAAGCGCACGATGCTGCAGGCGCGGCTGCGGCCGCGCCTGCGCCGGCTCGGGCTGGCCGGCTGGAGCGAGTACCTGCAGCGCCTGGGCGCGGACGACGCCGAGCTGCAGCCCTTCATCGACGCCGTGACGACGCACCAGACCGCGTTCTTCCGCACGCCCCGGGTCTGGCGCTACCTGCGCGAGGTCCTGCTGCCGGCCTGGGCCGCGCGCGCGCCGCCGCGCCCGCTGCGCGTCTGGTCGGCCGCGGCATCGACGGGCGAGGAGGCCTGCACGATGGCGATCTGCTGCGAGGAGCTGCGGCGCGCGCACGCCGATCTCGACTACGAGATCGTCGCCAGCGACATCGGCGTCGCGGCGCTCGCGCACGCGCGCCGCGGGCTCTACGAGGGGCCCGGCGTCGCCGCATTCCGGGACGCCGAGCCCGAGCTGTTCGAGCGCCACAACGCGCTGCGCGCGAGCGACCGCTTCGAGCTCGCAGCGCCGCTGCGCCGGCGCATCGAATACCGGCGCCACAACCTGCTCGACGACGGCCCCTGGCGCGACCATTTCGACCTCGTGCTGCTGCGCAACGTGCTGATCTATTTCAACGCCGACGCCACGCGGCGCATCGTGCAGCGCAGCGCGGCCGCGCTGCGCGAGCAGGGCGTCCTCGTCATCGGCGAGGCCGAGTCGCTGAGCTCGATGGACGTGCCGCTGCGCTTCCTGCAGCCGCAGATCTACGCCCGCGGCGCGGCATGAACCAGGACGCGCCCGAGGTGACGGTGCGCATGGGCCAGCTCGCGCTGGGCCGGGCGCCGACCATCCTCAAGGCGACGCTGGGGTCCTGCGTCGGCATCGCGCTGGTCTGGCGCGAACGCGGGCTGTGCGCGCTCGCGCACAGCCTGCTGCCGCGCGCGCCGGCGGCCGACCTGCCCGGCGGGGCGCGCTATGTCGACCAGGCCATCGATTCGATGCTGCGCCTGATGCAGGCCACGCCCGCGCACGGCGCGCGCATCGAGGCCCATCTGGCCGGCGGCGCGAACATGAGCCGGCGCGCGGCCGCTGCCAGCCGCACGCCGATGGTCGGCCGCCTCAATGTCGAAGCCCTGCTGGCCGAGCTCGCGGCGCGGCGCATCGAGGTGCGCAGCCGCGACCTCGGCGGCGACCGGGCGCGGCAGGTGCGGCTGGACTGCGCCAGCGGCACCTTGAGCGTGCTCGCCGTCGCGGCGCCGAGCCGCCTCACTCGGGCACGTAGAAGGTCGACTGCTGGCGCACCCGGCGCGCGTGGTCGGCGGGACCGCTGGTGACCTCGAAGACGATCGGGCTGGCATGGCCGCGATGCGCCTGCGCGACCGCGGGCGGCAGCGTCACGCGCACCGGCAGCGAGGCGAAGCCGACCGGGTCGACGGCGACCTCGGCCGCGCTCGCGATGCGCAGCTCGGGCAGGCCGCTGACGGCGACGCGGTACTGCTGGCGCTGCTCGGTGCTGTTGGCGATGTGCAGCACGTAGACGTTCTCGATCGCGCCGTCCTCGACCTCGCGCGCGAGCGTGCCGCGGTCCTTGACGATGTCGAGCTTGAACGGCGCGCGCTCGTCCAGCGTGACGACGAAGCCCGCGCACAGCAGCGCCAGCAGCGCGCCGTAGACGAGCACGCGCGGGCGCAGCGTGCGGCGCAGCATCTGCCCCCGCGTCAGCCCCTGCTCGACGCCGTTCTCGGTCGCATAGCGGATCAGCCCCGGCGCGTAGCCCATCTTGCCCATCACGTCGTCGCAGACGTCGATGCAGGCGGCGCAGCCGATGCACTCGTTCTGCAGCCCGTTGCGGATGTCGATGCCGGTGGGGCAGACCTGGACGCACAGCGTGCAGTCGATGCAGTCGCCCAGGCCGCGCGTCTTCGGGTCGGTCTTGCGCGGGCGCGAGCCGCGCGGGTCGCCGCGGCCGCGGTCGTAGGCGATGACCATCGAATCGGCGTCGATGAGCGCGCTCTGGAAGCGCGCGTAGGGGCACATGTACTTGCAGACCTGCTCGCGCATGTAGCCGGCGTTGCCGTAGGTCGCGAAGCCGTAGAACAGGATCCAGAACCATTCCCAGGGCGTGAAGCCCGGGTGCAGCCCTTCGGCCGCGAGGTGGCGCATGGGCGTGAAGTAGCCGACGAAGGTGTAGCCGGTGTACAGGCCGATGGCGATCCAGCAGGCCTGCTTGCCCGCCTTGCGCCCGAGCTTGCCCGGGCTCCAGGGCGCGGCGTCCAGGCGCATGCGCGCCTGGCGGTCGCCCTCGAAGCGGCGCTCGATCCAGAGGTAGATCTCGGTGTAGACCGATTGCGGGCAGGCATAGCCGCACCACAGCCGGCCGGCGACGGCGGTGAAGAAGAACAGCGCCATCGCCGCGATGATCAGCAGCGCCGCGAGCCAGATGAAATCCTGCGGCTGCAGCACGAGGCCGAAGACGTAGAACACGCGCGTGTCGAGGTCGAACAGCAGCGCCTGGCGCCCGTTCCAGGTCAGCCAGGGGCCGCCGTAGAACACGATCTGCGTCAGCCAGGCCATGATCCAGCGCCAGCGCGCGAACCAGCCGCTGACGGCGCGCGGGTAGATCTT
>JAGWVB010000031.1 GCA_018971105.1 Burkholderiales bacterium
GCAGGCGGTGGCGCACCCGAACTGGGTCATGGGGCGCAAGATCTCGGTCGATTCGGCGACGATGATGAACAAGGCGCTCGAGGTCATCGAGGCGCGCTGGCTGTTCGATCTCGCGCCCGAGCAGATCCGCGTCGTCATCCACCCGCAGAGCATCATCCATTCGATGGTCGTCTGCCGCGACGGCTCGGTGCTGGCGCAACTCGGCACGCCCGACATGAAGGTGCCGATCGCCTACGGCCTGGCCTACCCCGAGCGCATCGAGGCGGGCGCGACCCGGCTCGATTTCGCGACCCTGCAGCCGCTCACCTTCGAGGCGCCGGACGCGCGCCGCTTCCCCGGCCTGCAGCTGGCCTGGGACGCGCTGCGCGCCGCACCCGGGACGACGGCCGTGCTCAACGCCGCCAACGAGGTCGCGGTCGAGGCCTTCCTCGCCGGCGCGCTGCGCTACACGGCGATCCACCGCGTCATCGCGACGACGCTCGAGACCCTGGTGCCGGGACTCGCGCCCGACCATGGCCTGGACGACCTGCTCGATCTCGATGCGCGCGCGCGCGCCGCCGCGACCGCGGCACTGCAGGAGGCCGCACGATGATCGTCACCATCCTCGCCTTCCTCTTCACGCTCGGCGTGCTCGTCGTCGTGCACGAATACGGCCATTACCGCGTCGCCGTCGCCTGCGGCGTCAAGGTGCTGCGCTTCTCGGTCGGCTTCGGCCGCGTGCTGTGGCGGCGCCAGCGCGGCGCCGATGCGACCGAATTCGTCGTCTGCGCGCTGCCGTTGGGCGGCTATGTGCGCATGCTCGACGAGCGCGAGGGCGAGGTGCCGGCGGCCGACCTCGGGCGCGCCTTCAACCGCAAGCCGCTGTGGGCGCGCAGCGCCGTCGTCATCGCCGGACCGCTGGCGAACCTGCTGCTGGCGGTCGTCCTCACCGCCTGCGCGCACTGGATCGGCGTGCAGGAGCCCAAGGCGCTGCTCGGCGCGCCGCGGGCCGGCAGCCTGGCCGAACAGGCCGGGATGCGGGCCGGCGACTGGGTGCGCGCGGCGGCCGAGGTCGATGGGCGCAACGACGCCACCTGGCACGACGTGCGCTCGCTGCCCGACCTGCGCTGGCGCGTCACCGAGGCGGCGCTGCGCGGCCATGCGCTGCAGTTGCAGCTGACCGACGCCGACGGCCATGAGCCGCGCAGCGTCACGCTCGAACTGCCGTCGAAGCCGGCGCGCGAGGTCGATGCCGCGCTGGCCGAGCGCATCGGCCTCGGCGCGGCCTCCGGCACGCCGGTGCTGCGCGAGATCCAGCCCGGCAGTCCGGCGGCGCGGGCCGGCCTGCGCGCGGGCGACCGCGTGCTGGCGATCGACGGCGTGGCCTACAGCGACACGCGCGCGCTCGTCGACCGCATCCGCGCCGCCGTGCGCGACGGCCGCGCCACGACGCTGCACTGGACCGTGCAGCGCGGTGCCCGCGAGGTCGCGCTCGACGTGACGCCGGCCCCGGCGCGCGACGGCGGCGCGACGATAGGCCGCATCGGCGCCGGCATCGCCCTGCTGCCGCAGATGGTCACGGTGCGGCTGGGCCCCATCGACGGTCTCGTCGAGGGCCTGCGCAGCACCTGGGACATCGCGTCGCTGACGGTGCGCATGCTGGGCCGCATGGTCATCGGCCAGGCCTCGATCAAGAACCTGAGCGGGCCGCTGACGATCGCCGACTATGCCGGCCAGTCGGTGCATGAAGGGCTGAGCTATTACCTCGGCTTCCTCGCCCTCGTCAGCGTCAGCCTGGGCGTGCTCAACCTGATGCCGCTGCCGATGCTCGATGGGGGCCATCTGATGTATTACATTTTCGAGGGCCTCACCGGCCACCCGGTCTCCGAAACCTGGCTCGAGCGATTGCAGCGCGGCGGCATCGTCCTGCTGTTGACGCTCATGTCGGTCGCCCTCTTCAACGATGTGGTCCGCTTGCTCGGCCTGCACTGAAATCCATGCTCCCTGACTCCCGTTTCGGCCCGCTGCGCCCCACCGCCGCCTGCGTGATCGCGCTTGCCGCGCTCGTTGCCGCGCCCCTGGCTCGGGCCGTCGCGCCCTTCGTGATCAAGGACATCCGCGTCGAGGGCCTGCAGCGCACCGACCCCGGCAGCGTGTTCGCGGCGCTGCCGTTCCGCATCGGCGACAGCTACAACGACGAGAAGGGCGCCGCGGCGCTGCGCGCGCTGTTCGCCACCGGCCTGTTCAAGGACGTGCGCGTCGAGATCGAAGGCCAGGTCGTGATCGTCATCGTCGACGAGCGCGCGATCATCGCCAATGTCAACTTCGTCGGCCTCAAGGAGTTCGACAAGGAGCCGCTGACGAAGTCGCTGCGCGACGCCGGCATCGGCGAGGGCCTGCCCTTCGACAAGGCGCTGGTCGACCGTGCCGAGCAGGAGATCAAGCGCCAGTACCTCAGCCGCAGCCTCTACGGCGCCGAGGTCGTGACGACGGTGACCCCGCTCGAGCGCAACCGCGTCAACGTCACCTTCACGATGACCGAGGGCGAGGCGGCGCGCATCAAGGACATCCGCATCACCGGCAACAAGGTGTTCAGCGAATCGACGCTGCTCGGCCTGATGGAGCTCACGCCCAGCGGCTGGTTCACCTGGTACAGCAAGTCCGACCGCTACTCGCGCAGCAAGCTCAACAGCGACCTCGAGAAGATCCGCGCCTACTACCAGGACCGCGGCTACCTCGAATTCGCGATCGCATCGGCCCAGGTCACGATCTCGCCCGACAAGCAGACGATCTCGATCGCGATCACCGTGCACGAGGGCCAGCCCTACACCGTGACCTCGGTGCGACTGGACGGAGACTACCTGGGCAAGGAGAAGGAATTCGAGTCCATGGTCCAGATCCGGCCGGGGCAGCCCTACAGCAGCCAGGCCGTGACCAGCACCGCCAAGCGCTTCTCGGATCTGTTCGGCCTCTACGGCTACGCCTTCGCCCGCGTCGAGCCGCGCCCGGTGATCGACCGCAAGAAGGGCCAGGTCGCGATCGTCTTCAACGCCGAGCCGCAGCGCCGCGTCTATGTGCGCCACATCGAGATCGCCGGCAACACGCGCACGCGCGACGAGGTGATCCGGCGCGAGTTCCGCCAGCTCGAGGGCGGCTGGTACGACGGCGGGCTGATCAAGCTGTCGAAGGAGCGCGTCGAGCGCCTGGGCTTCTTCAAGGATGTCGAGGTCGAGACCAACGAGGTCGCCGGCTCGCCCGACGAGGTCGACCTCATCGTCACCGTGACCGAGAAGGCCACCGGCAACCTGATGGTCGGTGCCGGCTATTCGAACGCCGAGAAGCTGACGCTGACGGCGTCGGTCAAGCAGGAGAACGCCTTCGGCTCGGGCAACTACCTCGGCTTCGAGATCAACACCAGCAAGTACCAGCGCACGGCGGTGCTGAGCACGGTCGACCCCTACTTCACCGTCGACGGCATCTCGCGCGCCGTCGACCTCTACTACCGCACGAGCCGGCCCTACAACAGCCTGGGCACGAGCTATGACCTGAAGACGCCCGGCGCGTCGGTGCGCTTCGGCCTGCCGGTGACCGAGTACGACACCGTGTTCATCGGCGGCGGCGTCGAGCGCACCGAGATCAGCACCTCGGTCGGCGTGCCGCTGTCGTACCAGAACTATGCCGTGCTCTACGGCGCCAAGAGCAACTCGTTCCCCTTCACGCTGGGCTGGGCGCGCGACGCCCGCGACAGCGTGCTGACGCCGACGGCCGGCCATTACGAACGCATCAACGTCGAATACGCGCCCCTCGGCGATGTCCGGTACGTGCGCTACAACCTGCAGTACCAGCAGTACTGGAGCCTGCCGGCGCGCATGTCGGTCGGCGTCAACACCGAACTCGGCCTCGGCCATGGCCTGGCGGGCAAGCCGTTCCCGGTGTTCAAGAACTTCTACGGCGGCGGCCTCGGCACGGTGCGCACGTTCGAGCAGAACTCGCTCGGCACGGTCGACCCGACCGGTGCCTACATCGGCGGCGCCAAGCGATTCAACATCAACACCGAGCTCTATTTCCCGGTGCCCGGCACCGGCAACGACAAGAGCCTGCGCATCTTCGCCTTCGCCGACGCCGGCAACGTCTGGGCCGAGTACCAGGGCATCTCGCTGTCCTCGCTGCGCAGCTCGGTCGGCCTGGGCCTGTCGTGGATCTCGCCCGTGGGCCCGCTCAAGCTCAGCTACGGCAAGCCGATAGGCGCCAAGCCCAACGATAGAATCCAACGCTTCCAATTCCAGATCGGGACCGCCTTCTGATGAAGACCCTTGTGCTGCGCTTCCTGTCCGCCGCCCTGATGGCCGTGGCCATCGTCGCGCCGGCCCATGCCGACGAGCTCAAGATCGGCTATGTCAGCCTGGACCGCCTGATGCGCGAGTCCAACCCGGCCAAGGCCGCGGCGGCCAAGCTCGAGGCCGAATTCAGCAAACGCGACCGCGACATCAACGACGCCCAGGCCAAGCTCAAGGCGGCCGCCGACAAGCTCGACAAGGACGCGCCCACGCTGTCCGAGGCCGAGCGCGCGCGGCGCCAGCGCGAGCTCGTCGACGCCGACCGCGACCTGCAGCGCAAGCGCCGCGACCTGCAGGACGACCTGAACCAGCGCCGCAACGAGGAGATGGCCAGCGTGATCGAGCGCGCCAACCGCGTCATCCAGCAGATCTTTGAGTCCGAGCACTACGACCTCATCGTCCAGGACGCCGTCAAGGCCGGCCCGCGCGTCGACATCACCGACAAGGTGATCCGGCTCATCAACGCCCAGCCCGCGCCCGGCGGCAAGTAGGCGGCATCCCGGGCAGCGGGGCGTGCAGGCCAGCGCGTCGGACATCGCCCGCGTCCTGGGCGGCGAGCTGATCGGCGATCCCGAGCGCCGCATCGACCGCATCGCCGCGCTCGCCCATGCGGGCGCAGACGCCATCACCTTCGCCACCGGCGCGCGCTACCTCGGGGCGCTGCGCGCCAGCCAGGCCGCCTGCATCATCGTGCCGCCGGCGCTGCGCGAGGCGGCGGCCGCGCGCGGCACCGCCATCGTCTGCGCCGATCCCTATCTGGCCTATGCCCGGCTGACGCGATGGTGGGTCGCGCAGGCGCGCGGTGAATTCCTCCCCGGTGTGCACCCGAGCGCCGTCGTCGAGCCCGGCGCGCACGTCGACCCGGGCGCGCGCATCGACGCGCTGGCCCATGTCGGGGCCGGCGCGAGCATCGCCGCCGGCGCCCATGTCGGCGCGCAATGCGAGGTCGGCGCCGGCGCCGCCGTCGGCGTAGGCACCGAGCTGCGGCCGCGCGTCGTGCTCGCCGCCGGCTGCCGCATCGGCCGTCGCGGCCTCGTGCACAGCGGCGCCGTCATCGGCGCCGACGGCTTCGGCTTCGCGCTCGATGCCGGCGCCGTGCGCTGGGAGAAGATCGAGCAGATCGGCGCCGTCGTCATCGGCGACGATGTCGAGATCGGCGCCAACACCTGCATCGACCGCGGCGCCATCGACGACACCGTGATCGAGGACGGCGTCAAGCTAGACAACCTGATCCAGATCGGCCACAACTGCCGCATCGGCGCGCACACCGCGATCGCCGGCTGCACCGGCATCGCCGGCAGCACGCACATCGGCGCGCGCTGCACGATCGCCGGCGCGGCGATGATCATCGGCCACCTCGAGATCGCCGACGACGTGCACATCACCGTGGGCACCGCGGTGACGCGCTCGATCCGCCGCGCCGGCCGCTACAGCGGTGTGTTCCCGTTCGATGACAATGCGGCCTGGGAAAAGAACGCCGCCACCCTCAGGCAGCTGTACTCGCTGCGCGAGCGGCTGCGCGCGCTGGAGAAGAAAATTGACAGTTGAGAACTACGACATCCAACGCATCCTGCGCAAGCTGCCGCACCGCTATCCGTTCCTGCTCGTCGACCGCGTGCTCGAGCTCGAGAAGGGCGTGCGCATCAAGGCGCTCAAGAACGTGACGATGAACGAGCCCTTCTTCGTCGGCCATTTCCCGGTGCGCCCGGTGATGCCGGGCGTGCTGATGCTGGAGGCGCTGGCGCAGGCCGCGGCGCTGCTGTCCTTCGAATCGGCCGACATCGAGCCGGGCGCGGACACCGTGGTCTATTTCGCCGGCATCGACAACGCCCGCTTCAAGCAGCCCGTGGTCCCGGGCGACCAGCTCATCCTCGAGGCCGCGCTGGACCGCGCCAAGGCCGGCATCTACCGCTACAAGGCGCGCGGGCTGGTCGGCGACAAGGTGGTGGTCGAGGCCGACCTGATGTGCACGATGCGCAAGGTCGACCCGAACGCCTGAGCCCATGACCCGGATCCACGCGACGGCCCTCGTCGATGCCGGTGCCGAACTGGCATCGACGGTCACGGTCGGCCCCTATGCGGTGATCGGCGCCGGCGTCGTCGTCGGCGACGGCACGACGATAGGCTCGCATTGCACGATCGAGGGCCCGACGACGATCGGCCGCGACAACCGCATCCACGCCCATGCGGCGCTCGGCGGCGCGCCGCAGGACATGAAGTACGGCGGCGAGCCGACCGCGCTGCAGATCGGCGACCGCAACGTCATCCGCGAGTTCTGCACCTTCAACCGCGGCACGGTGCAGGACGTGGGCATCACCCGCGTCGGCGACGACAACTGGGTCATGGCCTACGTGCACATCGCGCACGACGTGCAGGTCGGGCACCGCACCGTGCTCGCGAACAACGCGACGCTGGCCGGCCACGTCCATGTCGGCGACTGGGCGGTGATCGGCGGGCTCACCGGCGTGCACCAGTTCTGCAAGGTCGGCGCGCATGTGATCACCGGATTCCAGAGCCATGTCGCGCAGGACGTGCCGCCGTTCATGACCGTGGCCGGCAACCCGCTGGCCGTGCACGGCATCAACGCCGAAGGCCTGCGCCGGCGCGGCTGGGGCCGCGAGCGCCTCGCCCTCGTCAAGCAGATGCACAAGCTGCTCTACCGCGAGGGCCTGACGCTGGAGGCGGCGCGCCAGGCGATCGCCGCGCTGCGCGGCAGCGTCGAGGGCGGCGACGCCGATGTCGACGCGCTGCTGGGCTTCCTCGCCGGCTCGACGCGCGGCATCGTGCGTTGACCCGGCGCGCGCCGCCATGCAACTCGCGCTCGTCGCCGGCGAGGCCTCGGGCGACCTGCTCGCCGGACTGCTGCTGCAGGGCCTGAAGGCGCGCTGGCCCGAGGTGCGCACGGCCGGCATCGGCGGCCCGCGCATGGCGGCGCAGGGCTTCGAGTCCTGGTGGCCGCACGAAAAGCTGGCCGTGCACGGCTATGTCGACGCGCTGCGCCATTACCGCGAGATCGCGGCCATCCGCGCCGCGCTCGCGTCGCGGCTGCTGGCGCAGCCGCCGGCGGCCTTCGTCGGCGTCGATGCGCCCGATTTCAACCTCGGGCTCGAGCAGCGCCTGAAGCAGCACGGCGTGAAGACGATCCATTTCGTCTGCCCCTCGATCTGGGCCTGGCGCGGCGGCCGCGCGGCGAAGATGGCCGCGAGCTGCGACCAGGTGCTGTGCCTGTTCCCGTTCGAGCCCGAGCTGCTGCAGCGCCATGGCGTCGGCGCGACCTATGTCGGCCACCCGCTGGCCGATGCGATTGCGCTCGCGCCGCCGCGCGCGGCCAGCCGTGCCGCGCTCGGGCTCGCGGATTCGGACCTCGTCGTCGCCGTGCTGCCGGGCAGCCGGCGCGGCGAGATCGAGCACATCGCGCCCGCCTTCCTGCGCAGCGTCGCGCTGCTGCACCGGCAGCGGCCGGCGCTGCGCTTCGTGCTGCCGGCCGTGCCCGGCCTGCGTGCGCGCATCGAGGCGCTGGCGGCCGAGCATGCGCCCGGCGCGCCGCTGGCCATCGTCGACGGCCAGTCGCACGCCGCGCTCGCCGCCTGCGACGTGACGCTGATCGCCAGCGGCACGGCGACGCTCGAGGCGGCGCTGTTCAAGCGCCCGATGGTGATCGGCTACCGCATGGCCGGTCTGAGCTGGCAGATCATGAAGCGCATGCGCTACCAGCCCTGGGTCGGCCTGCCCAACATCCTGTGCCGCGAATTCGTCGTCCCCGAACTGCTGCAGTCCGACTGCGAGCCGGTCGCGCTGGCGCGCGCGACGCTGGCCTGGCTCGACGACGCGGCGGGCGCGGCGCGCGTCGCGGCGCGCTTCGAGGAACTCCACCTGCTGCTGCGCCGCGACACCGCGCGCCGTGCCACCGATGCCATCGCGCAAGTCCTTTCGCCTTGAACAGCTCGGCCCGGGCTGGGAGCGGCCCGGCCTCGTCGCCGGCGTCGACGAGGCCGGCCGGGGTCCGCTCGCCGGGCCGGTGCTGGCCGCGGCCGTGATCCTCGACGAGTTGCACCCGATCCGCGGCCTGGCCGATTCGAAGACGCTGAGCCCGCGCCGGCGCGAGCGCCTGGCCGACGAGATCCGCGCCCATGCGCTGTGCTGCGCCGTCGCCAGCGCCAGCGTCGAGGAGATCGACCGCCTCAACATCCTGCAGGCGACGCTGCTGGCGATGCGGCGCGCCGTCGACGGCCTGCGGCTGCTGCCGGCGCGCGTCGTCGTCGACGGCAACCGCGTGCCGCTGCTGCGCATGCCGGCGGCGGCCATCGTCAAGGGCGACGCCAAGGTCGCGGCGATTTCGGCCGCGTCGATCCTGGCCAAGGTCGAGCGCGACCGCCTGTGCGGCGAATTGCACGAGCGCTTTCCGGCCTACGGCTTCGCCGCGCACAAGGGCTACCCCACGGCCGACCACCTGGCCGCGCTGCGCGCGCACGGCCCCTGCGCGGCGCATCGCCGCAGCTACGCGCCGGTGCGGGCGGCGCTCGAAGGGCGCACATGAGCCGCGTCCAGACGATCACCTCGCGGGACAACCCGCTGCTCGTGCGGCTGCGCAAGTTGCAGCAGGACGGCGCCGCGTACCGCAAGCTGGGCCAGGTCTGGATCGAGGGCGAACACCTGTGCGCGGCGCTGCGCGCGCGCGGCGGCGGCGCGGCGCAGGCCGTCGTCAGCGAGGCCGCCTGGGGCGCGGCGGCGCTGCGCGAACTCGCCGCCACCGCGGCGCAGGTCGCCGTGCTGCCGGCCGCCTTGTTCAGGACCATCAGCGGGCTCGAATCGCCGGCGGCGCTGGGTTTCCTGATCGAGCTGCCGCCGCCGGCCGCGCTCGATGCCGGCGCGGCCAGCGTCGTGCTCGACCGGCTGCAGGACGCCGGCAACGTCGGCAGCATCCTGCGCAGCGCGGCGGCCTTCGGCTGCACCCAGGTGCTGGCGCTCAAGGGCACGGCGGCGCTGTGGTCGCCCAAGGTGCTGCGCGCCGGCATGGGGGCGCATTTCGGGCTGCGCCTGCTCGAGGGCCTGGACGAGGCGGCGCTGGATGCGCTGCGCCTGCCGCTGGTGGCGACGAGCTCGCATGCCGGCGCGCGCCTGGGCGAGGCGCCGCTGCCGCGTCCCTGCGCCTGGGTGCTGGGGCATGAAGGGCAGGGCGTGGGCGCATCGCTGCTGGCGCGCTGCGCGCTGCAGGTGCGCATCCCGCAGCCGGGCGGCGAGGAGTCGCTCAACGTCGCCGCCGCGGCCGCCGTCTGCCTCTACGAATCCGCGCGCCGCGCGCCGGGCGTGTAAGGTCGGCGCCCCATGCAGCGCAAGCCCGTGTTCTGGATCGTCCTCGCGCAGCTGGGCGGCACCTCGCTCTGGTTCAGCGCCAACAGCGCGGCCGACGACCTGCGCCATCTCTGGGGGCTGACGACCGCCGACCTCGGCTGGCTCACGAACGCGGTGCAGGGCGGCTTCATCGTCGGCACGCTGCTGTTCTCGCTCAGCGGCCTCGCCGACCGCTACCGGGCGAGCCGCATCTTCGCCGTCTGCAGCCTCCTGGGCGCGAGCGCGAATGCGGCCTTCGCGCTCTTCAGCCAGGGCCTGCCGAGCGCGCTGGCACTGCGCTTCCTGGTCGGCATCACGCTGGCCGGCATCTACCCGCTGGGGATGAAGCTGATCGTGAGCTGGGACCCGCAGCGCGCCGGGCGCAGCCTGGGCCTGCTCGTCGGCATGCTGACGCTGGGCACGGCGCTGCCGCACGGCATCCGCATGCTCGGGGCCTCGGTGTCGTGGCAGGGGGCGATCCTCGCCTCGTCGGTGCTGGCGCTGGCGGGCGGCGCGGCGATCGCGCTGCTCGGCGACGGGCCGCATCTGCGGCGCGCAGCGCGCGCGGCGGGCTGGGGCCAGGTGCTCGAGGCCTTCAGGGTGCCCGAGTTCCGCGCCTCGGCCCTCGGCTATTTCGGCCATATGTGGGAGCTGTACAGCTTCTGGACCCTGGTGCCGCTGCTGCTGCTGCCGGTGCTGGGGCCGGGCGCCGCGCCGCGCGCGGTCTCGGGCTGGGCCTTTGTGACGATCGCGCTCGGCGCGCTCGGCTGCATCGGCGGCGGGATCGCGAGCGCGCGCGTGGGCAGTGCGCGCGTGGCCGCGATCGCGCTCGCGACCTCGGGCGCGATCTGCGCCCTCTACCCCTGGCTGGCGGCGGCGCTGCCCGGCGCGCTCGGGCTCGCGCTGCTCGGCCTGTGGGGCGTGGCCGTCGTCGCCGATTCGCCGCAGTTCTCGGCGCTGTCGGTGCGCGCCTGCCCGCCGGCCCTGGTCGGCAGCGCGCTGGCGCTGCAGAACAGCATCGGATTCGGGCTCACGACCTTCTCGATCGCCGCCGCGACCTCGGCCTGGCCGCCACTGGGCGTGCGCGTCGCCTGGCTGCTGCTGCCGGGGCCGGTGCTCGGCCTGTGGTGCATGCGCCGCCTGCTGCGCCCCGCCGCGCAGCCGGCGCCGTCCAGGCGCATCATCTGAGACCGTATCCGTTACACCACTGAAGGAGTGCCATGTTCCGCGCCATCGTCCTCGAACAGAACCCCGACAAGTCCACCGCCGCCACGCTGCGCGAGCTCGACGAAAGCGCGCTGCCGGCGGTCGAGGCGGGTGCCGTCGATGTCGACGTCGATGCCTCGACCCTGAACTACAAGGACGCACTGGCGATCAGCGGCCGCGCGCCCGTCGTGCGCCGCTGGCCGATGGTGCCGGGCATCGACTTCGCCGGCACCGTCAAGGCCAGCGCGCATGCCGAGTGGAAGCCCGGCGACCGCGTCATCCTCAACGGCTGGGGCGTGGGCGAGACCCACTGGGGCGGCCTGGCGCAGAAGGCGCGCGTCAGCGGCGACTGGCTCGTGCGGCTGCCCGAGGCGCTCGACGCCTACGAGGCGATGGCGATCGGCACCGCCGGCTACACCGCGATGCTGTGCCTGATGGCGCTGGAGAAGCGCGGCGTCGTCCCCGGCACGGGCGAGATCCTCGTCACCGGCGCCAGCGGCGGCGTGGGCTCGTACGCGGTGGCGCTGCTGGCACGCGCCGGCTATCGCGTCGTCGCCGCGACCGGCAAGGCGGGCGGGGCCGAGTACCTGCGCGAACTCGGCGCGGCCGAGGTGATCCCGCGCGAGACGTTGTCCGCTCCCGGCAAGCCGCTGCAGAAGGAGCGCTGGGCCGGCGTCGTCGATGCGGTCGGTTCGCACACGCTGGCCAACGCCTGCGCCTCGACGCGCTACGGCGGCACCGTCGCCGCCTGCGGCCTGGCGCAGGGCATGGACCTGCCGCTGACGGTGGCGCCCTTCATCCTGCGCAGCGTGGCGCTGATCGGCGTCGACAGCGTGATGGCGCCGCGCGCGCGCCGCGTCCAGGCCTGGGAGCGGCTGGCGCGCACGGTCGACGCGCCGCTCGTCGGCACGGTGGCCCGGCGCATCGGCCTGGCCGCGGCGGTCGCCGAGGCGCTGCCGCTGCTCGACGGCGCCGTGCGCGGGCGCATCGTCGTCGATGTGAACCGCTGATGGAGGCGCGGGCGGACCCGGCCGTGCGCCACGCCGCGTCGCTGCTGCTGCTGCGCGACGGCGCGGCCGGGCTCGAGGTGCTGATGCTGCGCCGCGCCGAGCGCGCAGGCGACCTGCGCAGCGGCGCCGCCGTGTTCCCCGGCGGCGTGCTCGACGCGCGCGACCGCCTCGCCCATGGCTGCTGCGTCGGCGGCGACGACGCGCATTGGAGCGCGGCGCTGGGACTCGCGGCGGGCGGGCTGGATTACCTCGTCGCCGCGCTGCGCGAGACCTACGAGGAGGTCGGCCTGCTGCTCGCCGATGCCGCCTTCGACGCCGCCGCGCTGCACCCCTGGCGCGCGCGGCTGGCGGCGGGCGAGACCGGCATCGCCGATCTGTGCCGCGGCGCGGGGCTGCGGCTGGACTTGCGCGGCCTCGTCTACTACAGCCATTGGCTGACCCCGCCGGGGCTGCCCAGGCGCTTCGACACGCGCTTCTTCGCCGCCCGCGCCCCGGCCGGGCAGGAGGCGCAGGCCGACCGCGGCGAGGCGCAGGAACTGATGTGGCTGGCGCCCGGCGAGGCGCTGGACCCCGCGCGCGGGCTCAAGCTGCTGCCGGTGACGCGGCACACGCTGCAGTTCCTCGCCCGCCATGCCAGCGCCGACGCGGCGCTGGCCGCGATCCGGTCCCAGCCGCGGCCGACGCTGACGCTGCCGCGGCGCGCGCGCACGGTGCGCGGACCGACGCTGCTGCTGCCCACCGACCCCGCCTACGCCGAGGTCGCGCGACTCGACCCCGAGGGCGACGGCCTGGCCTGGAGCGACCTCGTCGCCGGCCGCGCCGTGCGCCTGTCGACGCGCGTGATCCGCGTCACGGCGCCGAATCCGGGCATGATGACCGGGCCGGGGACGAACAGCTACCTGGTCGGCGGCGGCGAGCGCTGGACCGTGATCGATCCCGGGCCCGACGATGCCGGCCATGTGCGGGCGCTGATCGCGGCCGCGCCCGGACGCATCGAGCGCATCCTCGTCACCCACACCCACATCGACCATGCGCCCGCGGCGCGCGCGCTGGCGCAGGCCACGGGCGCCGAGCTGCTGGGGCGTTCGGCCCCCGCGGGCGAGGCCCAGGACGCGAGCTTCGTCAGCGCGCGCGAGCTCGCCGACGGCGAGCGACTGCAGGCGGCGCCGGGGGCGACGCTGCGCGCCATCCACACGCCCGGCCATGCCTCGAACCACCTGTGCTACCTGCTCGAGGAGGAGCGGCTGCTGTTCACCGGCGACCATGTGATGCAGGGCTCGACCGTCGTCATCAACCCGCCCGACGGCGACATGGCGGCCTATCTGAGCTCGCTCGCGCGGCTGCAGCGGGAAGCGCTGGCATGGCTGGCGCCGGGACATGGCTGGCTCGTCGCCGACCCGCAGGCGCTCGTCGCGGGGCTGATCGCGCATCGGCTGCGGCGCGAGGCGCGCGTCGCCGCGGCGCTGCAGGCGGTCGGGCCCGCCACGCTCGCGGGCCTGGTGCCGCGCGTCTACGACGACGTGCCGCCGGCGCGCCACGGCGTGGCCGCGCGCTCGCTGCTGGCGCATCTGCTCAAGCTCGAAGGCGAGGGCCGCGCGCGCCGGGACGGCGAGGTCTGGCGCGCGGCCTGAGGCAGGGAGCCCGACGCGGGTTCAGATGTCCGGCGCGGCGGCCGGCGCGGCCGCCACCGCGTCGGCCGCCTGCCAGCGCCCGTCGACGAGCAGCTCGTGCGGCCTGAACTGGGCCTTGTAGGCCATCTTCGGGCTCTCGGCGATCCAGTAGCCGAGGTAGACATGCGGCAGCTTGAGCAGGCGCGTCTGCTCGATCAACCACAGCACGCCGTAGGTGCCGTAGCTTGTGCCCGCCTCGGGCTCGTAATAGGTGTAGACGGCCGAGATGCCGTCGCTGAGCACGTCGAGGATGGAGACCATCTTCAGCGCCCCGGGCCCGCCGTCGGCGGCGGGTGCGCGGAATTCGACCAGGCGCGAGTTGACGCGGCTCTGGAGCAGGAACTGCGTGTACTGGTCGACGCTGTCGTGGTCCATGCCGCCGCCGCTGTGGCGGCCCGACTGGTAGCGCAGGTAGAGCTCGTAATGCTCGGCCACGAAGCCGAGCTTGAGCACGCGCGCCTTCAGGTCCGCATGCGCCTTCCAGCCCCGGCGCTGGCTGCGCGTGGGCGCGAAACCGGCGACCGGGATGCGCAGCGGCACGCAGGCCCGGCAGCCGTCGCAATAGGGCCGGTAGGTGAACAGGCCGCTGCGCCGGAAGCCGGCGGCGACGAGGCCCGAATAGGTGTCGGCGTGGATCAGGTGGCTGGGCGTGGCGACCTGCGAGCGCGCCTGCCGCTGCGGCAGGTAGCTGCAGGGGTAGGGCGCCGTCGCATAGAACTGCAGCGAGCGCAGCGGCAGGTCCTTGAGATGGGTCACGTCGAGGCGTCCGGATCGCCCAGGACGAGGTCCCAGGCCGAATCATCATAGGACCAATCGGCGCCCGGCGGCGCGGCGACGGCCGCGGCGAGCCGGCGCTCGAACTCGTCGCGCGCCATCTCGCGCGCGCCGAACGAGGCCAGGTGGCCGGTGTTCTGCTGGCAGTCGATGAGATCGACGCCGCGTGCGCGGCAGGCGGCGACGAAGCCGGCGAGCGCGATCTTCGAGGCGTCGCTGCGGCGCGCGAACATCGATTCGCCGAAGCACATGCGGCCGATGCAGACGAAATACAGGCCGCCGACGAGATCGCCGTCCTGCCAGGTCTCGACGCTGTGGACGCGGCCGGCGCGGTGCCAGGCGGTGTAGGCACGCGCCACCTCGGGCACGATCCAGGTGCCGTCCTGGTGCGCGCGCGGCGTGCGCGCGCAGGCGCCGATGACGCGCTCGAAGGCGCTGTCGAAGCGCAGCTCGCAGCGGCCCTCGCGCACGGCGCGGCGGAAGCGCCGCAGCGTCTTGCGCATCGTGTGCGAGAGATGGAAGTCGGCCAGCGCCAGCACCATGCGCGGATCGGGCGCCCACCAGAGCGCCGGCTGGCCCGCGCTGTACCAGGGAAAGATGCCCTTGCGGTAGGCCTCCTCGAGCCGCCGCGGCTCGACCCGGCCGCCGGCGGCGACGAGTCCGGGCGCCTCGCTGCCCGGCCCCAGGGCCAGGCTCGTCGGCGGCAGGGGCAGGTCGTCGTCGATCCAGCTCAGCATCGAGGCGGGGACGCGGGCTCGCCGAGCTGGAGCCACAGGAAGGTGAATTCGAGCGCCATCATGCGCGCGCGCTGGGCGTTGTCGGCGGCGCCGCCGTGGCCGCCCTCGATGTTCTCCCAATACAGCACGGCGTGGCCCTGGTCCAGCATGCGCGCCGCCATCTTGCGCGCGTGGCCGGGGTGGACGCGGTCGTCGCGCGTGCTGGTGTCGAACAGCACGCGCGGCATCCGGACGCCGGGCTTGACGTTCTGGTAGGGGCTGTAAGTCGAGATCCAGGCCCAGTCCCCGGCCCGCTCGGGGTCGCCGTATTCGGCCATCCAGGAGGCGCCGGCGAGCAGCCGGCTGTAGCGCTTCATGTCGAGCAGCGGCACCTGGCAGACGACGGCGCCGAAGAGCTCGGGCCGCTGCACCATCGTCGCGCCGACGAGCAGCCCGCCGTTGCTGCCGCCCATGATGCCCAGGCGCTGCGGCCGCGTCACGCCGCCGGCGACGAGATCGGCGGCGACGGCGGCGAAGTCGTCGTAGCTGCGCTGCTTGTGCTCCCGCACCGCCGCCTGGTGCCAGGCGGGTCCGAATTCCCCGCCGCCGCGGATGTTGGCCAGCACGTAGACGCCGCCGCGCCCGGTCCAGGCGCGCCCCAGCGTGCCCGAGTACGAGGGCGTGAGCGAGACCTCGAAGCCGCCGTAGCCGTAGAGCAGCGTCGGGTGGTCGCCCTCGGCGCCGTCCGCGCGGGCGTCGCGCGGCCAGACGATGAAATAGGGCACGCGCGTGCCGTCGCGGCTGGTCGCGAAGCGCTGCTCGACGCGCATGCCGGCGGCGTCGAAGAATGCCGGGCGCGACTTCAGCCGCTCGCGCGCATCGCTGCCGGCCCGGCCGAGCTCGAGCTGGTCGGGACGCAGGAAATCGGCGCCGTTGAGCCAGTAGCACTCGGCCAGCGCGTCGCTGGCGACGAGCGGGTCGTGCAGCGCCGTGACCTCGAGCCGGCCGGGGTAGGGCGCGGCGACCTCGCGCCGCTGCCAGCGCCCGTCGACCTCGGTCCATTCCTCGATGCGGCTGGCGACATCGTCGAGCACGGTCAGCCAGACCGCGTCGCGGCCGCAGGCATGGCCGGCGAGCGAGCGCGTCGGCGTGGGCGTGAACAGCGGCGTGAAGGCGCGCCCGCCGCGCAGGTACGCCGCGGCGTCGGCGACGAGCAGCGAACCGCGCGGCCAGCCATGGCCGTCCGCCAGCGCCCAGTCGCTGCGCAGCTCGATGAAGACGCGGTCGCGCCGGAATTCGAGCTGCGCATCGGCCGGCTTGTCGATCGCGATGCGGTGCCCGCCGTCGAGCAGGAACCGGCGGTCGCTGTAGAAGTCGACCGCGCTGCCGACGATCGTGCGCTCCCAGCCCGGCGTCGCATCGACGCTGACGAAGGCCGAGACATCGGCGGCCGCGCCCTCGTAGACGGTCTGCGCCTCGCTCAGCGGCTGGCCGCGGCGCCAGCGCTTGATGAGCCGGGGGTAGCCCGAGTCGGTGAGCGATCCGGGGCCGAAATCGGTGCCGACGTAGACCTCGTCGGCACCGCTCCAGGCGACGCGCGACTTGGCTTCGGGCAGCTCGAAGCCGCCGGCGACGAAGGCGCGGCGGTCGAGGTCGAATTCGCGCACGACGACGGCGTCCGAGCCGCCGCGCGAGAGCGAGACCAGGGCGCGCCGGTAGGCCGGTCCGAGCGCCGTCGCGCCGGCCCAGACCCAGGCCTGGCCCTCGGCGGCGCCGAGCGCGTCGAGGTCGATCAGCGTCTGCCAGCGCGGCTCGCGGCGGCGGTACTCGTCCAGCGTCGTGCGGCGCCACAGGCCGCGCGCATGGTCGGCGTCGCGCCAGAGGTTGTAGAGATGGTCGCCGCGCCGCGTCGCATAGGGGATCTGGTCGCGCGCGTCGAGCACCTCGCGCAGCGACTCGCGCAGCGCGCCGCAGCCGGGGCGGGACTCGAGCTCGGCCTCGGTCGCGGCATTGCGCGCGCGCACCCAGGCCAGCGCGCGCTCGCCCTCGACCTCCTCGAGCCAGAGATAGGGATCGTCGTCGATCATGGGAACAGCCGCTGCGGGTGGATCTCGACGCTGTGCTCGCCGTTGCCGACCCAGAGCTGGGCGTCCTGGATCGTCACCTGCAGCTGCATCGAGCGCGCGGCCAGCGCCGCCAGCGCCTGGCTCTGCGGCGCCGGCACCTGCCAGACCTCGAGGTTGGACAGGCGCGCGACCTTGCCCTTGATCGCGGCCCACCAGATCGGCGCCGCCGCGGCGTAGACGTAGACCGTCACGCGGTCGGCGCGGCCGCTGGCCTTGGCCAGGCGGCGGTCGTCGGGCTGGCCGACCTCGACCCAATGGCGCAGGCGGCCGTCGAGGCTGTGGTGCCAGAGGTCGGGTTCGTCGGTGTCGGAGATGCCGCGCCCGAACAGCAGCGCGCCGTCGTCCTCGTCCGCCGGCGTCTGCAGCGACCAGGCCAGCAGCCGCATCATCAGGCGCTCGTCGGTCTCCGAAGGGTGGCGCGCCAGCGTCAGCGACTGCGTCGCGTAATGCGCGCGGTCCATGTCGGCGATCTGCAGCGTCGCCTTGAAGATGGTGGATTTCAGCGCCATGGCGGGTTGGCGCGGCGGTGGATTCGGCAAGGGCTGGTCATGGCGGCGCACGGCGGATGGCAAGGCTGCGCACTGTGCCACAGCGGCGCGGCGCGCAGGCCCGCGTTTGGCCGGAGCCGCGGCGGTCCCCAAGGGTGGCATCATCGAACGACGGGACGGCGCCGGCCGGCCCCAGCCTGCGAGGAATGCCATGTCCTTCAAATTGATCCTCGGTCTCGCGGCCGGCCTGGTGCTGGGCGCGCAGGCGCTCGCGCAGACACCGCCCCGGACGCTGTCGCTGGGCACGGCAGCGGCGGGCGCGCCGGTGCTCACGCGCGAGCAGCTGCGCAGCTGCCTGCAGCAGGACGAAGCGCTGCATGCCCGCCAGGCCGTGCTGGAGCAGCGCCGCGCCCCGCTCGCGCAGGAGAAGAGCGACCTCGCCGCAGCGCGCCAGAAGCTCGACGCCGATCGCGCCCCGATCGACGATTTCAAGCGCCAGGCCGAGGACCTGAGCGCGCGCATGAAGGCCTATGGCGTGCGCGTCCAGACCTGGAACGACCAGGTCGCGGAATTCAATGCCAGCCCGCCCGCGGGGTCGCGCGCGGACCGCGTGCGCGACCAGCTCGACACCGAGCGCGGCCAGCTCGACAAGCTCAAGACCAGCCTCGAGGGCGAGCGCAAGGCGCTGAGCGCCAAGAGCGAGCAGGCGGTGGCCGCCTACAACGCCGAGGCCGAGGCGCTGCGCCAGCGGCTGCAGGACTGGAACCAGCGCAACGAGGCCTGGATCCGGGACTCGACGGCGCTCGAGGACGACCGCGGCAACTGGACCAGCACCTGCGCCAACCGTCGCTACCGAGAGGACGACGAGAAGGCGATCCGCAGCGGGCATTGAGTCATGTCGAACAATCCCCTGCTGCGCGACTGGGACGCGCCCCATGGCCTGCCGCCCTACGCCGAGCTGAGTGCGGCCGATTTCGAGCCCGCGCTGCGGCTGGCGATGGCCGAGCATCGCGCCGAGGTCGACGCCATCGCCGCCGATGCGGCGGCGCCCGATTTCGAGAACACCGCGGCCGCCTTCGACCGCGCGGGCCGGCTGCTGGCGCGCATCGGCGCCGTCTTCCACGGCCTCACCGCGTCGGCCGCGAGCGCCGAGCTGCAGGCCGTGCAGCGCGCCCTGGCGGCGCCGCTGGCAGCCCATCACAGCGCGATCCACCGCCATGCCGGTTATTTCGAGCGCCTGGATGCGCTGCATGCCCGGCGCGACGCGCTGGCGGCCGAGCCGCGGCGGCTGGTCGAGCGGCTGCACCTGGATTGCGTGCGCGCCGGCGCCCGGCTCGACGCCGCCGGCCAGCGCCGCTGCGCCGAGCTGACGCAGCAGCATGCGCAGCTGACGACGCGCTATGCGCAGAACCTGCTGCAGGAGGAGTCGAGCTGGGTGCTGCCGCTGCAGGGCGAGGCCGACCTCGCCGGCCTGCCCGACAGCGTGCGCGAGGTCGCCCGCACCGCCGCGGCCGAGCGCGGGATCGCGGGCCATGCGCTGACGCTGGCGCGTTCGCAGGTCGTGCCCTTCCTCACGCATGCGACGCGGCGCGACCTGCGCGAGCGCGTCTGGCGCGCCTGGGCCGGGCGCGGCGAGCGGGACAACGCCGGCATCGCGCGCGACATCCTGCGCCTGCGCAACGAACTCGCGCGGCTGCACGGCCACGCCTGCTACGCGGACCATGCGCTGACCGACACCATGGCCGGCAGCCCGGCCGCGGTGCAAGGCCTGCTCGGCCGCGTCTGGCCGCTGGCGCTGGCGGCGGTCGAGCGCGAGCGCGGCGCGCTGCTCGAGGCGATGCAGGCGCAGGGCCTGCAGGGCGTGATCGAGCCCTGGGACTGGCGCTACTGGGCCGAGCGCGTGCGCCGCGAGCGCTACGCCGTCGACGATGCCGAGGTGAAGCCGTATTTCCAGCTCGAGCGCGTCGTCGAGGCGGCCTTCGACTGCGCGCAGCGGCTGTTCGGCCTGCGCTTCACGGCGCGCGCCGACCTCCCGGTGCACCACCCCTCGGTGCGCGCCTACGAGGTCCACGACGCCGCCGGCGCCGCCGTCGGCGTCTTCCTGCAGGACAACCTCGCGCGGCCGGGCAAGCGCAGCGGCGCCTGGATGAGCAGCCTGCGGCTGCAGACGCGCAACGGCGGCCGCGAGCGGCCGATCATCGTCAACAACAACAACTTCGCCGCCGGCCATCCGACGCTGCTGTCGCTGGACGATGCGCGCACGCTGTTCCACGAGTTCGGCCATGGGCTGCACGGGCTGCTCTCGGATGTCGAATACGAGCGCCTGGCCGGCACGCAGGTGCTGCGCGACTTCGTCGAGCTGCCGTCGCAGCTGTTCGAGCATTGGATCGCCGAGCCCGAGGTGCTGCGCCGCCATGCGCGCCATCTCGACACCGGTGCGCCGATACCGGATGCGCTGATCGAGCGGCTGCAGCGTGCACGCCGTTTCGGCCAGGGCTACGAGACCCTGCGCTACCTCGCGAGCGCGCTCGTCGACCAGGCCGTGCACGGCCTCACCGACGCCGAACCGCCACACGACCTCTGCGCCTTCGAGTCCGATCTGATGCAGCGCCTGGGGCTGCCGCAGGGCGTGGGGATGAACCACCGCCTGGTCCATTTCCAGCATCTGTTCGCGGGCAGCGCCTACGCCGCGCAGTACTACGTCTACCTCTGGGCCGAGGTGCTGGCCGCCGATGGCCACGACGCCTTCGTCGAGGCCGGCGATCCCTTCGACGCCGCGACCGCGGCGCGGTTGCAGCGCCATATCTACGCCACCGGCAACAGCGTCGAGCCGGGCGCGGCCTACCGGGCGTTCAGGGGCCGCGCGGCCCGGGTCGAGCCGCTGCTGCGCCAGCGCGGGCTGATCGATGCCGGCTGAGCGTGCCGCGCGTCGGTGCGAAACTGGCGGTCCGAGCCGAACATGGCAAACGAGCGCAAGAATTTCACGATGAATCACCACTTTGCCCGACGCCTGTTCGTACGGATCGCTTCGATCGGACTGCTGCCGATCGCTTCCGTCGCCCTGCTGGGATGCCCGGCGGCGGCCCGCGCCGCCGATCCGATCGTCATCGGCCAGGTGGCGCCGTTCACCGGCTCGCAGGCCGTGACGGGCCTGGCCATCCACGCCGGCGTGCAGCTGTGCGTCGATGCCGTCAACGCCCAGGGCGGCGTGCGCGGGCGGCCGCTCAAACTCGTGACCCGCGATGACGCCCAGAAACCCGACGCGACCGTGCGCCTGACGCGCGAGTTGATCGCCAGCGATGCGCCCGTGGCCCTGATCGGCACGGTGGGCACCGACAACCTCGAAGCGCTGGCCAAGGACGGCGTGCTCGATCAGACCCATGTCTCGATGGTGGGCGCCGTTTCCGGCGCCGCCTCGCTGGCCAAGGCGCCGAACCTGTATCCGGTCAAGGCGCGCTACCGGGACGAGATCGCGCGGCTGTTCAGCCAGATCTCCTTCCTCGGCATCAAGCGCGTCGCCCTGCTGTACCAGGACGACAGCCTGGGCCGCGACGTGCTGGCCGGTGCCGATGCCGCGGCCCGGCGCTACGGCATCACGCTGCTCGTGCGTGCCGGCTACCAGCGCAATACCACGGCGGTGGCGAAGGCGGTGGCCGAGATCGCGAAGGTGCAGCCGCAAGTCGTCTTCCTGGGGGCGACCACGGCGGCCGCGATCGAGTTCGTCAAGGAATACGCGGCCGTCAAGGGGACCGGCACGCTGTACGGCATGTCCATCATCGACGGCGACGCGCTGCTCAAGGCCCTGGGGCCCAAGCGCGCGCGCGGATACGCCTTCTCGGTCGTGCTGCCGCTGGCCACGCAGACGCAGGTGGCGGTGGTGCGCGAATACCTGCAGCTGCGCAAGGCCTCGACCGATACGCACCTGTCGGCCCGCTCGATCGAGGGCTTCATCGCCTGCAAGGCGCTGGTCAAGGTGCTGGACTCGACGCCCGATCCGACACCCGCCAAGTTGTCCGCCGCCCTGAAGCGGGCCAAGTCCATCGATGTCGGCAACTTTGTGCTGGATTTCGCGGACAAGGAGCGCGGTGTCTCGAACTACGTCGACTTCGCGATGTTCGGCGCCGACGGCCGGGTGGTCCAGTAGGCGCGCCGGGCGCGCCGGCGCGATCAGCCGCGGCCCGGGATCACCTGCCGCAGCGCCGGCGGATCGTGGCAGGCGACGGTCTCCTTGAACAGCGAAGGCCTGAAGCTCTGGGTCAGCGTCGACGACGCGTCGCAGGCCCAGATGCCGATCGCGCGCGCGCTCATCGGCCGGGCGAACAGGTAGCCCTGCAGTTCGTCGCAGCCCAGCATCACCAGCAGGTCGCGCTGGGCCACCGTCTCGACGCCCTCGGCCACCACGCGCAGCTTGAGCGCGCGCGCCATCTGCAGGATGGTCAGCACGATGGTGCGCGCCTCCTCGCTGTGCAGCATGTCGGCCACGAAGGCGCGGTCGATCTTGAGTTCCTCGGCCGGCAGACGGCGCAAGGCCGACAGGTTGGAGTGGCCGGTGCCGAAGTCGTCGATCGAGACGTGGACGCCGATCTCGCCCAGGCGCGCAAAGGCGTTGCGCGTCACGGCCGTGTCCTCCATGGCGACGGATTCGGTGATCTCGCAGGTGAAGCGTCCCGGCGTGAGGCCGTGCGCCCTGAGTCCCCGTCCGAGCCGCGCGGCGAATTCGTCCTGCCGCATCTGGTAGCCCGAGACATTGATCGCCACGCGCATGCGCAGGCCCGCGCGACGCCATTCGGCGGCCTGCACCAGCGCCCGGTCGAGCACCCAGTTGCCGATGGCCTTGATCAGGCCGTGCTTCTCGGCGACGGGGATGAAGCGGGCCGGGCTGACCGCGCCCAGCGTCGGGTGGCGCCAGCGCAGCAGCGCCTCGACGGCCGTGACCTGCAGGCTTTGCGCGTCGATCTTGGGTTGGTAGACGAGTTCGAGTTCGTGCTTGTCGATGGCCTGGCGCAGTTCGCGCGCGATCGTGAACTCCTCGCGCTGCTGGGCCTCGATCTGCGGGTCGAACAACGCATGCGCGCCGCCGCCGCCGCGCTTGACCGAGCGCATGGCCGCGGCCGCCTTGCCCAGCAGCCTTGCGCCGCCGCTGTGTTCGGGCGCCCTGGCGATGCCTGCCGACAGGCCCACCGAGACCGACTGGCTGCCGACCTTCAAGGCGTCGGCGAAAGCCTCGACCAGCCGCCGCGCCAGGGCTTCGTCGGCTCCTCCCGGCGCGTCGACGAGGATCGCGAACTCGTCCCCGGCCACGCGACACAGCGGCATTGCCGGTCCGCACAGCGCGCGCAGCCGCTCGGCCGTGCTGCGCAGCACCTCGTCGCCGAAGACGTGACCGTGGTTGTCGTTGACGAGGCGGAAGCCATCCAGGCCCGCGTAGATCAGGCCGATGCCGCCGCCCCTGCGCTCGGCCGCGGCGAGCCGCTCGACCAGCAGCGCCTCGAAGCGCGCGCGCGACATCGATCCGGTGATGCGATCGACGTCCGACGGGGCCGCGCTGCGGGCCGGCCGCGCCCGCCGGCGCTGCCAGCGGTTGGACGCCCAGGCGCCGCCGGCGGCGCTGGCGCCCAGCATCGCCAGCCCTGCGGTCAGCCCGGCCGGGTCTTGCAACAGGTCGATCAGCATGAGCGGGGCCGCACCGAGCCGGCGGGCGCAGCGGGGCCGGGCGGCGGCATCGATGCACCCCGGCTCGAGGCCGGCTGGTCGTCCATCGGACTTGCGGGCGCGATCATGGCAGTTGCGGAGCAGCTTTCGTACAGCAGTATCGGAACAGCTGGCCGCCGACTTGAGGGTATGACCCTGGCGCGGGACGGGCGGCGCCAGCGACGCAAGGCCATGGCCATCGCCGACCGCCGTCCCGCGGGTTCCTGCACCGCCCGGTGGTTGGCTCGCCGGCCTCGGCGCGGCGGCTGGCACGGACAGCCGGGCCCGCGTGGCGACCGAAACGGCCGCTGCCGTCAGCCGCGTCTGCTCGCCATGGCACCGGCCCCTGCCCGAGCGATCGGGCAGGAGGCCGCGACCTCAGGCGAAGCGCGCCGTCGCCTCGTGCACGCGCTTGCCGAACTCGCGCGCCGTCGCGAGGTCACCGGCGATCATCTCGTCGACCGAGGCGTCCGAAGGCGTCGCGGTGATGAGGCCGATCGAGCCGCCGAGGTTGTTGACGTCGTTGCGCGTGTGCGACTTGGCATTGCTGGGCAGCATGCCGGTGCCGACCCAGTACATGCCATGCTGCTGCGCCAGCGTCACGAGGTACTGCAGCGTCGAGCCCTTGTCGCCGTTGAGCGTGGCCGAGTTGGTGAAACCCGCCGCCAGCTTGTCCTTCCAGGCACGCGTGTACCAGGGCTTGGACGAGGCGTCGGCGAACTTCTTGAACTGCCAGCTCACCATGCCCATGTAGGTCGGCGAGCCGAAGACGATGGTCGCCGCGGCGGCCAGCTTGTCCCAGCCGCCTTCGGGCAGGTTGCCCTCGGCGTCGATGGCCAGCAACTCGCCCTGGCTGCCTTCGGCAACCGCCTCGGCGATCTTGCGCGTGTGGCCGTAGCCGCTGTGGAAGACGATCACGATCTTGCTCATGGGGGGAACTCCTGGGGTTGTGAAGGAAAGGCCCGCCTCAGGGGGCCAGGTCGAAGACCAGGACTTCGGCGTCCCGGCCCGATTCGAGGATCAGCCTGGATTCATGGTCCAGGCGCAGCGCGTCGCCGGCGCCGAGCGCGCGGCCGTTGACCTGCAGCGCGCCGCGCACCAGCTGGACGTAGACGATGCGCGCCGGATCGAGCGCGATCTCGCTGCGCTCGGCGCCGTCGAACAGGCCGGCCGCCAGCGTCGCATCGGCGTGGATCGTCAGCGCGCCGTCGCGCCCGTCGGGGGCGACGATGAGCGCGAGCCGGCCGCGCTTGGCCGCGGTGTCGAAATGCTGCTGTTCGTAGCCGGGCTCGATGCCGGCGCGCGCGGGCAGGAACCAGATCTGCAGGAAATGCGTCGTCGCGTCGGCGCTGCCGTTGAATTCGCTGTGGCGCACGCCGGTGCCGGCGCTCATGCGCTGCACGTCGCCGGGGCGGATCACGCCCTCGTTGCCGAGGCTGTCGCGATGCGCCAGCGCGCCCTCGAGCACGTAGCTGACGATCTCCATGTCGCGATGGCCATGGGTGCCGAAACCGGTGCCGGGGGCGATGCGGTCCTCGTTGACGACGCGCAGATTGCCCACGCCCATGTGCGCCGGGTCGTAGTAGTCGGCGAACGAGAAGCTGTGCTCGCTCTTGAGCCAGCCGTGGTCGGCATGGCCGCGGTCGACCGCCTTGCGCAGGGTGATCATGGTGCTGCTCCTGGGTTGCATCCAATGTAGGCGGCGCCCCGGCGCGGCGGGCCGAGCCGCGTTGACGAGCCCGTTCAAATAAGATGAAGCCGATGAACGACCGCCACCTCGCCCTGACCCCCGACGCCCTGGTGATGATGGACGCCATCGCGCGCACCGGCAGCTTCGCCGCCGCGGCGCGCGAGCTCGGCAAGGTGCCGTCGGCGCTCACCTACAGCGTGCGCCAGCTCGAGGAGGCGCTCGACGTGCTGCTGTTCGACCGCAGCTCGCGCCAGGCCCAGCTCACCGCCGCCGGCAACGAACTGCTGCTGGAGGGCCGGCGGCTGCTGCAGGAGATCGACGCCGTGGCCAACCGCGTGCGCCGCGTCGCCTGCGGCTGGGAGACCCAGCTCGCGATCAGCGTCGAGGACATCATCGCCATGCCCATCGTCTTCGAGCTCGTGCAGGCTTTCTGCGAGGTGCGGCCCGACGGCGCCGCGGCCGGCGGCCCGGCGACGCGGCTGCGGCTGCGCAGCGACGTCCTCACCGGCACCTGGGAGGCGCTGGTGACGGGGCAGGTCGACCTCGCGATCGGCGTCTCCGCGCTGCACGAGAACCCGGGCGGCATCGAGCTGCGGCGGCTGGGCGAGCTGCCCTTCGTGTTCTGCGTCGCGCCGCACCATGCGCTGGCCGGCGTCGCGGGGCCGCTGACCGACGCCGAACTCGTGCACCACCGGGCCGTCGCCGTCGCCGACACGGCGCAGCGGCTGGAGCCGCAGACGCGCAACCTGCTGCCGGGCCAGGACGTGCTGACGGTGCCGAGCATGCGCAGCAAGCTCGAGGCGCTGCTGCGCAGCCTCGGCTGCGGCTTCATCCCCGAGCCGCTGGCGCGGCCGCACCTCGAGGCCGGCCATCTCGTGCGCAAGGACACCGCGCGCGCCGCCTTCTCGGCGACCCTGCATTACGCCTGGCGCGCCGAGCGCAGCGCGATCGGCCTGGGCCAGGCGCTGCAATGGTGGCTGGCCCGGCTGGAGAGCCCGCAGACGCGGCGCGCGCTGCTCGAGCGCCACGCCGGACGCCTGGGCTCGCTGGCCTGAGCCTTGGACGCCGCGCGCCGCCGCGCCGCGTACCGCGGCCGCTTCGCGCCGTCGCCGACGGGGCCGCTGCACGCCGGCTCGCTCGTCGCCGCGCTCGGCAGCTGGCTCGATGCGCGCGTGCACGGCGGCGCCTGGCTCGTGCGCATCGAGGATGTCGACGGCGCGCGCTGCGTCGCCGGCGCGGCCGACGCGATCCTGCGCCAGCTCGGCGCCTGCGGCCTCGTCCCCGACGAGGAGCCCTGGGTGCAATCGCGGCGCGGCGCGGCCTACGCGGCGGCACTGGCCCGGCTGGCCGAGTCCGGCGCCGCGTTCCCCTGCGCCTGCACGCGCAGCGAGATCGACGCCGCCTGGGCCGCGCGCGGCGTCGTCCATCGACCGGGCGCCGAGCGCGTCTATCCGGGCACCTGCCGCGCCGGGCTCGACGGCCGCCCGGCGCGCGCCTGGCGCATGCGCGCTGCCGGCGCCGTCGACTGGTGCGATCGGCGCCTGGGGCCGCAGCGCCAGGATGTCGCCGCGGCGGTCGGTGATTTCGTGCTCGCGCGCGCCGACGGGCTCTGGGCCTACCAGCTCGCCGTCGTCGTCGACGACGCGGCGCAGGGCGTCA
>JAGWVB010000032.1 GCA_018971105.1 Burkholderiales bacterium
GCGATCTTCCTGACGCTGGCGATGCGCTTCATCGGCGCCTTCATCTTCGGCCGCCTCGGCGACCGCTACGGGCGCCGGCCGATGCTGATGATCGACATCACGCTGTTCGCCGTCGTCGGCACGGCGGCGGCCTTTGCGCCCACGCTCACCGTCTTCCTCGTGCTGCGGGCGCTGTTCGGCATCGCGATGGGCGGCGAATGGGGGCTGGGCAGTTCGCTCACCATGGAATCGATCCCGCCGCAGGCGCGCGGCTTCGTCTCCGGCATCCTGCAATGCGGCTACCCGGCCGGCTACCTGCTCGCGTCGATCCTCTTCGGCCTGCTCTACCAGCATGACTTCTTCGGCTACACGGTGGGCTGGCGCGCGATGTTCCTGCTCAGCATCCTGCCGGCCTTCGTCGTGCTCTTCATCCGCCGCCATGTGCCCGAGTCGCCGGCCTTCGAGGAGGCGCGCAACACCGTCAAGCCGGGCCTGATGCAGACGCTGACGACGCACTGGAAGCTCGCCCTCTACACCGTGCTGCTGATGATGTGCTTCAACCTCTTCAGCCACGGCACCCAGGACCTGTACCCGACCTTCCTCGAGAAGCAGATGAACTTCTCGCATGCGACGGTGAGCTGGATCTCCATCGTCGCCAACCTGGGCGCGATCACCGGCGGCCTGCTGTTCGGCCATTTCTCCGAGCGCATAGGCCGCGTGCGCGCGATCACGATCGCCGCGCTCGTCGTGCTGCCGGCGATCCCGCTCTGGGCCTACGGCGCGACGCCGGTGCTGCTCGCGCTCGGCGCCTTCGTGATCCAGGTCGGCGTGCAGGGCGCCTGGGGCGTGATCCCGGCCCATCTGAACGAGCTCTCGCCCGGCCCGGTGCGCGCGACGCTGCCGGGTTTCGTCTACCAGGCGGGCAACTTCCTGGCCTCGTACAACGGTCCGTTCCAGGCCAAGATCGCCGAGTCGCATGGCGGCGACTACCGCCTCGCGCTCGCCAGCGTGGCCGGGGTCGTCGCGCTGCTGATCGTCGTCGTCATCCGCTTCAGCCCCGAGCGCCGCGGCGAGGTGATGAGCACGACCTTCTGATCCGCGGCGCCGGGCGCGCCGGCACGCAAGGCCCGGCCCCGCAGCGGGCGGGCCCTGGATCGGGGGGGTATCGCGTTGCCGGCGGCGCCGGCGGCGCCGCAACGGGGCGGCGCTTGCGTAAGCTACGCGTTTGCACAATTCCGGGCTCACGCACATGGCGTCATTCAAGGAAACCACGGGCGGTCGCCTGCTCTACGGCCTGTGGTGGCTGGTCGACGGCAGCCGGCGCCTGGTCTTCAACCTGATCTGGCTGGCCCTGCTGGCGGCCCTGCTGTGGGGCCTGCTGCAGGGCGGCGGCCCGCGCCTGAAGCCGCGCACGACGCTGGTGCTGGACATCCAGGGCAGCATCGTCGAGCAGCGCATCGACAGCGCGCGCGGCAGCCTGCTCGGGCGCGTCAGCGGCCAGGACGACGATCAGGCGGTGCTGCACGAGCTGGTCGGGGCCATCGACCACGCGGCCCACGACGAGCAGATCAGCCAGGCGCTGCTGCTGCTCGACGACCTGCACGGCGCCGGGCCGGCCACGCTGCACGAGGTCGCGGCGGCGATCGACCGCTTCAAGGCCGCCGGCAAGCCCGTCTATGCCTGGGGCTCGGGCTACGACCAGCGCCAGTACTACCTGGCCGCGCATGCGAGCCGGGTCTGGATGCACCCGCTGGGCTCGATGATGGTGGTCGGCTATGGCGGCCAGCGCGATTACTACAAGGACCTGCTGGACCGCGTCGGCGTCACCGTCAACGTGTTCCGCGAGGGCAAGTACAAGAACGCCTACGAGTCGTTCACCGCCGCCGGCCCCAGCCCCGAGACGCAGGAATCCGACCACGCGCTCTACGACAGCCTGTGGGCGAGCTGGACCGGTGCCGTCGAGGCCGCGCGCAAACAGCCCGCGGGCAGCATCGCGCAGTCGATCGATTCGCTGCCGGCCAGCCTCGTCGACGGCGCCGGCGGCGACGCCGCGAAATGGGCCGTCGCCCAGCATTGGGTCGACGGCCTGAAGACCTTCGACGAGGTGCGCACGGCGCTCGCCGCCAGCGGTGCGCGCGATGCCGAGAACAAGACCTTCCGCCAGATCGACTGGACGCAGTACCTCGGCCGCATCAAGCCGCGCACGGGCGAGGACGCGGTGGGCGTGATCGTGGCCGCGGGCTCGATCGGCGACGGCCGCGCCGGGCGCGGCAGCATCGGCGGGCTTTCGACGGCGGAGCTGATCCGCAAGGCGCGCGAGGACGAGCACATCAAGGCCCTGGTGCTGCGCGTCGATTCGCCCGGCGGCAGCGTCTACGGCAGCGAACTCATACGCCGCGAGCTCGCACTCACGCGCAAGGCGGGCAAGCCGGTGGTCGTCTCGATGGGCGATGTCGCGGCCTCGGGCGGCTACTGGATAGCCACCGCCTCGGACGAGATCATCGCCGACGCGGCGACCATCACCGGCTCGATCGGCGTCATCGCGATGCTGCCGACGGCGCAAGGCCTGTACGACAAGCTCAGTCTCCACAGCGCCGGCGTGACGACGACCTGGCTCGGCAGCGCCTACGACCCGCGCCAGGGGATGGATCCGCGCTACGCGCAGATGGTGCAGTCCGGCGTCGACCATGATTACGCCGAGTTCAAGGCCCGCGTCGCCAAGGCGCGCAAGACCACGCCCGAGGCCATCGACGCCATCGCCCAGGGCCGCGTCTGGTCGGGCGCGGACGCGCTCAAGAACGGGCTCGTCGACAAGCTCGGCAGCTACCAGGACGCGCTCGACGCCGCGGCCCGGCGCGGCGGGCTCGGCGGCCGCTACCGCATCGAGTATCTCGAGGTCGCGCCGGGCCGCTTCGCGCAGCTGCTGCGGCGGCTGCAGGCCGGGCTCGGCCTCGACGGCCTCGACGGCTACGCCGGCGCCGCCGCGCCCTGGCAGGCGCTGCTGGGCACGCTCGGCCTGGCCGGGCCGGGCTCGGCGCAGGCCCTCGCCGACCTCGGCTGGCTGGCCCGCGTGACGCAGCAGCCGCAGCGGCCCTTCCTCGCCCTCGCCCATTGCCTGTGCGCGCCGCCCTGATGCGGGCCGGGCGGCGCCGGCCACAATGCGCGCGATGAACCTCGCCACCGCCACCGCCACCGCCACCGAGCCGGCCGCCGCCGCGGCCGCCGCCGCGTCGATGCAGCAGCCGCGCGGCCTGCGCGTCATCTTCTTCACCGAGATGTGGGAGCGCTTCAGCTATTACGGCATGCGCGCGCTGCTCGTGCTGTACCTGGTGAAGCAGCTGGGCTACGACCGCAACCACGCGCTCGAGGTCTATGCCGTCTACACCGCGCTCGTCTACCTCACGCCGATGATCGGCGGCGCGATCGCCGACCGCACGCTGGGCAAGCGGCGCGCGGCCGTCATCGGCGCGATGATCATGGTGCTGGGCCACCTCGCGATGGCCTTCCAGCCGCTGCTGCACATGGCGCTGGGCCTGCTCATCGTCGGCAACGGCTTCTTCAAGGCCAACACGAGCTCGATGGTCGGCGACCTCTACGACGGCGAGCACGACCCGCGCCGTGCCGGCGGCTATTCGATCTTCTACATGGGCATCAACCTCGGCGCCTTCCTCGCGCCCATCGTCGCCGGCACGCTGGGCGAGAAGGTCGGCTGGCACTGGGGCTTCGGCGCCGCCGCCGTCGGCATGGCGCTGGGGACGATGCAGTTCATCGTCGGCCAGCACCACCTCGGCCGCGCCGGACTGCTGCCGCAGCAGGACCCGGTGACGGCGCGCGACGCGCCGCTGCTGCTGGGCTGGACGGCGGCGATGGTGGCGCTGGTGGGGGTCGTGATCGCGGCCTGGCGCGTCGTCGGCCCGGTGCACGACGCCCTGCCCTGGGAGCTGCGCTCGCTCGTCGATGCCGGGCTGCTGGCGGCGCTGATCGTCGTCATCGCGCGCCCGGGCCGGGACGCGCAGGCGGCGCCGCTGACGCCCCAGGACTGGGGCCGCGTCATCGGCATCGTGATCGTGATGGTGTTCGTGATCGCGTTCTGGACCGGCTTCGAGCAGGCCGGCGGCACGATGACGCTGTTCGCCGACCAGCAGACCGACCGCCACCTGCTCGGCGTCGAGGTGCCGGCCTCGCTGTTCCAGTCCATCAACCCGGCCGTGATCGTGCTGCTGGCGCCGGTGTTCTCGATCATCTGGACCCGGCTCGACCGCAGCCGCTACGCGCTGTCCGACACCGCCAAGCAGGCCTGCGGGATGATCGTGCTCGGCCTGGGCTTCATCGTCATGGCGCGCGCGCAGACGCTGGCCGACGCGACCGGGCCGGTGGGCATGCAGTGGCTGGCCGCGGTCTATGTCATCCACACGCTGGGCGAGCTGATGCTCTCGCCGGTGGGCCTGTCGATGGTCTCGCGCATCGCGCCGGCGCGCCTGGCGGCGCTGCTGATGGGCGTGTGGTTCCTGTCGTCGGCGGGGGCGGACTACCTGGCCGGCATGCTCGAGCAGATGCTGGCCGGCAGCGGCCTGCCGCTGTATCCGTTCCTGGCCGCGATGTCGATCGGCGCCGGCATCGTGCTGCTGCTGATCACGCCGCTGCTGAACCGGCTGATGCGGACCTGAAGCCGCGCGAGCGGCCTCGAACGGCGCAGGCATCCAAATCTTAAGTCCTGGCCCTCGGGGCCGATAGCGCCTGATGGAACCCGTTCGTCGCGGCCCCCGATGACGGCGCTCAGGCGCCGCCTGCGCGCGCTGTCCGGATCGATCAAGACCCGCGTCACGCTGGCCGCCGTGGCCGCGCTGGCGCTGGGCATCGGCCTGACCACCCTCATCCTCGTCACCGCGGCCGAGCGCGCGACGCTGGCGACCGAGCGCGACCGCGAATTGCAGGAAGGCGTGCGCACGGCGGCGATCCTGACCCACCGCGTGGTCGACCTGCAGCGCGCCCTGCAGGCGACGGCATCGACCCTGGACGAACCGACGCTGCGCGACCGCGTCCGCCTGGCGGCCTTCATGGACAGCAAGCCGGTGCTGCGCGGCCTGTTCTCGAGCCTCTTCGTGGCCGCGCCCGACGGCCGCCTGCTCACGCTCGTCGGCGCGGATGGCGCGCGCGCGAGCCGGCTATCGGTGAGCGACCGCCCCTACTTCACGCGCACGGTCGCGGAACAGCGCCCCATCGTCTCGGAGCCGGTCGCCAGCCGCGCCGACGGCAAGCCCGTCGTCGTCCTCACCTACCCGCTGCGCAACGCGCACGGCGTCTACGGCGTGCTCGCCGGCGTGCTCGACCTGCGCAGACGCAATCTGCTGCAGGACCTGGTCGACGACCCCGACGATGCCGACGACGGCACCTCGACCCTGGTGGTGGTGACCGACGCGCGCGGCCGCGTGCTGGCGCATCCGAACCGCGAACGCCTGATGCAGCCGATCGCCGACGAGCCGCGCATGGCCGACGGCTATGCGCGGTGGCTGGCCGAGGGCGGCGCCAGCGGCGGCGCGGTCGAGCCCTCGGGCCTGCGGCTGCCGCAGGCGGGGCAGGTCCTGATCGTCGCCGGCGTGCCCGGCCCGGACTGGCTGGTCTGGCGCGCGACGCCGCAAGCGGCGCTGCTGGCGCCGCTGCGCGCGGCGCGCCACAAGGCCTTGCGCTGGGCCTCGGTGATCGTCGCCGGGGCCTCGCTCTTCCTGCTCGCGACGCTGGGCTGGCTGCTGCGCCCGCTGTCCCTGCTCGAGGCGCGGGCGATGCACCTGTTCGACGACGACGCGCCCGTGCACGCCGGCTGGCCCGAGGTCGGCGGCGAGATCGGCGCGCTCGCGCGCGTGCTGCGCCATGTCGGCGCCGAGCGCGCCCAGCTCGAGCAGTTCAATGCCCAGGTGCTGGTCAAGCTGCGCTCGGTGATGACGGCCGCGCCGATCGGCATCCTGTTCACGCGCGACGACCAGTTCGAACTCGTCAGCGCCCATCTCGGCACGCTGCTGGGCCGGGACGAGCAGGCCCTGCTGGGTCGGCCGGTGGCGTCGATCTTCGCGCTCCCCGACGATCACGCGCGCCTCGGCCCGCTCGTCGCCGAGGCCTGGGCCGACGCACGCCCCTATCTCGGCGAATGGCGCTTCCTGCGCGCCGACGGCAGCGCGTTCTGGGGCCAGTTGCGCGGGCTGCCGGTCGAGCCCGGCCACCCCGATGCCGGGACGATCTGGACCCTGTCGGACATCAGCGACCAGGTCGCTGAGCGCGAGAAGCTGGAATGGTCGGCGCACCACGACGCGCTCACCGGGCTGGCGAACCGCAAGCTGTTCGAGCGCCGCGCGGCGCAGATCCTCGCCGGCCGCGGCGGCGCGGCCGCGGCCGCGCTGGTGATGGTCGACCTCGACCGCTTCAAGCCCATCAACGACACCGAGGGCCATGCCGCGGGCGACGCGATGCTGGTCCGCGTCGCGCGCGCGATCGACGCCTGCGTGCGCGGCAGCGACCTCGTGGCGCGCCTGGGCGGCGACGAATTCGCGATCCTGCTCGAGCATTGCCCGCGCCACGCCGCCGAGCGCATCGCCGGCGAGCTGCAGCGCGCGGTGGCCGAGGCGAGGCTGGACTGGCGCGGCAAGTCGCTCGCCGTCGGCGCCAGCATCGGCGTGGCGCTGCTGGGGCCCGAGCTCCCCGACCTCGCCGCCTGGCTGCACGAGGCCGACAGCGCCTGCTACGCGGCCAAGGCGGCGGGCCGCGGCCTCGTGCAGGTGGCCGGCACGCGCGCGCCGACGGTGTTCGGTCCCGGCGCCTAGGCGCCCATCGTCCGCACGCCGCCCCGCGCGCGCCGCCTCAGCGCGACGGCCCGGGCGGCGGCAGGTCCAGGCTCAGTCCCTGCTGGCGCAGCAGCGCCTCGAGCGCCGGCTGCAGCGCGCCGAGGCGCTCGGCCACGGCGTCGCGCACGGTGTCGACGAAGACCTGGGTCTGGCGCTCGATCTCGATGTTGACGCCGTCGCCGATGGCCTTGGCGCCGAAGACCGTCATGCGCAGCGTCTCGGGGATGAGCCAGACCTCGAACCAGCCGCTGCCGTCGGCCTCGCGCCGCGCCTCGGCCACCGTGAGGCTGGCGCCGTCGACGGCGATATAGCCCTTGGCGAAGACGTAGCGCATCCACGGCGCCGGCAGCGCGATGCGCAGCACATGGTTGTTCTCGGGCCGCCGCAGCTCGGCGATGCGGCCGACGCAATCGACATGGCCCGACAGCGGATGGCCGCCGATCTCGGCCCCATCGCGCGCCGCGCGCTCGACATTGACGCGCGAGCCGGCCGCGAGCCGCGCCAGCGTCGTCAGCGCCAGCGACTGCTGCATGACGTCGAAGCGCGCGGCGTCGGCGCCTTCGAGTCCGGTCACCGTCAGGCAGGTGCCGTCGACGGCGACGCTGGCGCCGATGGCCAGGCCGGCGCCGAAGCCGGGCGGGAAATCGAGCGTGAAGCTGCGCAGGCCGGGGCGGTCGACGAGGTCGCGCACGCGGGCCAGGCCCTGGACGATGCCGGTGAACATCGCGCCAGCTTAACAGCGCCGCGCGGGCACAATGCGGCGCCGTGAGCGACACCCTCGAAACCGGACTGCCGAGCGACCACCCGCTGCGCCTGGCGCTGGCCGCCGAGGCCCATGCGCGGCCGCCCGAGCCGGTGCGCGCGCCGGCCTGTGCGCGCTACATCGCGGTGCTGGTCGCGGCCGAGGACCGGGCGCGCGAGATCGAGCATCTGGGCGCGCTGTGCGCCGCGCATGGCGTCGCCGGCCCGGCCGCGGGGGCGACGCACCACCGCGCCGCGCTCGGCGCGCTGCGCCTGAAATGGGAGCGCCACGGCGAGTTCTCGGGCTACACCTGGATCGCGCCGCGCGCCGGCGCGGCGCTGTTCGCCGCGCATGCGGCGGCGCAGCTGCCGGCGTCCTGGCTCGCGGCGATCCCGGGGCACACGGTGGCCGCGGTCGATGTCGAGCTCGTCGCCGCGGGCGACCCCGCGCTGGCCGGCAGCGCCGCCGCCGCGGCGGCGGCGCCGGCCGAGCCGTTCGAGGGCCAGCTCATCGGCGGCGACATCGCCGAGGGCGCCGCCGGCGTCGCCACCGACTTCCGGCTCCACGCGGGCTGCACGCGCTTCCTGCTCGTCGACCGCCACCTCACCGAGCGCCAGGCCGGGCGCATGCTGCAGCGGCTGTTCGAGATCGAGGCCTACCGCATCCTCGCGCTGCTGGCGCTGCCGCTGGCGCGCGAGCTCGCGCCGCGCGTGCTCGCGGTCGAGAGCGCGCTCGCGCGCCTGACCGCCGAGATCGCGCGCGGCGGCGCGGTGGCCGACGACGAGGCGCTGCTGCACGAGCTGTCGCGCCTGGCGGCCGAGGTCGAGAGCGGCCTCGCGGCGAGCCAGTACCGCTTCGGCGCCTGCGAGGCCTATTGCGGGCTCGTGATGCGGCGCATCGCCGAGCTGCGCGAGACGCGCGTGCCGTCGCAGCCGACGATCGAGGAATTCATGACGCGGCGCTTCACGCCCGCGGTCGCCACCTGCCGCTCGGTGCAGCAGCGGCTGGCCGGCCTGTCCGAGCGCGTCGCGCGCGCGAGCGCGCTGCTCGCCACCCGCGTCGGCATCGCGCGCGAGCGCCAGAGCCAGGAGCTGCTGCGCTCGATGGACCAGCGCGCCAGGCTGCAGCTGCGCCTGCAGCAGACCGTCGAGGGGCTGTCGATCGCGGCCATCGCCTATTACGTCTCGTCGCTGTTCGGCCACCTCGTCGAGGCGGCCGACGCCGCCGGGTGGTTCCACGTCGATGCGGCGATCGCCGTCGGCGTCGCCCTGCCCGTCATCGTGCTCGCCGTCGTGCTCGTGCTGCGGCGCGCGCGCCGGCATTTCGAAGGCGAAGCGGCGCCCTGAGGCGCGGCGGCGGCCGCCCCGCGGCTCAGCGCCAGGCGCTCGCGGCGTCGATCTGCGCGCTGTCCTCGGCCGTCAGCACCAGCTGCGCCGCCGCCACCAGTTCGTCGAGCTGGGCGAGCGAGGTCGCGCTGGCGATCGGCGCCGTGATCGCCGGGCGCGCGATCTGCCAGGCCAGCGCGACGCGGCCCGGCGGGCAGGCGTGGCGCGCCGCCACCGCGTCGAGCGCGGCCAGCACGGCCAGGCCGCGCGCGTTCAGGTAGCGCTTGACGACGTTGGCGCCGCGCGGGCTCAGGCCCGCGTCCTCGGGCCGGCGGTACTTGCCGGTGAGGAAGCCGGCGGCGAGGCCGTAGAAGTTGATGACGCCGACGCCCTGCTCGAGGCAGACCGCCTCGAGCCCGGCCTCGAAGGGCTCGCGCTCGATCGGGTTGTACAGCGGCTGCAGGCTCTCGTAGCGCGGCAGGCCCTGCTCGGCGCTGACGCGCAGCGATTCGAGCAGCCGCGCGGCACTGTAGTTCGAGGCCCCGATCGCGCGCACCTTGCCGGCGCGGATCAGCTCGGCGTAGGCGCCCAGCGTCTCGGCCAGCGGCGTGCGTTCATCGTCGTCGTGCGACTGGTAGAGGTCGATGCGGTCGGTGCGCAGCCGGCGCAGCGAGGCCTCGACGGCGTCGCGGATGTAGGCCGCCGACAGCCCCTGGCGCCCCGGCCCCATCGGCTTGCCGACCTTGGTCGCGAGCACGATGCGCTCGCGCCGCCCGCCGCCCTGGGCGATCCAGCGTCCGATCAGCGTCTCGCTCTCGCCGCCGACATGGCCCGGCGCCCAGGTCGAGTACACGTCGGCGGTGTCGATCAGGTTGCCGCCGGCCTCGGTCCAGGCGTCGAGCAGCGCGAAGCTCGTGCGCTCGTCGGCGGTCCAGCCGAAGACGTTGCAGCCCAGCGCCAGCGGCGCGACCTGCAAACCCGAGCGGCCGAGCGGCCGCCGCTGCATCAAGTTCGACATCGGCAATCCTCCTGGGCGGCGGCGGCGCATCGGTCCGCCCTTGATCCCGCACAAACGCAACGCGAGCGACGCGCGCGCGGCATGCGAGGCATGCGCAAAATCCACCCCGACCGCAAGGGGGTGCCCGGAGCATACACAGCATGAGCGCAAGACGAGCGACGATGAACGTCCCGGTCGAGGCCGGTTCGCTGCAGGCCTGGCGCGTCGCCGTGCGCCCGCGCACGCTGCTGATCGCGATCAGCCCGGTGCTCGTCGGCGCGACGCTGGGCCTGGCCCGCACCGGCGGGGTCGATCCGGTCGCCGCGCTGCTCGTGCTGGCCGCGGCGCTGCTGATGCAGGTCGTCACCAATCTGCAGAACGACGTCGGCTACACCGTGCGCGGCGGCGACCGCAGCGGCACGCGCACCGGGCTGCCGCGCGCCACCGCCAACGGCTGGCTCAGCGTGGGCCATGTGCGCGCCGGCATCGTCGTCGCCGCCGCCGTCGCCACGGCAATCGGCCTCGCGCTCTTCGCCTACCGCGGCTGGCCGGTGCTGGCCATCGGCGTCGCCTCGCTCGCCGCCGCGCTGGCCTACATGGGCGGGCCGCGGCCGATCGCCTACACGCCGCTGGGCGAGCTCACGGTGTTCATCTTCTTCGGCCTCGTCGCGGTGCTGGGGTCGGACTGGGCGCTGACGGGCAGCGTCGGCGGCGTCAGCGTGCTCGCCGGCATGGCCATCGGCGCGCTCGCCGCGGCCGTGCTGGCCGTCAACAACCACCGCGACATCGCGCATGACCGCGAGATCGGCCGCGCCACCTTCGCCGTCACCTTCGGCGAGGCGGCCTCGAGGCGCCTGTACCAGGCGCTGCTGGGCGCGCCCTTCGCGCTGCTGCTGCCGATGGCGCTGCTGGCCCACGCGGGCGCGCTGCTGCTGCCGGCGCTGCTGCTGCCGTCGGCCTGGCGGCTGCGCCAGGCCTATGTCCAGGGCCCGCGCGGCCCGGCACTCAACGAGGTGCTGTTCCGCACCGTCGGGCTCGAGCTGCGGTATGCGGCGCTGCTGGCGGCCGGCGCGCTCGTCGGGCGCGCCTGGGCCTGATGCTTCCCCGGGCCTTCGAGCGCGCCGCGCACGGGTCGGCGGGTCGGCGCCCGCGCGCCGCGCCGCCGGCGCTACGGCCGCAGCACGATCTTGGCCGCCGCGCTGGCGCCGCGGTCGAGGTCGACGAAGGCCTGCTGGCCCTGCGCCAGCGGCCTTTCCTCGACCCAGGCGAGGTCGCCGAAGAGGCCGCGGTCGAGCGCGTCGACGGTGGCCCGCAGGTCGGCCGTCGTGTAGGTGTAGGTGCCCAGCAGCGTGATCTCGGCCAGCGTGAGCTTGCGCATGTCGATCTCGCTGGCCCAGTCCTGCAGCCCGATGTGCATGATGACGCCGCCGGGCTTGACGGCGGCGAAGGACTGCTCGCGCGTCGCCTTGGCGCCGACGGCGTCGATGACGTAATCGAAGGCCGCCTCGGGCAGGGCCTGGGCGCGCGGGTCGACGGCGGTGCAGCCGGCCTGCGCGGCGAGCGCGGCGCGGCGCAGCGGGTTGAGCTCGGTCGCCGTCACGCGCGTCACGCCCAGGCGGCGCAGCAGCAGCGCCGCCAGCATGCCGATGGCGCCGCCGCCGATGACGAGCACGCGGCACTCGTGCAGCGGCCGCACGAGCGCGCGCATCGACAGGTTGATCGCATGCCAGGCCGTCGCCGCCGGCTCGGTCAGCGCGGCCGTCGTCGCCGCCATCGATTGCGGCATCGCGATCAGCGAGGCGGCCGGGATGCTCATGTACTCGGCATAGGCGCCGGGGCGCGTCATGCCGACCATCGTGCGATCGGCGCAGAGGTTGTTGCGCCCCTGCAGGCAGTATTCGCAGCGCCCGCAGACGATGAGCGGGTTGCCGGTCCAGCGCGTCCCCGGCTCGAAGCCCGGCGCCGCCGATTGCGTGATGCGGCCGACGAATTCATGGCCGAACACGAGGCCGGGCCGGCGCCGCGGGTCGTGGCCATGCCAGGCATGCATGTCGGAGCCGCAGATGCCGACGGCCTCGATCTGCAGCACGACCTCGCCCGGCGCCGCGTCGGGCAGCGGCCGGTCCTCCCATTGCAGCAGTCCGGGCTGGGTGTAGACCCAGGCTTTCATGGTCGAATTGGGGGCGTTCATGTCGGGTTCAGCTCGCATTCATGCGGTTCATGGCGCCGCTCGGTTCGCGGCTCGGTTCGCGGCTCATTTGGCCGTGTAGCCGCCGTCGACCATCAGCGTCTGCCCGGTGACATAGGCGCTGGCGTCGCTGGCGAGGAAGACGGTGGCGCCGTAGAGGTCGGCCAGTTCGCCATTGCGGCCGATGCAGGTGGCCGCCGCGTGGCGCGCGGCGACCTCGGCTTGCGCGAACACGGGCGCCGTCAGCGCCGTCGGGAAGAAGCCGGGGCCGATCGCGTTGCAGGTCACGCCGCGGCCCGACCAGGCCTGGGCGATGGCGCGCGTGAGCTGGACGATGCCGCCCTTGGCGGCGCCGTAGGGCGCGCTGTCGGCGAAGGCGCGCTCACTCTGCAGCGAGGCGATGTTGACGATGCGGCCCCAGCCGCGCTCGGCCATGCCCGGCGCCAGCGCCTGCGTGAGGAAGAAGGGCGCGCCGAGGTGGATCGCGAGCTGCGCCGTCCAGGCCTGCGGCGTGACGTCGCCGAAGGGCTGGCGCAGGTTCACGCCGGCGGCATTGACGAGGATGTCGATGCCGCCCAGGCGCTCGATGCCGCGCCGCGCGGCGGCGAGCGCGGCCTCGGCGTCGCCGAGGTCGGCCGCGATCCAGTCGGCGGCGATCGCGTCGCCGCGCAGCCCGCGCGCCGCGGCCTCGAGCTCGGCCTCGCGCCGCGCCACCAGCAGCACCGACGCGCCGGCCAGGCCGAGCGCGCGCGCCAGCGCCAGCCCGATGCCCGAATTGCCGCCAGTGACGAGGGCGCGGCGGCCGCCGAGCTCGAACAGCGGCGCCAGCCGCGAGCGCACCGCGCTCGCGGCGTCCACCATGCTCGGCGGCGGCGCCGGTTGCAGCGGATTCACGACTGCACCGGCGTGCCGAGGTCGAACACCTGCCCCGGGCAGTATTTCGCCAGCCGGTCGTCGGCCGTGCGCGCATGCGCCTCCATGCCCTCGAGGCGCGAGATGCGCGCCGTGACCTCGCCGATGTCGCGCGCCGCGTCGCGCGTCATGCGCTGCCAGGTCAGCGTCTTCATGAACTTGTGCACCGACAGCCCGCCCGAATAGCGCGCCGCGCCCTTGGTCGGCAGCACATGGTTGGGGCCGCTGGCCTTGTCGCCGTAGGCCACCGTCGTCTCCTCGCCGAGGAAGAGCGAGCCGTAGCAGCGCAGTTCGCGCAGCCACCAGTCGAGGTCGGCGGCCTGCACCTCGAGATGCTCGCTGGCGTAGCGGTCCGACACCGCGACGACCTCGTCGCGGCTGTCGCAGAGCACGACCTCGCCGTAGTCGCGCCAGGCGCTGCCGGCGGCGTCGCGCGCCGTCGGCGGCAGCGCGGCGATGAGCTCGGGCACGCGCGCCATCACGCGCTCGGCGAGCGCGCGGCTGGTCGTGAACAACCAGGCCGGCGATTCATGGCCATGCTCGGCCTGGCCGACGAGGTCCGAGGCGACGATCTCGGCGTCGGCGCCGCCGTCGGCGATCACCGCGACCTCGGAGGGTCCTGCGAACACGTCGATGCCGACCTGGCCGTAGAGGCTGCGCTTGGCCTCGGCGACGAACTTGTTGCCGGGGCCGACGATGACATCGGCCTTGCGCGTGCCGAAGAGGCCATGCGCCATCGTCGCGATCGCCTGCACGCCGCCGAGCGTGAGGATGACGTCGGCGCCGGCGCGGTCGAAGGCGTAGAGCAGGTAGGGGTGCATCGGCCCGCCGCGGAACGGCCCCGAGCAGGCGACGATGGACCGCACGCCGGCGGCCTTGGCCGTCGCCACGCCCATGTAGGCCGAGGCGATATGCGCGTAGCGGCCGGCCGGCGCGTAGCAGCCGGCGGCGTCGACCGGGATCACGCGCTGGCCGGCGGTGACGCCGGGGTGCAGCTCGACCTCGAATTCGCGCAGCGACGCGCGCTGCGCATGGGCGAAGGCGCTGACCTGGGCGATCGCGAAATCGATGTCGCGCCGCACCGCGGCCGGCACCTCGGCGGCGCGGCGGTCGATCTCGGCGCGCGGGATCACGATCTCGCCGCGCCACTGGTCGAGTTCGAGCGCGTACTCGCGCACCGCGTCCTCGCCGCCGGCGGCGATGCGTTCGAGCATGCCGGCCACCACGGCCTGCGCGGTCGCGGTCTCGGATTGCGGCGTCTTCGCGGCGCGCTTGAGATAGGTGACGGCCATGGGTCTTGCCTCGGTCTCGGTTACTGCGACATGCCGGCGAAGGCGCGCAGCTTGGGGTCCGCCTGCACGCGCTTCATGTAGACGTCGGTGAGGTAGTCGGCCGCCGGCGGCACGGCCTGGATGGCGCCGCTGGCGCGCATGAAGATCGCGATCTGGCCGAACCAGACATCGACATCGGAATTGCCGCGCGCACGGTCCATGCGGGCCAGCTGCTGCGCCAGGTCGTAGGTCGGCCGGGTCGCGAATTCCTGCTTCATCGAGGCCTCGTTGATCGTGACGCCGCCCTGCTCGTAGAACTTCTTCATCATCGCCACCGCGTCGGCCGGATGCGCCTTCATCCATTGCCAGGCGCGCAGGTAGACGGCGAGGAAGCGCGCCACCTGCTCGGGATGGTGCGCGGCGTAATCGCCGCGCGCGATGAGGGCGCCGGGGACGACGGCGCCGCCGTCCTTGCCCGAGCAGAGCTGGCGCGCACCGGCCTGCTCCTGCACGGTGTAGGTGTTGGGCGCCCACAGACCCGCGAGTTCGGCATTGCCCGAGGTCAGCGCCGAGATGATCTCGGCCTGGCCCATGTTCTTGATCGTCACGTCGCCCTTGGCCAGGCCCCAGCGCTTGAGGCAGGCCTGGACGGCGTAATCGGCCGTCGAGTTCGAGGTCAGCAGGATCGTGCGGCCCTTGATCGCCTTCGGGTCGGCCAGCAGTTTCGCCGCCAGCGTCTTGCTCACCATGAGCGCGTTCGCCGCCGATTCGTCGTTCGTCAGGCCTATCGTCTTGATGCCGAAGCGCACCGCGCCGAGCACGGCCGGCACCGATCCGGTGCCGCCCACATCCCAGGACTTCGAGGCCGAGGCGGCGATCTGCGGCACGCCGGCGGGGAAGGTGCTGAACACCGGCTTGAGCCCGACCTCGGCCCACCAATGCTTCTCGGTCGCGACGTAGAACGGCAGCGCCCAGTACAGCGCCGGCTGGTAGCTGATCTTGATCTCGGTCGGCGCCTGCGCCCGCACCGCGGCGGCGGATGCGAGGCCGGCGACGGCGAGGGTGGTGATGACGAGCGCGCGTGGGTTCATCTTCTGTCTCCTGGTGGGGGGTTCAATGGATCGCGCCGGATTCGCGCAACAGCTTCCAGACATGGGTGCGCAACTGGACGAAGGACGGCTGGTCCATCACGTCCTCGATGCGCGGGTGGCTGTCCCAGCGCTCGGCCTCGCGCACGGTCTTGACGTCGACGATCTCGCGTATCGTCCCCGGGCGGCCGGTCATCACGACGATGCGGTCGGCGAGGTACACCGCCTCCTCGACCGCATGGGTGATGAAGAGCACGGTGCGCGGATGGCGGCGCGCCAGCCGCACGAGCTCCTCCTGCATCACGACGCGGGTCTGCGCGTCGAGCGCGCCGAAGGGCTCGTCCATCAGCAGCACCTGCGGGTCGAGCACGTAGGCGCGCGCGATCGCGACGCGCTGCTGCATGCCGCCCGAGAGCTGGTGCGGGAACGCGCGCTCATAGCCCGCGAGCCCCATCAGCTCGATGTAATGCTCGATGCGCCGGCGTCGCTCGTCCTTGGCGACGCCGAGCGAGATGAGGCCGAACTCGACGTTGTCCCAGACCGATTTCCAGGGGAAGAGCGCGAAGGCCTGGAACACGACGGCGCGGTCGGGTCCGGGCTCGCGCACCTCCTGGCCGCCGACGCGGATGCTGCCGCGGCTTGGGTGCTCGAGCCCGGCGGCCATGCGCAGGCAGGTCGTCTTGCCGCAGCCCGAGGGGCCGACGATGGCGACGAATTCGCGCTCGGCGACCTCGAGGTTGACGTCGTCGAGCGCGATGAACTCCTCGCCGTTGCGGCGGAAGCGGCGCTGCACGTCGCGGAAGCTGATGTGGGCCATGTCGTCCTTCCGGTTCAGCCGCCGCGCCGGGCCTCGATCGCCTGCTGCAGGCGGCGCAGCGCGACGTCGATGACGACGCCGACGGCGCCGATGGCGATCATCCCGCTCATCACGGTGGCGGTGGAGACGGCGGCCTGGCCCTTGACGAGCAGGTCGCCGACGCCGCTGGCCGCGACGATGAGTTCGGCGCCGACGAGCGATTGCCAGCCCAGGCCGGCCGAGACGCGCAGCCCGGCGACGATGGCCGGCATCGCCGCCGGCAGCAGCACCTCGGTCATCATGCGCAGGTGGCCGGCGCCGAGCATGCGCGCGGCCTCGATGTGGCGCACCTCGACCTGCTGCGCGCCGCGCAGCGTGTTGATGAGCACGGGCGGGAAGGCGCCGGCGAAGATGATCAGCACCGGCCCGCCGATGCCGGTGCCGAACCACAGCGCGGCGAACGGCACCCAGGCGATCGGCGCGACGAAGCGCACGGCGTCGAAGGCCGGCGCGACGAGCCGGTCGAGCCAGCGCAGGCGCGCCATCGCCAGCCCCAGCGGCAGGCCCACGGCCACCGCCAGCGCCCAGCCGAGGCCGAAGCGCTGCAGGCTGGCCAGCAGATGCTGCGGCAGCGTGTGGCCGGCGAAGGGATGGACGAGCAGATCGAGAAAGCGCAGCACCACGTCCCAGGGCGCGGGCAGGAAGCGGCGCGAGGTCGTGCCGGCCAGCACCGCCGCCGTCCACAGCGCGGCGAAGCAGGCGGCGCCGGCGCCGCCCAGCATCCAGGCGCGCCGGCGCGGCAGCGGCGCGGCGATCATGCGGCCGCCCGCCACGGCATCGCGCGCCGCTCGACCCAGCCCAGCGCCAGCGTCATGGCCCAGCCGCAGACCGCCACCGCGGCCATGCCGACGACGATCATCGCCGGGTAGATGTCCTGCGCGGCCTGGTTCAGGATCTGCCCCAGCCCGGCGACCGCGCCGACGAGCTCGGCCGCCACCAGCGTCGTCCACGAGGCCTGCAGCGACAACCGCAGGCCGGTGAAGATGCTCGGCAGCGCACCGGGCAGCAGCACCTGTTGCCAGTAGCGCCAGCCGCGCACGCCGAGCATCGCCGCGGCCTCGAACTGCGCGGCGTCGATCTGGCGCACGCCGGCCTGGCTGTTGATCACCGAGGGCACGAAGGCGGCGAAGAAGATGACCATGATCTTGGCCGCGTCGCCGAGGCCGAGCCAGACGATGGCCAGCGGGATCCAGGCCAGCGGCGGGATCGGCCGCAGCAGCATGAAGACCGGGTTGACGAAGGCCTCGACATCGCGGCTCGCGCCCATCGCCAGCCCGAGCGCGACGCCGCAGGACGAGGCGACGACGAAGCCCATCGTCACCAGGCGCACGCTGCGCCATGCATGCTGCCACAGCAGCGCGTTGGCATAGCCGTCGACGCTGATCTGCCGCAGCGCCGATCCGACCTCGGCCGGCGCCGGGAACGTCGACGGCGCGATGAACCCGCTCCACGCCGTCAGCGCCTGCCAGAGCAGGCCGACGACGGCGACGGCGAGACCGGCCTTGGCGGCGCGGCGCAGCGCTGCGGCGAGGCGCGCGCCGGCCTGCAGCCGCGGCACCGAGCCGGTCCAGAACGATTGGGTTGTAATCGATTTCAAGATGGCGACATCATCGGCATCGCGCGCCGCCGCGTCAAGGCCGGCGACCCTGGGGCTTACCCGCTGCGGGGCGCCGCCGGGGCCGGGGCATCATCGACGCCGGGAGCGACCGAAGCACGAGATGCACAGCAAGGAAGCGGCATTGCCGAACATCGAGGATGTCGCCGCCGCGGCCGGCGTCTCGACGGCGACGGTCTCGCGCGTCATCAACCGGCCCGCGTCGGTGCGCGAGCCGCTGCGGCTGCGTGTCGCGGAGGCCATTGCGCGCCTGCGCTATGTGCCGCATGCCGGCGCGCGCGCGCTCAAGCTGCAGCGCAGCGGCACCGTCGGCGCGATCTTCCCCACCGTCGACAACGCGATGTTCGCCGCCGCCATCGACGCGCTGCAGCAGCGCCTGGCCGCCCAGGACATGCAGCTGCTGATCGCGACCTGCGGCTACGACCCCGATGTCGAGGCGCGCCAGGCCGTCAACCTCGTCACGCGCGGCGTCGATGCGCTGACGCTGTGCGGCACCGCGCAACGGCCCGAGCTGCTGCAGTTCCTGCGCCAGCGCGAGCTGCCGGTCGTGCATTCGATGACCTGCCCGGTGCCGCAGGGCCTGGTCGGGGTCGGCTTCGACAATGCGCGCGCGATCGGCCTGGCGGTGCGGCATCTGGTCGAGCTCGGGCACCGGCATATCGCGATGCTGGCCGGCATCACGCGCCACAACGACCGCGCGACGGCGCGCGTGGCCGGCGTGCGGCGCGCACTGCGCCGCGCCGCGCTGCCGCCGCCGCCGCTGATCGAATGCGCCTACGACATCGCCGCCGCGCGCGCCGCGCTGCGCGAGCTGCTGGCGGCGCGGCCGCGGCCGACGGCCGTCGTCTGCGGCAACGACGTGATCGCCGTCGGCGCGCTGCTCGAGGCGCAGGCGCTGGGCATCGCCGTGCCCGGGGAGCTGTCGATCACCGGCTTCGACGACATCGAGCTCGCGCGCCACCTGCGCCCGGCGCTGACGACGCTGCGCGTGCCGACGCAATCGCTGTGGCATCTCGTGGCCGACCGCCTGATCGCCGGCCTCGCCGGCCTCGCCGGCGAGGCGATGCCGGCGGCGACGGCGGTCGAGGTCGAACTGTGCGTGCGCGATTCGACCGGGCCGGCGCCGCGGCGCTGAACGAGGCCCCGGAAACCCGCGGCAATCGAACGATCGAGGGACGCGGGAACGTCCCAAAGTCGTGTATCCGCCCCTTCGTTTCGTCTGTTACGCTTCCCCTCGCCCGCGACGACGACGATGCAGTCCAACGCCATTCGCTTCGACAGCTACGAACTGCAGCCCCAGCAGCGCCGCCTGCTGCACGCGGGTGTCGAAGTGCCTTTGCGCTCGCGCGCCTTCGAGGTCCTGCTCGTGCTGGCCGAGCGCGCCGGCGAGCTCGTCACCAAGTCGGAACTGCTGGACCGCGTCTGGGAAGGCCTGGTGGTCGAGGAAAACAATATCGCGAGCCAGGTCGCGACGCTGCGCAAGGCGCTCGACGGCCCGTACATCGCCACCGTCCCCGGGCACGGCTACCGTTTCACCGCGGTGACCCGGGCCGCCGCCGAGCAGCCGGCGGCGACACGCGCCGAAATGCCCACCACGACCTCCGCGCGGTCGTCGTCGCTGGGCCCCACGCTGTTCGGACGCGCCGCCGACGCGCACGCGCTCGCGCAGGCGCTGCGCGCCGGCGTCTGCGTGACCCTGGTCGGTGCCGGCGGTGTCGGCAAGACGGCGCTCGCCCAGGCCGTCGCCGCCGCCTGGAACGCGGGGCGCATGAGCTGGGTCGACCTCGCGGCGCTCTCCGATGTCGAACAACTGCCGCTGGCCATCGGGCGCGCGCTCGAACTGCAGACCACCGGCGGCGATGTCCACAAGGCGCTCGTGCAGGCGCTGGCCGATGGTTCGCAGCTGCTCGTCTTCGACAACGCCGAGCACCTGGTCGACGGCGTGGCGGCATGGGCACGCAGGCTCGGTCAAGCCGTGCCGGGGCTCGCGCTGCTGGTGACTTCGCAGCTGCCGCTGCGCGTCGCCGGCGAGCAGTTGATGGCGCTCGAGCCGCTGGCGCTGCCGGCGCCGGACGCCGGCACCGACGAGATGCTGGCCAGCGGCGCGGTGGCGATGCTCGCCGACCGCATCCGCGCCGCCGATCCGCGCTTCGCGCTCGGCGCCGGCGCGGTGCCGCTGCTGCGCCGCATCGGCGAGCGCCTGGATGGCCTGCCGCTGGCGCTCGAGATGGCCGCCGCGCGCGTGCCCATCCTCGGCCTGCAAGGGCTGCTCGACGCGCTGGATGACCGGCTGAAGCTGCTCACGCGCGGCCGCCGCCAGGCGCCCCAGCGCCACGAGACGCTGCGCGCCGCGCTCGAATGGAGCCATGGCCTGCTCGACGAGCCCGAACGCCAGCTGTTCCGCCGCCTGGGCGTCTTCGCGGCCGAGTTCTCGCTCGACCTCGCGGTGGACGTCGGAGGTGACGACGGCGCCGACCGCTGGGAGACCGTGGACCATCTGTCGGTCCTCGTCGAGCGCTGCCTCGTCGCCAGCCTGCATGCCGACCCGCCGCGCTACCGCCTGCTCGAAACGCTGCGCAGCTACGCGGCCGAACAATTGCAACAAAGCGGCGAATCCGACGCGGTCCGGCGGCGCTTGGTGCAGTCGCTTGCGGCGCTGATGGCGAACCACGAGCGCGGCGCGGCCGGGCCGCGCACGACCGCCGCGCTGGGGCTGGTCGGCGACGCGCTCAACTGGGCCCGCGCCGCCGATCCGAGCGCGGCCTTCGAACTGACACTGGCAGCCGCAGGTGCCGCCACCTTCACGAACTGGCTTCCTGAGGCCGAGGTCTGGATCATGGCCTGCGAGCCGCTGGTGGACAGCGTCGCGCCGGCACTCGCGGCGCGCTGGTGGCGCGACCTCGCCCGCTTCGACTCCTACAAGCAAGGCGGCCGGGTCGTCGAGGCAGCGCGACGCTCGTATGCGATCGAGCGCGAGCGCGGCAACGACGATGGCCTGTTTTGGAGCCTGATCCAGCTGCTGCGGGCGCAGAAGCTCACGGTCGACGATGCCGAGACCTGCCGGATCGAGGCCCAGGCGATCAGCGACCGTCATCCCGAATGGCCGGCGTACAACCGCGTCATGCTGCACAGCAGCCTGGCATTCGAGTACACGAAGCGGGGCGATCACGACGCGCGCCTGGCGCAGTTCGCTGCCGCGTTCGAACTGGCCCGTGAAGCGGGCCTGACCCTCGCCGCCGATGCCGCAGAGAGCAACATCGCCAACACCCTCCTGGATCTCGGGCGCCCGGCCGAGTCGCTCGAGCGGATCGACGCCCTGCTCGGGCGCATGACGGGCGAACCCACGCCGAACGGCGCCTACGCCAGCCTGGTGCGCATGAAGGTGCTGACGATGCTCGGCCGCATCGACGAGGTCGCCGCCTTCGCCCCCCAGGCATTGCATTGGTGCCGCCGCTTCGACATCGGCAAGGTCTTCTATGCGCTGTCCTGGCTCGCGACCTGCCAGGGCCGCCACCGCGCCGCCGTCCAGCAGATCGGCTATCTGCGCCACTGGCTGTCGTTGCGCGACGCCGTGCTGGACGAAGACGATGAGGCGTGGTGGCCTCAAAGCCTGCGGGCGGCCACCGAGGCGCTCGGCGCGGCCACCGTCGAGAGCCTGCTCGAACGCGGCGCGCGACTCGACGCCGCAGCGGCTGACCGGCTGCTGAGCGAAGACATGCCCTGAGCACCGGCTGCTCGCAGCAGGTGCCACAGGCCGGCGCCTGACGAGGCGGCCGCAATGCGGCGATGGCGGAACAGCCGGATCCGTCCTTCAGCGGCCTCGTCGTAGGGATCGGCTTCGAAGCCCCGGCGCCGCATCAGGGCGAGCATGCGCTCGTCGCCCGCCGCGATCTCGGCTTCGAGGAAGGGGGTGCGTGCCCGCGCGGCGGCGTCGAGCAGGACGTCCAACAGGTGCTCGGCCAGGCTCCGGTCCTGCCAGGCGTCGGCGACCGAGATCGCCAGCGCCGCCAGCAGGCCGGTGGCATCGGCATGGACCCAGCGCGCCTCGCCGACGATGCGCTCGCCGTCGTCTGTGCCCACACAGGCCACCCAGGCACGACAGGCCACGGCGTCGGTCGCGCCCAGGCATGACGCCAGCGCGAGCGGGCCCTGCGCGCCTTCACCGTGCAGACGCAGGCAGCGGCCGCGCGGACCCAGGGCATCGACGTAGCGGGCCATCGCCTCGGCGTCGCTGCTGCAGACGGGGCGGATGCGGGGCTGGTGCTGGAACAGGGACATGGCGGCACCCACTCGGCCATCAATTCGCGCGGCCGGCGGCGAGGTTCGACGGCATGACCCGAGCGCCGGCCGCGCGCAGCCGATGCCACAGGCCGCGCGGGCGGTCGGCGACGCCGGCGCGGGCGCGGAAGGGCGCGCGCAAGGGCGCGCACACGGGGCGGCACAGCCGCACGATGCCGTCACCGTCCTCGGCGTGGAGTTCGGCATCGAAGCCGTGGCGCTGCATGAAGGCGAGCATGCGGCCGTTTTCCGCGAGCACCTCGGCGTCGAGGAAGCCGATCTGCGCCCACGCCGCGGTCGCGAGGATCTCGGCCATCAGCCGGTCGGCCAGGCCGCTGCCTTGCCAGGCATCGGCGACGCAGATCGCGAGCTCGGCGTGCAGGCCATATTCATCCACGACGACCCAGCGCGCCTCGGCGACGATCAGCTCGACGTCATCGCAGAGCACACAGGCCACCCAGACGCGGTTCGAAGCGGCATCGGACTCGGTCATGCGCCGCGCCAGCGCGAGCGGGCATTGGGCGATGCCGCCGTGAAAGCGCAGGCGGCGGCTGCGCGGCTCGAGGGTGTCGATGAAGCGGGCCATCGCTGCAGCGTCGCTGCTGCGTAGGGGGCGAATGACGGGCCGAGGCTGGAAGTGATACATCGCGGCACTCCGATGGAGGGGGTGCAGCGATGGTCGGCGCGACGCCCGCCGGGGTCCTGCAAGGGCGATGAAAACTTCTGAATTCCGCGGCAGCCGCGCATTTCACGCGCCGTTCGAGACGCCGCGGCGGCTGCGGCCGACACTGGCGGCCGATGTCGCGTTCATGGCGCGCGACGGCCGCGCCCGCATCGCGGCAAGCTGGCTGGCAGGCACTGAGGACGCCGAGGGCGCCGAGGGCAGCCCCGGCGGCGCCGCCGTCGTCTTCGTCCATGGCAAGGATGGTTGCCGCGGCCAGGAGCTGAAGGCGCCCACCGAAGAGCTGGCGCGCGGGGGGTCGAGCGCAGCGGCGTGTTCGGCGCCTCGATGGGTGCCGCCACGGCGCTGCTGGCGGCGGCCGATGAACCGGCGATCAGCGCCCTCGTCGCCGCCAGCGGGTTCGCCGATTTCGGCCTCATGATCGAGCGCCAGTACCGCAAGCTTTCGCACCTGCCGAGCTGCTTCCTGCCCGGTGTGCTGGTGCTCGCGCGCCGGCTCACCGGTGTCGACCTGCAGCGGCTGCGCCCGGTCGAAACCGCGCGCGCGCTCGTCGGACGGCCGGTACTCGTGATCCACAGCGAGGGCGACCGCTACGTCCCGGTCGCCGACGCACGGGCCATCGCCAAGGCCTGCGGCGGCGCGCTGTGGACGACACCGACGCAGCGGCATATCGGCCGCTACGGCGGCGGCCCCCAGGCCTACACCGAGCGCGCGCAGGCCTACTTCGGCGGGCACCTGGCCGGCATCAGTCGCCCATCAGCCGGCGCTGGAAATAGGTCCACTCCAGCGCCCGCGTGTGCGCCATCTCATTGAGGTTGGCGCCCGATCCATGGCCGCCCTCGATGACCTCGTAGAAGTAATAGGGGATGCCGTATTCACCCAGCCGGGCCGCGAACTTGCGCGCATGCTGCGGGCCGACGCGGTCGTCCTTGGTCGTCGTCCAGATCAGCGCGAGCGGGTAGTCGACGCCGCGCTTCAGGTTCGCATAGGGCGAGATGCGGGCCAGGAAGTCGCGCTCGGCCGGCACCGAGACCGACCCGTATTCGCCCACCCACGAGGGGCCGGCAGCGATCTGCTCGTAGCGCAGCATGTCGAGCAGCGGCACCTGGATGTCGACGGCATGGAACAGCTCGGGATGCTGGGTCATCTCGACCCCCATCAGCAGCCCGCCGTTCGATCCGCCCTGGATGCCGAGACGGCGCGGGCTCGTGATCCTGCGCGCGATGAGGTCGCGCGCGACGGCGGCGAAATCGTCGTAGACGATCTGGCGCTTCGTCTTCAGCCCGGCGTCGTGCCAGGCGGGGCCGAATTCGCCGCCGCCGCGGATGTTGGCGACGACGAACACGCCGCCGCGGTCGAGCCAGAGCTTGCCCAGGGTGCCGGCATAGAACGGCGTCAGCGAGACGTTGAAGCCGCCGTAGCCGTAGAGCACGGTCGGGTGCCTGGCGTCGGGCTGCAGGTCCCGCGCGCCGATGACGAAATACGGGATCATCGTGCCGTCGCTGGACTTGGCCTGCCATTGCCGCACCTCGAGCCCGGCGGCGTCGAACTGCGCCGGCAGCGACTTGATCTGCGCCGCGGCGCCGGCATCGGCGTCGATGCGCCACAGGCTCGAGGGCTGGAGGAAGCCGGCCACTTCGACATAGGCGGTGCGGCCCCGGTCGTCGCCGGTGACGAGCGAGATCGACGCGTTGTCGGGCAGGCCGGTGATCGTCCGGCCGGCCCAGGCGCCGCGCGCATCGACGCGGTAGATGGCGACACGGCCGCGCACGTTGTCGAGCGTGCCGACGACGATGGCGTCGCGCAGGATCTCGACCGCGTCATCGTCCAGCGTCTCGCGCGGTCCCGGCGCCCAGACGACGACCGGCTCGAGCCGCGCCGGATCGGCGGCCGCGCGCGCCGCGTCCAGCGCCACCAGCGCGCCCTCGGGCGCACCGGCCCAGGGCTGGCGCAGGCGCACGAGGAGCCGATCGCCCACGAGTCCGATGACCTCGGACTTGGGCGGCAGGGCCAGGCGCTGCGGCCCGCTGCGGCCGACGAGGTACTGCTCCGACTCGAAGGTCGACACCGAGCGCTCGATGAGCGCGGCGCGATGGCCGGCCGCATCGACGTAGACCTCGGGCGCGACGCCGTAGCCGCCGTCGGCGGCGCTGCCGCGGAACAGTTCGACGGCGCGATCGAGCGGCTGGCCGCGACGCAGGGTCTTGACGACATAGGGGTAGCCCGATGAGGTCAGCTCGCCCGGCTGCCACTCGCGCGCCACCAGCAGCTCGCTCTCGTTCCACCAGGCCAGGCGCACCTTGCCGCGCGGCAGCTGGAAGCCGCCACGGACGAAGCGGGCGCTCGCGAGGTCGAATTCGCGCGTCGTCACCGCGTCCTCGCCGCCGTCGGAGAGCAGCACGAGGCAGCGCCGCTGGCGCCGCGGTTCGCAGACGGTGCCCTTCCAGACCCAGTTCGCCTTCTCCTGCGCGGCGAGCGCGTCGAGGTCGATCACGGTCTGCCAATGCGGCTGCGCCGACTCGTAATCCTGCAGGCTCGTGCGGCGCCAGATGCCGCGCACATGGTCGGCATCGCGCCAGAAGTTGTAGACGCGGCCGCCGATGATCTCGGGCGTGGCGATGCGGTCGCGCGTCTCGGCGATCGCCGTGGCCTGGCGCAGATTGGCTTCGAAGCGCGGGTCCTTCTCGAGCACGCCGAGCGTCTTCGCGTTCTCGGCCCGCACCCATTGCAGGGACGCCGGGCTGTCGACCTGCTCGAGCCAGCGGTAGGGGTCGTCGCCGGTCGCCGGCGCGGGCCCGGCCCAGGCCGGAAGGGCGAGCAGCAGCGCCAGCGCGGCGATGCGGGATCTGAGGTTCATCGAAGGCATGGGCATGGCCTCGGGAAAAGCGAAGCGGCCATTCTGACCTGCGCAAGTCACGCCGGCCGCGGCGCCGCGTCCGGCGCCCTCGCGTCGGGCGCTCAGCCGCGCCAGGCGGCGACGAGCGCGTCGGCGACCTCGAGACCCTCGGCCTGGGCGCGCCGCAGCAGCGCCGCGCGCCGCGCGCCGGGCAGGCGCACGCCCTCGTCGACCAGCATCTCGGCCACCAGCGCCTCGACGCGGTCGAGATACGAGGCGTTGCCGGCCAGCGCATCGGGGTCGATGACGACGAAGAGCTGGCCGATGCCGGGCCGGTTGCCCTCGTCGACGAAGAAGCTCGACGCCTCGTAGCCGAAATGCGCGCCGATCAGCGCCGTCACCAGCAATTCGACGACGAGTGCGAGCATCGCGCCCTTCGGCGACGAGACGGCGCCGATGGCCAGCATCGAGCCCGTCAGCGCGGCCTTCGGGTCGGTCGTCGGCCGGCCGTCGGCGTCGAGCGCCCAGCCTTCGGGTATCGCCTCGCCCTTCTTCGCCGCGACCATCAGCTTGCCGCGCGCGACCTCGCTCAGGCTGAGGTCGATGAGCAGCGGATCGCCGCTGCGGCGCGGGAACGCCGCCGCCACCGGATTGGTGCCGAAGATCGGATGCCTGCCGCCGGCCGCCGGCATCGCCGCGGGCGAATTCGAGAAGCCGAGTCCGACCATGCCGGCCGCGACCGCCGGCCGCAGATGGTCGACGATGACGCCCGCATGATGGCTGCGCACGACGCCGGCGATCGCGATGCCCTGGGTACGCGCCGCGGCGATGGCCTCGGCGACGGCGAGTTCGCAGGCCGCGAAGGCCAGCCCCTCGCCGGCGTCGACGACGAGGGCGCCGGCGCGGCGGCGCCGCACGGCCGGCATGGCGGCGCCGTCGGCGCGGCCGTTGCGCAGATGCACGGCGTACT
>JAGWVB010000291.1 GCA_018971105.1 Burkholderiales bacterium
CGCGGGCGCCTGCGCCGGCAGCGCCTCGCGCTCGCGCAGCCGCTGGTGCAGGGTCTCGAGGCGGCGGCGCTCCTCGACCACCCAATCGTCGTAGTGCCCGGGCAGCAGTTCGCCGCGATACAGCGCCAGCGCCCGGGCGTCCCGGCCGGCGCGCGCGGCGTGCTCGAAAGCCAGCGCGTCGCATTCGATCGCGGCTTCGTGCAGGCGCAGCGTCTGGCGCTCGGCGACCAGGATGCGGGGAGCGCCCGGCGGCTCGAGCAGGCCGCGCAGGGTCGAGAGTGCGACGCGCAGACGGTTGCGCCCGGCGTCGAGCGCGACACCGGGCCAGATCAGCTCGATCAATTCCTCGCGCGCATGGCTGCGTTGCGGATAGAGCGCCAGCCGGGCGAGCAGCAGGGCCACGGGCCGGCTGGGCCAGCGCTCGATCCGCCAGTCACCGCTGCGCGCGAGCAGGCCGCCGAGCATTTGAAGGTGCCAGCAGGCGTCGGCGCCCGGCACGGCCGCCGCCTCGGCTTGCGCCGGTTCAACGACGGCCGCCGGTTTCACCGCGTCGGGCTCGATTCAGGCGCGGCGCCGCGCCGATCGGGCCGCGCGCCGGTTGAGCGGCGCGGCGGCGGCCTGGGCGACGCTTTCGGGAAGACGGTCCGGATCGGCGGGCATGGGTCGAATGGCGTGTAGCCGCGGTTGAATGCGAATCGAGTTTAGTGGCATCGCCGGCCGCAGCGCTCCCGGCCAGGCCCGGCCTGAGCGCCCTCGGTCCGCCGCCGACCGGCGCCGCTGGGTCCGGCCTGAGCGCGGCTCGAGCCGATGCCGAACGGCCGGCATCGGTATTTCCCCGTACGCGGGCGATCGGACAGACAGCCCTTCGGGGCCTGTTCCACCGAGGTGGGGGGTTGACCGTTCTCGGCCCCAACCTATCCTTGGGACGTAGTCCGACGGTCCCCGGGGCCTGGTCGAACGAAGCGCGCCGATGCAGGCTTGCCGAGTCTCGATCGAGGCCCGGTCGCGGCGGGCTGCCGATTCCAGGCAGGGCGCGGTGCAAGGGGCATGGCGTCGGTTGCAGCGTCCAATTCGAAGCCCATAGAGGGATAGGCATGAAATCAGTATCCAAATTATGGGGATTGACGTCCCTGCTCCTGGCCGGAGGTCTGCACGCCGCGCCGGTCGTCGTCTCCGATCCGTCGCTGCTGAATGCCAATGACTCGGTGGCCTGGTCGCAACTGGGCCCCGACGGCACGGCGGTCGGCCCGGCCTTCAACGCCGTTTCGGCCCAGGGCAACAGCGTCACCGGCAATCTGGCGGGCGGCGCGGGTTGCCTGGCGGTCGTCACCAATGGCGTGAATTGCAGTTGGAACGCGGGCACCGGATTCAACGCCGGCGATTCAGTGCTCTGGGCCAATGATGGCAACGGTGGGACCGGCGCGCTGACGCTGAACTTCGCCGGCGTCTTCGGCGCGGGTTTGTATTTGCAGGCCGACGCCTTCGGGTCGTTCATGGCCCAGGTCCAGGTCTTCGTCGGCAACGTGCTGGCGAATACCTTCAGCGTCGCGAGCGATGCCGCCGGCAGCGGCGTCTTCATCGGTGCGCTCGACAACCAGGCCGACATCACGAGCATGCAATTCAGCCTCTCGAGCTGCGGCACTGCGGACCCCGCCTGCGACATCAACGACTTCGCCGTCAACACCCTGCAGCTCAAGGTCGCGAACTCGACCGCGGCCGTGCCCGAGCCCGCCACCGGGGCCCTGGTCGTGCTCAGCCTGGGTGGTCTGTATGCCGTGCGGCGCCGCCGGCGCGCGTCCACCATCCCCAGCCAACAAGGAGTCAGCGCATGAGGTCCACCATCGCCAAGGTCCTGACCGCGAGTTCGTTGCTGCTCGCGATGGGCGCTTCCTGGGCCCAGCAGGAGCCCCTGATCGATCCGAGCCAGCTCAGGGTCACCCCGCCGGCGCCGATCGTCAGGGCCATGCAGTCGGCGCGCCTGGCCAGCGGCGTGCGCGCCGCGTCGCCGGTGCGGCGGTTCGCCGCCAGCCTCGCGCCGACGCTGCGCACCTTCCGCTACAGCGTCGTCTCGCCGCGCGACGGCCAGACCTACACCGGCTCGATCGTCGGCGCCGACCCGCGTGCCAACGGCGCGCGCACGACCGCCGTCGAGATCGTGATCATCCCGATCCGCATCGCCTTCACCGGCACCGTGCGCACCTTCGACCCGACGCAGCCGGATCCGGGTTGCCTGGGCCCGACGCCGACGGCCACCGATACGGCCCTGAAGCAGTTGCTGGGTTCGCCGCTGCTCAATCCGGTGCCGAATTACACGATCAACGGCGAGAACATCGGCAACGTCACCTTCACCGACGCCTTCCAGCGCGCGCAGTTCTGGCGCACGTCGATCGGCGGGCCGCTGGTGTCGGTCAAGCCGGCTTACCACCTCGCGCTGTCGCCGGTGACCGTGATGCCGGTGCAGACGATCTCGATGGCGAACGACACCGCCGGCTCGGGAGCGACCTACACGCTGAGCCCGGCCGGCACCTGCTCGACGAACCTGGTCACCGATGTCAATCCGCCCCGCCTGGCCGTGGTCGACATCAACTACATGGACGCGCAGCTCAACACCATCCTCGCGAACCTGAACCTGAACGCCTCGCAGTTCCCGTTCTTCGTCACCTACGGCACCGTGATGTCGTTCGGCCCCCCGGGCAACCTGTCGAACAACTGCTGCGTGCTGGGCTACCACAGCACGGTGACGAGCACGCCGACGCCGACCAACTTCGGCCAGACCTACGGCATCTCGAACTATTTCCAGAATCTCGGCAACAACGGCGTGTTCGGCGGCGTGAGCGACGCCTCGACGGTGGCGCATGAGATCCTGGAATGGGTGAACGACCCGAGCGGCATGAACATGACGCCGCAATGGGGCAATATCGGCCAGGTCGGCGGCTGCCTGACCACCGGCACAGGTGCCGATGCGGGCCAGAGCAATTTCGAGGTCGGCGATCCGCTGTCGGGCACCACGATGCCCGGCGTGGTGATGCCCAATGGCATCGACTACAACATCCAGGAGCTGGCGTTCTTCAACTGGTTCCTGGGCGATGTCGCGTTCCAGGCCGCCGGCCACAAGTACTCGAGCAATGGCACCTTCAGCGGCGACGCCAAGCCCTGCCCCCCGGGCGGCACGAACTGATGCGCTGAACGCGGCGGCGCGGCGACGCGCCGACCGCATCCCGGATCGAAGCGCCGGATGGCAGCCCGCAGGCTGGCATCCGGCGATTTTCATGGTGCCTGCGCAGAGGCGGCCCGGACCGATGGTGGGCCCGAACCGCGCCGACGTCGTCGTGCGGGTGCCGCGTCGCGCCGGCGGGCCGGCGTCCCGGGCCCGGCGCGGGCCCGCCGCTGGCTTATGCTCGAGCGCTCACGCGGCCCCGCGCCGCCGCCCGCCATGCCGCCACCCACCTTCTACTGGCACGACTACGAAACCTTCGGCGTCGTGCCGCGCCGCGACCGCCCGGCCCAGTTCGCCGGCCTCCGCACCGATGCCGACCTGAACGAGATCGGCGCGCCGCTGATGGTCCATTGCCGGCCCGCGCCCGACACGCTGCCCGATCCCGAGAGCGTGCTGCTCACCGGCATCCTGCCGCAGTACGCGCTCGAGCACGGCCTGCCCGAGCGCGAGTTCGCCGCCGCGATCGAGGCCGAACTGGCGCGCGACGGCACCATCGGCGTCGGCTACAACAGCATCCGCTTCGACGACGAGGTCACGCGCTTCCTGTTCTGGCGCAACCTCATCGACCCCTATGCGCGCGAGTGGCAGAACGGCTGCAGCCGCTGGGACCTGCTCGACGTCGTGCGCTGCTGCTGGTCGCTGCGGCCCGAGGGCATCGAATGGCCGCGCCACGCCGCGGGCGAGATCGCCGGCCGTCCGAGCTTCAAGCTCGAGCACCTGACGCGCGCCAACGGCCTCGCGCACGCGGCCGCGCACGACGCGCTTTCGGATGTGCGGGCGACGATCGCGCTGGCGCGGCTGCTCAAGGCGCGCCAGCCGCGGCTGTGGGACTTCTGCCTCAAGCTGCGCAGGAAGGACGCGGTGTGGGCCGAGATCGGCGTCGGCCGGCCCTTCGTCCATCTCTCGGGCCGCTACCCGGTCGAGCGCGGCTGCTTCGCCGTCGTCTGGCCGCTGGCGCCGCATCCGACGAACAAGAACGAATTGATCGTCTGGGACCTCGCCAGCGATCCGCGCGAGCTCGAGGCGCTCGATGCCGAGACCGTGCGCCGGCGCCTTTACACGCGCGCCGACGAACTGCCCGCCGGCGAGGCGCGGCTGCCGATCAAGACCATCCATGTCAACAAGTCGCCGATCGTGATCGGCAACCTGCGCGTGCTCGGCGACGCCGCGGCGCGCTGGTCGCTCGACCTCGAGGTGGCGCAGGCCCACGCCGTCCAGGCCGCGGCGCTGCCGCCGCTGGACCGGCTCTGGAGCGAGGTCTTCAGGCGCGACGCGCCGGCGGCGGCCGTCGATGTCGACGAGGACCTCTACGGCGGCTTCGTCGACCACGAGGACCGGCGCGCGCTGCAGCGGCTGCGCGAACTGGCGCCGGCGCAGCTCGTCGCCAGGCGGCCGGCGTTCCACGACCCCCGGCTCGAGGAACTGCTGTTCCGCTACCGCGCGCGCCATTTCCCCGACCTCCTCGATGCCGAGGACCGCGAACGCTGGCAGCGCCATTGCGCCGCGCGGCTGCACGAGGGCGCGGGCGGGGCGCTGGCGCTGGCGCCCTATTTCGAACGCATCGACAGCCTCGCCGAGAAGATCGGCGAGGGCGACGAGCGCGGCCAGGCGCTGCTCGAGGCGCTCTACGACTACGCCGAATCGATAGCGCCCGAGCGCTGAAGCGCGCCGCGCGGGGCGCTGGGCGCGCGCTCAAACAGCCCTCGATGCGCGCCCGACACGCGCCCGATGCGCGCCCGATGCGTGCCCGATGCGTGCTCAGCGCGCGGGTGCCGAAGCCGGTGCAGGCGCGGGCGCGGGCGCCGAGGCCGGCGCCGCACCGCTGAGCGCCGAGATCAGCGCGCCCAGCGGG
>JAGWVB010000292.1 GCA_018971105.1 Burkholderiales bacterium
GCTGGCGCCGCCGACCGCGCCCCGGGGCGCGGCAGCCTGCTCGCCTGAGCCACGGACGCCCCGGGCGCACCGGGCGCACCCGGCCGCAGCAGCCCGCGCGGCGCCACGCCGCGCCGGTAGAATCCTGCGCTGAGCCCTGGAGGGCAAGGCAGGGGCCCCGCCGCCTGTCCCGGCTATCCCGATAGCAGGCCAGCCGGCGGCTGGGCCCGTCCAGCCCCGCAGTCCCGCGCCGCGCCGACGCGCGCGGGCGCCGACCGGCAGCCCCTCCGCCCCCGATGCCAGCCATCCCCGATCCTTCGCGTGCGACGCCCTCGGCGCCCGACGCCTGCGCGCCGACGCGCCGGTGGGTCTGGGCGCTGCTGGCCTTGGCCGTCGCCGCAGCCTGGATCTGGGCCCTCGACGCGCGCCACCTGCTGCGCTCCGACGAGGGCCGCTACGCCGAGATCGCGCGCGAGATGACGACCAGCGGCGACTGGGTCACGGTGCGCTACCTGGGCCTGAAGTATTTCGAGAAGCCGCCATTGCAGATGTGGATGACGGCGCTGGCCTTCGAGGCCTTCGGCGTCGGCGACTGGCAGGCGCGGCTGTGGGTCGGCTCGAGCGGCGCGCTCGCGATCGCGCTCACGGCCTGGGCCGGCGCGCGCGGCTGGGGCCGCCGCGCCGGGCTCGCGACGGCGCTGGCGCTGCTGGCGGCGCCGACCTGGAACCTGGCGAGCCACTTCAATTCGCTCGACATGGGCGTCTCGGCCGCGCTCGCCGCCGTGCTCGCGGCGCTGCTGCTGGCGCAGCGCCCCGATGCCGACGCGGCGGTGCGCCGGCGCTGGATGCTCGCGGCCTGGGCCGCGATGGCCGCGGCCGTGCTGACCAAGGGCCTGATCGGCATCGTGCTGCCGGGCCTCGCGCTCGTCGTCTACACGCTGGCGACGCGCGCCTGGGCGCTGTGGGGGCGCCTGCACATCGTCGTCGGCACGCTGCTGTTCGCGCTCATCGCCGTGCCCTGGTTCGTCGTCGTCGCGCACCGCAACCCGGCATTCGCCTGGTTCTTCTTCGTCCACGAGCATTGGCAGCGCTACACGACGACGGTGCACCAGCGCGGCGAGCCGATCTGGTATTTCCTGCCGCAGCTGCTGCTGGGCTTCCTGCCCTGGATCGGCCTCACGCCGGCGATGCTGACCGCGCTGCGGCGCGAGGACCGGCGCGGCTTCAGGCCGCTGCTGTTCTGCGCCTGCTGGGCGGCCTCGATCTTCGTCTTCTTCAGCCTCTCGGATTCGAAGCTGCCGGGCTACATCCTGCCGGTGTTCCCGGCGCTGGCGCTGATTGCCGGCGTGGCACTGACGGCGATGGACGCGCGGCGCTGGCGGCGCCAGATCGTCGCGATGGCGCTCGTGGCCGCGGTCGCGCTCGCGGCCAGCCCGCTCGTGGCGCGCGTCGGCAGCGCGGCGGAGGCATCGCAGTTCGCGCGCTTCGCGCTCTGGATCGCCGCCGCCGCGGCGATCCTGCTCGGCGCGCTCGCGCTGGCCTGGTGGCTGAACCGGCGCGGCCGCCTGCGCGCCAGCATCGCCGCCTACGCGCTCGGCTTCTTCGCCGCGATCACGGTCGGCATGGTCGGCCACGAAACGCTGGGGCGCGCGATCTCGGGCGTCGACCTCGTGCCGCCCATCGAGGCCGTGCTGCGGCCCGGCATGCCGTTCTACTCGGTGCGCCTGCTCGATCACACGCTGCCGTTCTACCTGCACCGCACGATGATCCTCGTCGAGCAGCCCGACGAGCTCGCGTTCGGCGTCGCGCAGGAACCGCAGAAATGGCTGCCGACGCTGGCCGGGTTCGAACAAGCCTGGCGCGACGGCCCGCCGGCGCTGGCGCTGATGACCCATGCCACCTATGCCCAACTGCAGGCCGCGCGGCTGCCGATGAGCGTCGTCGCGCAGGACGAGCGCCGCGTCGTCGTCGCCAACTTCGAGCCCCACCGATGACCCTCGCCACCTTCGCCCTCATCCTCACCGGCGTGCTGCTCAACGCCGGCGCGCAACTGCTGCTCAAGGCCGGCGTCGCGCCGCTGGGCGTGCTCAGCGTGGGCTGGCACAACCTGCTGCCGACGCTGATCAAGGTGCTGGGCCAATGGCCCATCATCGCCGGTCTGGGCTGCTACGTCGTCAGCGTCGGCGTCTGGATCGTCGGCCTGTCGCGCGTCGAGGTCTCGCTCGCCTACCCGATGCTGTCGCTGGGCTATGTCGTCAACGCGCTCGCCGCCTGGTGGCTGTTCGGCGAGGCGCTGGGGCCGATGCGCTGGGCAGGCATGATGCTGATCCTCGCCGGCGTGCTCGTGATGTCGAGAACCTGAACCGATGAACGCACCTGCCTTCCTGCCCTTCACGCGCCCGGCCATCGACGCCGCGACCATCGCCGATGTGGGCGCCGTCCTCGCCTCGGGCTGGATCACCTCGGGACCGAAGGTCCAGGCCTTCGAGGCGAAGCTGTCCGAGCTCTTCGGCGGCCGGCCGGTACGCGCCTTCGGCAACGGCACGGCGACGATGGAGGTCGCGCTGCGGCTGGCCGGCATCGGTCCCGGCGACGAGGTCGTCACGACGGCGATCACCTGGGTCGCGACGGCCAACGTCATCCATGCCGTCGGCGCCCGCGCCGTGCTCGTCGATGTCGACCCGCTGACGCGCAACATCGACCTCGACGCCGTCGCGGCCGCCGTCGGGCCGCGCACGAAGGCGATCCTGCCGGTCTACCTGAGCGGGCTGCCGGTCGACCTGGACCGCCTGTATGCCATCGCGCGCCGCCATGGGCTGCGCGTGATCGAGGATGCGGCGCAGGCGATCGGCTCGCGCTGGATCGGCAGCGGATTGAGCGGCGCCATCGGCGCGTCGCTGAACGGCGCCATCGGCGCGTCGCTGAACGGCGCCATCGGCGCCGTGGGCGACCTCGTCAGCTTCAGCTTCCAGGCCAACAAGAACATCACCTGCGCCGAGGGCGGCTGCCTCGTCCTCAACGACGCCGTCGAGGCCGAACGCGCCGAGCGCCTGCGCCTGCAGGGCGTCAAGCGCTGGGGCCTGGACGGCATGGAGGTCGAGGAGCCGGGCGGCAAGTTCAACCTCACCGACATCAACGCCGCCATCGGCCTCGGCCAGCTGCCGCATCTGGACGCGATCACGGCGCGCCGCGGCGAGCTCGCGCGGCTGTATTTCGAGGCCGCCGCGCGCCACGGCCTGCGCGACCTCGGCATCGAGCTGCCGCTGCCGACCCAGGCCCGCGGCGCGATCACGAACTGGCACATGTTCCAGGTCGTGCTGCCCACCGATCGCATCCCCGGCGGGCGGGCGGCGGTGATGCAGGCCCTCAAGGAGCTCGGCATCGGCACCGGCGTCCATTACCCGGCGCTGCACCTGTTCAGGTTCTACCGCGAACTCGGCTGGCGCGAGGGCCAGCTGCCGCAGGCCGAGCGCATCGGCCGCGCCATCCTGACGCTGCCGCTGTTCCCGGCCATGGACGATGCCGACCCGGACCGGGTCTGCGCCGCGCTGGCCCGGTGCTGCAAGGATCTGCTGGCATGACCGCCATGACCGCCATGACCGGCATGACCGCCATGAACACCCTGCACGCCCTGCCTGCCGTCTCCGTCGTGATCCCGGTCTACAACGAGCAGGACGTGCTGCCGGCGCTGTTCGACCGCCTCTACCCGGTCCTCGACGCGCTCGGCGAGCCGTACGAGGTGATCTTCGTCAACGACGGCAGCCGCGACCGCTCGCCGCAGCTGCTGGCGGCGCAATACCGGCTGCGCCCCGATGTCACGCGCGTCGTGCTGTTCAACGGCAATTTCGGCCAGCACATGGCGATCATGGCCGGCTTCGAGCAGGTGCGCGGCGCGATCGCGATCACGCTCGACGCCGACCTGCAGAACCCGCCCGAGGAGATCCCGCGCCTCGTCGCGGCGATCCGCGCCGGCCACGACTACGTCGGCACGATACGCAAGCAGCGCGAGGACAGCGCCTTCCGCCGCATCGCGTCGAAGGCGATGAACCGGCTGCGCGAGAGCATCACGCGCATCCAGATGACCGACCAGGGCTGCATGCTGCGCGCCTACGATCGCGCGCTCGTCGACACGCTCAATGCCTGCCACGAGGTCAACACCTTCATCCCGGCGCTGGCCTACACCTTCGCCGCCTCGCCGACCGAGATCGAGGTCGCGCACGAGGAGCGCTTTGCCGGCGAATCGAAATACTCGCTCTACAAGCTGATCCGGCTCAATTTCGATCTCGTCACCGGCTTCTCGATCGTGCCGCTGCAATGGTTCTCGCTCATCGGCACGCTGCTCTCGCTCGGCGCCGGGGCGCTGTTCCTGCTGCTGATGGTGCGACGCTTCGTGCTCGGCGCCGAGGTCGAGGGCGTGTTCACGCTGTTCGCGCTGCAGTTCTTCCTCATCGGCATCCTGCTGTTCGGCATCGGGCTCATGGGCGAGTATGTCGGCCGCATCCAGCAGGAGGTGCGCAACCGGCCGCGCTACCGCATCGCGGCGGTGCTCGAAGGGCCCGTGGCCGCGCCGTCGGCAACGGCCACGCCGGCCACGGCCGCCGTCGAGCCGCTCGGCGCACCGCGATGAGGGCCGTCGTCTTCGCCTACTCGAACGTCGGCGACCGCTGCCTGCGCGTGCTGCACGCCGGCGGCGTGGAGGTTGCGCTCGTCGCCACGCATCGCGACCATCCGGGCGAGACGCTGTGGTTCAGCCGCGTCGCGGACACGGCGGCCGAACTCGGGCTGCCGACGATCTATGCCGACGATCCGAAGGCACCCGAACTGCGCGACGCGGTCGCCGCGGCGCAGCCCGACTTGATCTTCTCGTTCTATTACCGCTCGATGATCCCGGCCGCGATCCTCGAACTCGCGCCCGCCTACAACCTGCACGGCTCGCTGCTGCCCCGTTTCCGCGGCCGCGCGCCGACGAACTGGGCCGTGCTCGAGGGCGCGACCGAGACGGGCGCGACGCTGCACGAGATGGTCGCCCAGCCCGATGCCGGCGCCATCGTCGACCAGCAGGCCGTGCCCATCCTGCCCGACGACAC
>JAGWVB010000293.1 GCA_018971105.1 Burkholderiales bacterium
AGCGCCAGCGCGTCGCGCTCGCCCGCGCCGTCGCGGTGCGGCCGCGCGTGCTGCTGCTCGACGAGCCGCTGACGGCCCTCGACGCCCAGCTCAAGGTCGCTTTGCGCGACGAGCTCGCCGAGCTGCTGCGGCGGCTGCACATCACCGCCGTGCATGTCACGCACGACCAGCAGGAGGCGATGGCGATCGCCGACCGGCTCGCGGTGATGCGCGCCGGCGCCATCGTCCAGGTCGGCGACCCCGAGTCGCTGTACCGCCGCCCCGGCCATCCCTTCGTCGCCGAGTTCCTGGGCCGCGTCAACCGGCTGCGGCGCAGCGACGAGGATCGCGCGCAAGGCATCGTGCGCATCGCCGGCCGCCGTCATGCCTGCCCGGCGGCGCTCGCCGGCGAGCGCGAGCTGCTGCTGCGGCCCGAGGACATCCGCCTCGGGGTGGGCGCAGGCCAGGCCGAGGTGCTGCGCCGCGTCTTCCTCGGCGAGCGGGTGCAGATCCATCTGCGCACCGAGGATCAGAATGAGCTCCTCTGCGAGGCCGGCGCCGATTGCGCGGCGCGGCCCGGGGACCGCCTGTCACTCGAGGTCGACCCGCAGCGGCTGCTGCCGGCCGGCGCCACGAATCCGCCATGAAGATGATCAAGACCCTCGTCCAGCTGTCCGACCCGCATATCAAGGCCCCGGGCAGCCTCGCCTACGGCCGCGTCGACACCGCCGCCTGCCTCGAGCGTGCCGTCGCCGCGGTGGCGCGGCTGGATCCGGCGCCGACGGCCGTCGTCGTCAGCGGCGACCTCTGCGATTTCGGCCGCGCCGACGAATACGCCCATCTGCGGCGGCTGCTGGCGCCGCTGGCCTGCCCGGTGCACCTGCTGCCGGGCAACCACGACGACCGGCGCGAGCTGCGCCGCGCCTTCGCCGATCACGCCGAGCTGCAGCGGCCCGGCGACGACGACGGCTGGTTCGATTACGCCGTCGACCTCGGCGGGCTGCGCCTCGTCGTCGCCGACACCGTCGTGCCGGGCGCCTCGCAGGGCGAGCTCTGCGCCGGCCGCCTCGCGGCGCTGGCGGCGCGGCTCGACGCCGATGCGCAGGCGCCGACAATCGTCGCGATGCACCACCCGCCGTTCGCCACCGGCATCCGCCACATGGATGCGATCGGGCTGCTGCAGGGGGCCGATGCGCTGGCGGACCTGATCCGGCGCCGGCCGCAGGTCGAGGCCGTCGTCTGCGGCCACCTGCACCGCAGCATCCAGCGCCGCTGGGCCGGCACGCTGGCGCTGACCGCGCCGTCGACCGCCCACCAGGTCTGCTTCGACCTGCGCGACGACGGCCCTTCGGCCTGGGCGCTCGAGCCGCCCGGGTTCATGGTCCATGCCTGGTCGGACGGCCCCGGCGTCGTCAGCCATGTCGTGCCCGTCGGAGAATTCGACGGCCCGCATCCTTTCCACGCCGAAGGCGCCTTGATTGATTGAAATGACATTCCTCCAAGACCACCCGATCGCGCGCCGCTGGCCCGCCGCCCACCCCGACCGCATCCAGCTCTATTCGCTGCCCACGCCCAACGGCGTCAAGGTCTCGATCGCGCTCGAGGAACTCGGCCTGCCGTACGAGGCGCACCGTGTCGCCTTCGACCGCAACGACCAGCTGACGCCCGAGTTCCTGGCGCTGAACCCGAACCACAAGATCCCGGCCATCATCGATCCCGACGGCCCCGGCGGCGCGCCGCTGGCGCTGTTCGAGTCGGGCGCCATCCTGTGGTACCTGGGCGAGAAGACCGGCCGCCTGCTGCCCGCCGACGCGGCGCAGCGCTACGAGGCGCTGCAATGGCTGATGTGGCAGATGGCCGGGGTCGGGCCGATGTTCGGCCAGGTCGGTTTCTTCCACAAGTTCGCCGGCCGCGAGTTCGAGGACAAGCGCCCGCGCGACCGCTATGTCGCCGAATCACGGCGCCTGCTCGGCGTGCTCGAGCAGCGGCTGCAGGGCCGCGAGTGGATCCTCGACGGCGGGTATTCGGTCGTCGACATCGCCGTCTTTCCCTGGGTGCGCAACCTCGTCGGCTTCTACGGCGCGGGGGAACTCGTCGGCTGCACCGACTTCGCCCGCGTCGGCGCCGCGCTGCAGGCCTTCGTCGAGCGTCCCGCGGTCGCGCGCGGGCTCACGATTCCGGCGCCCTGATGCGGGCGGCTGCGTGAGCTACCCCACCGGCGCGGCCGGCTCCCGCGCGCGGCCTCACCGGCATCGCGCTGCACCTGCAGGCGCGGCAGGACCTGACGCTGGGCACGCGGACCTCGAAGACGCAGTTCCCGTACACGCTGCGCGACGGCGACCTCGCCGAGCTGCGCGCCTGGACGCCGCGGCTGATCGACGCGCTGCGCCGCCTGCCCGAGCTGCGCGATGTCGAGGGCGACGTCGAGCCGACGTCGCCCAAGGTCGCGGTGCGGCTCGACCGTGCGGCGATGGCGCGGCTGGGCGTGACGGTGCAGGCCGTCGACGACACGCTCTACGACGCCTTCGGCCGGCGCCAGGTCGCCAGCATCTACACCCAGGTCGATGTCTACCGCGTGATCCTCGAGGTCGACCCGCGCTTCGCGCTCGACCGCGCGGCGCTCGGCCGGCTCTACGTCACCAGCCAGGCCGGCGCGGCAGTGCCGCTGGCAAGCTTCAGCCGGCTTGCCGACGGCAGCGCGCCGCTGACGGTGAACCACGACGGCCAGATGCCGGCGACGACGATCTCGTTCAACCTCGCGCCCGGGCGCTCGCTGGGCGACGCCGTCGATGCGATCCAGGCGCGCGAACGCGAGCTGCTGCTGCCGGCGACGCTGGCGACCGGCTTCAGCGGCGCCGCGCAGGCGTTCAAGGATGCGCTCGCCGACCAGCCCTTCCTGATCGGCGCCGCGCTGCTGGCGATCTTCATCGTGCTGGGCGTGCTCTACGAGAGCGCGATCCATCCGATCACGATCATGTCGACGCTGCCGTCGGCCGGCATCGGCGGGTTGCTGGCGCTGCTGATCATGGGCTACGACTTCTCCCTCATCGCGCTCATCGGCGTGCTGCTGCTGATCGGCATCGTGAAGAAGAACGGCATCATGATGGTCGACGTCGCGATCGCGATCGAATCGACGGGCCTGGCGCCGGTGGAGGCGATCCACCGCGCCTGCGCGCTGCGCTTGCGGCCCATCCTGATGACGACGCTGGCGGCGCTGCTGGGCGCGCTGCCGCTGGCCTTCGGCGGCGGCGCGGGTTCGGAGCTGCGGCGGCCGCTGGGCGTCGTGATGGTCGGCGGGCTGCTGCTGTCGCAGCTGCTGACGCTGTACACGACGCCGGTCGTCTACCTCTAGCTCGACCGCGTCGTGACCCGGCTGCGGCGCCGGCGCGGCGCCGCAGCCGGGGTCCACTGATCAGCCGTGCAGCGCCTGCAGCAGCTTCGCGCCTATCGGTGAACCCCAGCCGGTGCAGGCGTCCCAGCCCGGTCCGGCGTGGTAGCTGCCGTTGCTGCCGCTGACGATGTCGTTGAACAGCCCGCGGTCGGCGAGCGAGCCGTAGAGCAGCGGGTTGAGGTAGCCCACGGGCTTGCCCAGGCTCTGGTTCATCAGCGCGACCAGCCCCGCCCACAGCGGCGCCACGGCGCTGGTGCCGCCGATCACCATGTCCTGGCCGTCGACGCGCACCTGGTAGCCGCTGTTGGGGTCGGCGTCGCCGGCCACGTCGGGCACGCCGCGGCCGCTGCCGCCGGCGCTGCCGGCATAGGGCGGCACGCCGGCCTTGGCCTGCCAGGCCGGGAGCGGGAACACCGTGCTCACGCCGCCGCCGGTGGCACTGCTCGCCGGGTCCTCGTCCCAGACCACCTCGGAGGCGATCTTGCCGCCGGCCGCGGTCAGCAGCGTGCCGCCGCAGCCCAGCGCATAGGGGCTCGAGGCCGGGAAGTCGACATGCGGCTGGCCGTCGCTGCTGCCGTCGTTCGATCCGCTGTCGCCGGCGGCGACGCAGACCGTCACGCCCATCGCCGCCGCGGCCTGGAAGGCGGCGTCGAACTGCTGCATCGCCTGCGGCGTCCAGGCCGATTCGTTCGAGCCCCAGCTGATCGAGATCACCGAGGGCCTGTGCGTCGTGTCGTGGATCGCGGTCGTGATCGCGTCGAGGAAGCCCTGGTCGGTGTTCTGGGCGAAGTAGACCGCGATCGTCGCCGCCGGGGCCACCGCGGCCGCGACCTCGATGTCGAGCATCACCTCGCCGTCGGCGCTCTGGGCGTTGGTCGGCTGGTTCAGGCCGCCGTCGACGCCGATCGCGACGACCTTCGGCAGCGCCAGGCCCAGCGACTTGAAATAGGTCTTGATGTCGGCCGGCTTGAAGCCGCCGCCGAGCTCGATCAGCGCGATGCACTGGCCGGCGCCGTCCAGCCCGGTGGGGAACTGGTACAGCGCCGCCAGCTGCGGCGGCGTGTACGAGGCCCCGGCGGCATGCGCCGTGCGCCCGGTCTCGTCGCCGCGGCGCTTGAAATGCGGCGTCGCCTGGGGCCGGTTGTCGAGCCCGAACACGCCCTCGATGATGCCGGCGAGATTGGCCGGCACGCTGATCGGCCCGCTGCGGCCACGGTAGCTGCCGCCGTCATGCTCGTATTGCTGCAGCGTGACGCCGAAGGCCGCGCCCAGCGCCGCCGCCGTGCCCGACAGCACGACGCTGCGCCGCGCCGCGTCGCTGGCGACGACGCTGAGGTGGTTGGCGAGCGCGAACGCGGTCACGGCCGCGAGGTCGTCGGCGCGCGCGCCGTGGCGCGCGGCGTAATCCTCGCGGCTCAGGTAGCTGCGCGATCGCGGCAGCTGGTCGGCGTGCACGCCGCCGCTGGCCAGCGCCGCCGCGTCGAGCCGCGAGCGCAGGCGCAGCGTGACCTCGATGCGCTCGTCCGGATGGACCGCGTGCGCGGCGCGCGCACCGGGCAAGGGCTGACGTTGGCTGCCGGGTATGACATGACGGTCGGACATGGAGGATCCCCTGGGGGTGACGCGCCCGCGGGCGCAACAGGGGCATTCTCGACCCGGCGGCGGCGCGCGACACCCCTCCTGGGTTTGGGGGTG
>JAGWVB010000294.1 GCA_018971105.1 Burkholderiales bacterium
GCGGCCGCGCCGCCGCCGGCCAGTGCCGCCAGCACCAGCGCCGGGCCGCGCCGGCGCAGTTCGGCGCGCCGCTGCCACAGCGGCCAGGCGAGCGCGACGACGGCCGGGCCGAGCAGCACATGGATGAACTGCGCGCCGGCGAAATAGGTCGGGTAGGCGGTGTGCGTGAACACCAGCACGCAGCCGATGCCGATTACCGACCACAGCACCGGATTGGCCCAGGGCGCATGGTCCAGGCGCTGGTAGACGGCCTGCGCCACGGCGTAGACGCTGCACGTGGCGGTGAGGCCGAACAGCGGCGTCGACGCGAGGTAGGTCCAGAGGTGGACGAAGTCATCCATGGGGCGGCTCCTCGGGGGGGTGCGCCAGCAGCGCCTTGAGCACCAGCGCCGTCACCGCCAGGCCGACCCAGGTCGAGACGACGATCACGAGCAGCAGGCGCCAGCCGTCGCGTTCGACGAGGTCGAGGTGCGTGATCACGCCCACGCCCACCGGCACGAAGAGCAGCGAGAGGTTGGCCAGCAGCAGGTCGGCCATCGCCGCCACCGGCTGGCGCAGCGGCGCCCAGCCCAGCGCCGGCAGCAGCAGCGCCAACCCCAGCACCGGCCCCGGGAAGGGCAGCGCCAGCCCATGCGCGAGCGCCTCGCCGGCGGCCTGGAACAGCAGCAGCAGCGCGAGCCCGCGCAGCGCGATCATCCGGCGTCCTGCGGCGTCGGCGTCGGCGTCGGCGTCGGCGTCGGCGTCGGCGTCGGCGTCGGCGTCGGCGTCGGCAGCGGCAGCGGCAGCAGCATCAGCTGCTCGACCAGCGCCGCGCGCATCTGGCGCTGCGCCGCCGTGCCCTGGCGCTGGAGCAGCGATTCGGCGACCTCGATGCCGTAGAGCAGCAGGCCGCGCTGGCGCGCCTCGACGGCCTCGAAGCCCAGCGCCTCGAAGATCTCGGCGTGGTAGTCGATGCGGCTGGCGTCGGACTCGTCGAGCGCGCGCCGCGCCGTCTCGTCGCGCCGGGCCCAGGCGCGGATCGCGAGCTCGATGCGCGCCGCGCGCTGCGCCGCGCGGCCGCGGTGCGGCAGCGAGATGACATCGCGCAGTTGCTCGCGCGCGTCGCTGCGCGAGGTCGCCAGGCGCCGCGTGAGCCGCTCGGTCGAGGCCTGGCTCCAGGCCTGCAGCACGCGCTGCAGCAACTCGTCGCGGTCGCGGAAATGCCAGTAGAAGCTGCCGCGCGTGACGCCCAGCCGGCTCGCCAGCGTGTCGACGCGCACATGGTCGATGCCCTGGTCGACCAGCACCGCGGTCGCGGCCTCGATCCAGGCCTCGGGCGTGAGCGGGGCGCGTGGCGGCGGCGCCTTGCGCGCGCGCGTGCGGCGGGTGGCGGGGGCGTCGACCGTCGTTGACATCACGGCCATGATGCCATACAGCACTGTATGTGCACCCGGACAAACCCCGATGCCGCGGCGCGGCGCCGGCCCTACGATCGCGGCCAGACACATACACATGTGTATGGGCGCTGCGACCCGTGCACCCCGGAAAACCGATGGCCCCACCCGACCCGGCCTGCCGTGCCGACCCGCCGGCCTTTCTCGACGACCCGCGGCTGATTGCGCCGCGCGCCGCCGTGCGCGTCGACCTCGGCGAGGGCGGCTTCGTGCTGCGCTCGCCCGCGGCGCTGGCGCCCTACGCGCGCTGCGTCGGCGAGTGGCTCGAGCATTGGGCCGCGGCCACGCCCGAGGCGCCCGCCTTCGCCGAGCCGGCCGCCGGCGGCGGCTGGCGGTGCCTGGGCTGGGGCGAGCTGCGGCGCCAGGTCGGCGCCGTCGCGCAGGGGCTGCTCGACCTCGATCTGGCGCCGGGCAAGCCCCTGGCCGTGCTCTCGGACAACGGGCTCGACCACCTCGTGCTGCTGCTCGCGGGCATGCACATCGGGCGCGCCGTCTGCACCGTCAGCAGCGCCTATTGCCGGCTGGCGCAGAACGATTACGGCCGCATCACCGCCATCCTCGCGGCGCTCGATCCGGCCCTGGTCTACGCGTCGACGGCGGCCGTCTACGGCCCGGCGCTGGCGGCCAGCGGCGTGCCGGCGGTGGCGGTGTTCAGCCAGGGCGCCGGCGATCATCCGGGCGCCCTGCCCTTGGCGCGGCTGCTCGCCGCGCGCGAGACGCCGGCGGTGATGCGGGCCTATGCCGCGATCACGCCCGACACCCATGCCAAGTACCTGCTGACCTCGGGCTCGACCGGCACGCCCAAGATCGTCATCAACACCCAGCGCATGTTGTGCGCGAACCAGCAGATGCTGGCGCAGACGCTGCGCTTCCTCGATGTCGAGCGCCCGGTGCTGCTCGACTGGCTGCCCTGGAGCCACACCTTCGGCGGCAACCACAACGTGGGCATCGTGCTGCGCAGCGGGGGCACGATGTACATCGACGACGGCCGCCCGCTGCCGGGCGCGATCGAACGCACGATCGCCCATCTGCGCGAGATCCAGCCGACGATCTATTTCAACGTCCCGCGCGGCTACGAGATGCTGCTGCCGGCGCTCGAGTCCGACGCCGCGCTGGCGCGCCATTTCTTCGGCCGCCTGCGCATGGCCTTCTACGCCGGCGCCGGCATGCCGCTGGCGACCTGGCAGCGGCTCGAGGCGGCGGCGGCGCGCGTGCGCGACGAGCCGCTGTGGCTCACGACCTCCTGGGGCAGCACCGAGACCGCGCCCGCGATCACGTTCGCGAACTGGAAGCTCGACCGTCCCGGCGTCATCGGCCTGCCGCTGGCCGGCACCGAGGTCAAGTTCGTGCCCAACGCCGGCAAGCTCGAGATGCGCGTGCGCGGCGACCACGTCTTCCCCGGCTATCGCGACCACGAGGAGGCCACGCGCGCCGCCTTCGACGACGAGGGCTACTACCGCATCGGCGACGCCGGCCACCTGCTCGATGCCGACGATCCGCTCTCGGGCATCGTCTTCAACGGCCGCGTCGCCGAGGACTTCAAGCTCACCAGCGGCACCTGGGTCAGCGTGGGCACGCTGCGCGTGCGCGTCGTCTCGGCGCTGTCGCCCTACGCGCAGGACGCGGTCATCACGGGCCACGACCGCAGCGAGATCGGCGCCCTGATCTTCCTCACCGAGGCCGGCCGCGCGCTGCCGCCGGCGCAGATCGCCGAGCATGTGCGCGCCGGGCTCAGGCAGTTGGCAAGCGAAGGCGGCGGCTCGTCGCAGACGCCGGCGCGCGCGCTGCTGCTGCCCGACACGCCCGATGCGGCTGCGGGCGAGATCACCGACAAGGGCTACGTCAACCAGCGCCTGGTGCTGGCGCGGCGCGCCGACTTCGTCCACGCCTTGCATGCCGAGCCGCTCGATCCGCGCGTGATCCGGCCCTGAACACGAGAGAGTAGGAAACCATGGAAGAGGAACTGCGGCCCTGCACCGCCCCCGCGCTGGCCGGGCTCGAGCTGCTGCGCGTCGAGCAGGCCGGACCGGTGCTGCATGTGCAGCTGAACCGCGCCGCCAAGCGCAATTCGATCAGCGACGCGCTGCTCGCCCAGCTGCACCAGGTCTGGCTGAACCTGCCCCGGGACGTGCGCGTGGCGGTGATCAGCGGCGCGGGCGCGCATTTCTGCGCCGGGCTCGACCTGAGCGAGGTGACCGAGCGCAGCGTCGTCGAGGGCATGGTCCATTCGCGCGCCTGGCACGCCTGCTTCGACGCGATCCAGTACGGCGCCGTGCCGGTGATCGCCGTGCTGCATGGCGCGGTCGTCGGCGGCGGGCTCGAACTCGCCGCCAGCGCCCATCTGCGCGTGGCCGAGGACAGCAGCTTCTACGGCCTGCCCGAGGGCACGCGCGGCATCTTCGTCGGCGGCGGCGGCTCGGTGCGCATCCCGCGCCTGATCGGCGTCGCGCGCATGACCGACATGATGCTCACCGGCCGCGTCTTCGACGCCGACGCCGGCCAGCAGTTCGGCATCAGCAACTACCGCTGCGCCGACGGCGCGGGCCTGGCGCAGGCGCTGGCGCTGGCGCGCAAGGTCGCGGGCAATGCGCCGCTGTCGAATTACGCCATCACGCAGGCGCTGCCGCGCATCGCCGAACTCGCGCCGACCGAGGGCCTGTTCATGGAATCGCTGATCTCGTCGATCGCCCAGGGCGACGGGGCGGCCAAGGAGCGCGTGCGCGCGTTTCTCGACAAGCGCGCCGCCAAGGTCAGCAGGTGAGCCGGCGCGGAGGTGACGGGATGGGCGGCGGCCAATTCTTCCGCTACGACGATGTGCACCTGATCGACGGCTTGCGCACGCCGCTGGTCGACCACCTGGGCGCCTTCGCCGACGCGAACCCGATCGATCTCGGCATCCAGGCCGCGCGCGCGCTGTTCGCACGCAGCGGCGTCGCGGCCGCCGAGGTCGACAGCGTGGTCAGCGGCAACATGGCCCCGGGCGGCTTCGACCAGTTCTACGTCGCGCGCCACATCGGCCTGTACGCCGGCGTGCCGCTGGACGTGCCGGCGATCAACGTGCAGCGCATCTGCGGCACCGGCTTCGAGGTCTTCCGCCAGGCCGCCGACCAGATCGCGCTGGGCAGCGCGACGCTGGCGCTGGTCGTCGGCACCGAATCGATGACGCGCAACCCGGTGGCGGCCTTCGACCACCGCGGCGGCTTCAGGCTCGGCGCACCGGTGGCATTCAAGGATTACCTGTGGGAGGCGCTGAGCGACCCGGCCGCGGTCTCGATGATCCAGACGGCCGAGAACCTGGCGCAGCGCTACGGCATCACGCGCGCCGAGGTCGATGCCTACGCGGCGCGCTCGTTCGCGCGCGCCGTCGCGGCGCAGGAAGCCGGCTGGTTCGACGGCGAGATCACGCCGGTCGCGAACGAGACCTTCGAGCTCGCCGGCTACAAGCCGAGAGCGCTCAGGCTCGCCGGCAAGGCCCGCATCGCCGACCGCGACACCCATCCGCGGCCGACGCCGGTCGAGGTCCTGGCCGGGCTGCGCAGCGTCTTCGCCGGCGGCGTGCAGACGGCGGGCAACAGCTCGGCGCTGACCGATGGCGCCGCCGCGGCGATCGTCGCCGGCGGC
>JAGWVB010000033.1 GCA_018971105.1 Burkholderiales bacterium
CGCCCTGCCGCGCCGCCCGCGCATCGCCCTCGTCTCGTCGCGCGCCGTCGCCGACGCCGGCGCGCGCGACGTACAGGAGGCCGCCAGCGACGCGCCGCCGGTCGTCGACACCGACATGGTGCGCGTCAGCCGCGCGCGCGAGATCGCCGCGATCAAGTCCTCGCTGGGCGGGCTGTGGGTGTCCGACGGCGACGTGTTCGACATCCTCGAGATCCTCGACCGCGTGCCGCCCTCGGTCGTCCATCCGCTGCTGATGGCGCTCGATGAAAAGGAGCGCTACTGGCTCGCCGACAACATCAACCCGCCCCATGTCTACCATTATCGCAAGCTCGTGCTCGATTGCTATCACGAGACGCTGGTCGACGAACGCCTGCGCGACGCCGTCGACCTGAAGGTGCTGCGCGCGCTGCCCGCCATCGGCCTCGATGCCGAGGAGACCGAGGCCGCGCGCTGGGTGCTGCAGCATCTGGCCGACGACCAGCGGCGCGAACTGCTGCGCTCGGAGAACGGCGCGGCGCTGACGCGCATCATCGCCGCGCCGGCGCCGTCGCCGGCCGAGCTGGCGCGCATCCGGCGCGATGCCGACCAGGCCGCGCGCGACGAGGCCAAGCTCGCCGAGCAGCGCCGCGCGATCGCCGCGATGGCCGACGACGCCGATGCGAAGACGCTGTTCGCGCAGGTGCAGACCCTGCTGTCGCCGCGCACCATCGACGGCCGCACCTACCGCCCCGGCGGCGGCGAGGCGCTGGCCGCGCTCGACCTGCTGGCCGCCGCCGCGGCCAGCGACGCACGGCTGAACTATGTCGCCGAACGCATGCAGCAGGCCGGCTTGATCGACGCGCTGCTGCGCCTGCTGCCCTCGGCCCATTACTTCGACACCTCGGCCCATGCCTCGACGCTGATCGCGCTCGTGCAGTCGCGGCTGGCTATCGAGAACGAGAAGCTGATCGAGGACCTGCTGTCCTACGGCCTGTTCGACTGGGCGATCCGCGACTATGAAGCGCTGTTCGCCTACAAGCTGATCCGCCTGCTGCCGCTCGCCGACCAGTACCGCTTCCGGCTGCGCGACGGCGGCAAATGGTATGCGCGCCTGCTCGACAACCTGCCCGACGATCCGGACACGCACGAGGCCTACCCCGGGCTCGAGATCCGCCGCGCCGAGTCGCGCGAGGAGATCGCGCGGCTGCGCCGCCTCGGCGCGACCGAGGTCGACGAGAAGAACCTCTACTACAACGCCTCGCAGCTCTACGAGAAGAAGCGCCTCGAGTCCGGCACGAACGCGGCTATTCAGTCGCTGATCGCCGCCTTCGAGGAGGCCGACAAGGGCGTCTTCCGGGACGCCGAGGCCGAGGACCTGTTCCGCCGCGTCGTGGCCGTCGGCGGCTCGTCGCTGGCGCCGGGCCAAGAGCGGGCAGCCGACGAGTTGCTGCGCGCCACCGTCGTCCACGAGCTCGACCGCCGCGGCTGGATAGCCAAGCTGTTCGACAAGCTGCCCGACAGCTTCCTCTACGCCGAGGAGAACCGGATCGCGACCGTGAAGATCCTGCTCGCGCGCGACCCCGGGCGCGTCACGGCGATGGCGCGCGAACTCGTCTCGCGCGGCTTCACGCATTGGATGGTCAGCGACGGCGAGGCCTGGCTTGCCTACCAATGCGTGAAGGCGCTGCCGGCCGACGAACGCGAGACCTTCGTGCGCGAGCAGCCCGAGCTGTGGTCGCGCATCACCGGCGAGATGAGCGAGTCGATGCGCCAGTCGCGCGACCTCAATCTCTACATCGGCGATACGGCCGGCACCGACCGCGCCGGCGTGCTGGGCCCGCTGGCCGAGGCCGGGACCTGGACCGCCGCGAACGCCGCGCTGCTCGACGACCTGCTGCGCATGGCGATGGCGATGACCGAGCACCGCTATGCCTTCGAGCGCTCGCGCGAGTTCAACGCCATCGCCGTGCCGGTGCTGGCGCCGCTGGTCGAGAAATACCGGCTCTGGGATCCCGCGAAGCGGCCGGACTACCGCGCCGACATCCTGCAGGGCACGCATTGGTACGAGAAAGGCCTCTTCGCGTCGCTGGCCTCGCTGTGGGGCGGTCTGGTGACGCTGGCGACGATGGACGTGCTGTTCGTCGACCGCAAGGTCGGCGTCAAGGTCGACCTCGGCCATGCGCAGGACTATCTCGGCGGCGACCTCTACGGCGCGCGGCTCGACACGAGCAAGCCCGAGCGCTCGGCGCCGCCGGCGAACCCCGACCGCAACAAGCTCACGCTGCTCATCGGCCGCGACGGCAAGTCGGCCCATCTCGAGCTGCCCGAGCTGAAGATCGCGTCGACCAACGTCCAGCTCGGCGGCTCGACGCTGCAGACCGGCGTCGTCACGCTCGGCGGCCTCGTGCTCGACGCCGCCTTCGACCAACCCGAGATGATGCAGCCGGCGCGCGCCGAGGCGAGGTTCGACCGCCTCGACGCCGCCGACCTGCTGCTGGCGAAGTCGCAGAGCCTGCTGACGATCTCGCGGCTCGTCGTCTCGGCGCTGCGGCTGGCGGCTGGCACGCTCGACACCGTCGCCCCCGGCGCGGCGGCCGCCGGTACGCGCGGCGTGGCGATCCCGTTCCCGCTGCTCGTCGTGCCCATGCTGGCGCTGTTCGCGCTGATGGCGCTGCCGGTGTTCCTGGTTCGCAAGATCGCCTCGCTCGTCGACCAGGGACTCGAATCGGCCAGCGGCGAGCATTTCGCCGCCGATGTCGCCGAGCGCACGAAGGCGATCAGCTTCACGCTCGGCAGCCTCGACGTCGACAGCCTGACGACCAGCGGCGGCCAGCATGTCGGCCATGCCGCAGTGCGCGACGTCGGCGTGCGCGTCGGCCTCGACAAGGCGACCCGGCTCGAGGCCGAATCGCGCTCGCTCACGCAACGCATCGCCGCGCTCGCCGGCGTGCCGGCGGCGGCCGAGGCGCTGACGGCGCTGCGCCAGCGCAAGGCCCAGGTCGACGCCGACCATGCGGCGCTCGAGCAGGACGAGCTGGCCTATAGGCGGCTGATGCAGGAGTTGCGCACGGGCCAGCCGTCGGCGGCGCGCCAGGTCGAGATCCAGCAGCGGCTGGACAAACTGAACTTCGAGTCCGCCGGCGGCGCCTTCATCGACATCGGCGCCATCGAGCTGGCTGGCGTCAGCGGCCAGCTGACGGCCAAGGAGCCGATCCGACTCGACAACGTCCACGGCGAGGGCGGTGGCTCGGCGCTGACGCAGTTCGTCGCCCTGCCCACCGCCACCGATGCCGAGCTGTCGCGCCGCGCCGGCGCCGGCGAGCGCCCCGGGCCGCTGCTGGCCGCCGGCGACGAAGGCCATTTCGTGCTCGACCTCGGCACGCTGCACACCGGCGAGCTGCGCATCGGCGGCTCGCTGCGCAGCGTCGAGGACATCGATCGCCAGCTTGCCTCGCTGGACCCGCAGCGGAGCGAGCTCGCGCCGCTGATCGAATCGCTGCGCATGCTGCGCGGCAAGGCCGAACGCTACGAAGCGATGGTGCAGCATGGCGTATCGCAGCTCGACGCCAGGCAGCTGGCCGATTTCCGCCGCCTGCGCGCCGACCTCGCGGCGCAGTCGGCGCTCGTCGTGCAGCAGCTCGACATCGTGCATGCCAAGCTCGATGCCGATGTCGCCACCGGCAAGGTCGGCTTCTCGGCCGAGTCGTTGCGCGCGGCCGGCGTCGACGCGCCGTCGCGCGGCCTGCATGTCGACGAGATCATCGCCCGCGGCCTCGGCGTCTCGGCGATCCCGAGCGGCGGCCTGCTCGCCTGGACCGACCCGGGACGCGCGCTCGATGGCGCCGAGGGCCACATCGACAGCCTCGAGATCCGCCGCGCCCGCAGCGACGACCAGGGCCTGCTGTTCGAGAAGGCGACGCTGACCGGCGCCTACGCCAGGCTCGGCGAGCGCGGCAACGAACTCGAGGCCGGGCTGAAGCAGTTCGCCGTCGATCAGGTCGGCATTGCGCCGCGCATCGGCCTGATGCGCCAGCGTCTGGCCGGACTGAAGGGAAAGGCGCGGCTGGCGGCCGACGACAAGAGCCGGTCCAAGCTGGCGATCGAGATCGGCGCGCTCGAGGGCCGGATCAGCGAGCTGCAGTCGCTCGTCGATGCACGGCTGGCGGCCGCCGTCGCGCTCGAGACGGCCAGGACCGCGGCCGAACGCGAGAGCGCCAAGCAGGCGCTGGCCGAGTCCGATGCGCAGATCGTCATCGGCCTGGCGCAATACGGCGCTGCGCATGTCGAACTCGACGATTTCGGCGTCAAGGCCACGGGAGCCGGCGACGTCATCTCCGATGTCCTCCAGGGCGGCCCCGACCCGCTGAACCTGCTCGGCCGCGGCGGCGTCGAGATCAGCGGCAGCGGTCCCGACCACCGGCTGTTCTCGCGCTTCGCCGTACGCGGCGGCGAGGGTTCGGTGACGCCGCAGGGCGATAAGGATCCCGTCCGCAGGGCCCAGCTGGGCGATTTCGAGATCGGTCCGACGCGGCTCGACGTCCGGGCCCGGCGCGACGGCGACCGCATCACCGTCGACGTGCCGGCCTTCTCGATCGCCTCGATCGCGCTCGAAGGTTTCGAGTTCACGTCCAGCGAAGCCGAAGGCGGCCTGCAGCTGTGGTCCGACGGCCGCAGCGGCATTTACGGACTCGCGTTCAAGGGATCGGTCGAACTGGTCTCGGCGGTCCCGGGCAGCAGCGACCTCGCCGATTTCCGGCCCCGGCGCGTGCATGTCGAACAGGCGCGCATCGATTCGATCCGCGGCAACGGCCTCGGCATCGCGCTGCCCGATCGCCGCATCGAGGCGCGCATCCAGTCCGGCTCGATCGACGGCCTGCATCTGGAAGGCTTCGACATCGCCTTCCCGGACGACCCGCAGGCGGCGCCGCGGTTCAGCGGCAAGGCCGGCATCGATGCGATCGACCAGCTGGTGATCGGCGAGAGCGTCGCCGGGGCCTGGAAGGTCGGCGGCGGTCGCGTCGATGCCCGAGACCTGGGGGTCGAGTTCCTCGAGGACGGTGGCGTCAAGGCCTCGCTGGGCTCGCTGTCGCTGAGCTCGTTCGCGGTGCGCGGACCCGACGGCTGGCTGCGTTTCAACCTTGCCGACCTCGGCGGCCGCTACACGCTGCACGGCAACCGCATCGAAATCGAGGATTTCCATTTCGCCCGCTTCGAGGTGCCTGCGGTGCATTGGAGGATCGGCAAGACCGGCTTCGTCGAGGCCGACCGGCCGGTCGCGCTCGTCGGCGTCCACGTGAAGGCCAGCGCGACGTTCGAAGCCGTCGATTCGAAGACGTCACCAGGCAAGCAGGAACAACAGCTCGCCAGCGCCACCATCGACGAGCTGCGCGTGGACCGCGTCAGCGCCGAGCATCTGGTCTACCAGGACGAAGACAACCGCATCGAGATCGGGCCGCCACCGGCCGGCGCGCCGGCCTATATGAAGGACTTCAAGCCGCTGGCTATCGAGCAGATCGTCGTCAGCGGGCTGCGCTGGGATCGCGGGCTCGGCGTCGTCGCCGGCAGCGCCGGCGTAACGCATTACGAGGCCACCGCGCAGGTCAGCGGACTCGAGGACGCGCTGAAGTTCGGCGCCGCGCTCAAGGGCGACGCGCTGAGCGCCAAGGTCAGCGGGCCGGGGCTGTTCGACGTCGACGTCGGCAAGATCGAGAAGGTGCGCGGCACCTACGCCGACGACAAGCTCTCGACGCGCTTCGGCACCGGCGCGATCACCGGATCGATCGAGATCGGGCCCGACTTCATCGGCGCCCGCGATGTCGACATCGGCGGCGTGATGGCCGCCAAGACGCTGTTCGACGACGCGCCGGGGCGCAGCATCCGGCTGCGCAACGTCTTCGCGGCCAAGGCCCGGCTCGGGCACCTGCGCCGGAATACCAAGGTGTCGACCGACCCGGCCGACGCCGGTCGGCGCGTGATGACGTCGATGACGATCGAGAACCTCGAACTCTGGGACATCTCGGCCCACGATTTCATCTACGACGGCCAGACCCGGGGCAAGACCGAGGACGGCAAGGACGCTCAATCGACCCAGCATGTCGAGGCCGATTACGCGACCATCGAGCACCTGATCGTCGAGAAGCTCGACTACGACGCGCGCACGGCCGAGACCCTCGTCAGCGCCAAGGTCGACCAGGGCGAGCCCAAGACCGGCTGGACGCCGCTGCGCATCAGCGGCCTGTCGGCCACGCTGATCAACCGCGTCGGCAGCGACGAGACCAAGACCAAGCTCGTGACCAACGTAGAAGGCGGCCCGCTGCAGGCCACCGACCTCAAGCTCAAGAGCGTCAAGCTCGGCGTCGACGCCAAGGGCCGGCCGATCACGCGCACCGCGCTCGACGGCGCCTTCCAGCTCACCCGGCTCGGCCTCATCAACCCCGACCTGACGATGACCGATGCCCAGGGCCGCGTCACGCACCTCACGCATGACGGCTACGGCAGCATCGAACTCACCGGACTGAACCCGCGCTTCCTGCCCAACGGCTCGGCGCTCGTCTCGCTCGACGCGTTGACGGCCAGCCAGCTGCTGCTGACGCGCGGCGGCATGAAGGTCGAGATCCCGTTCGCCGAGATCCGCGACATCGCGCTGGCGATGAAGGGCATGGGCACCGAACAGGGCCTCCAGATGCTGGCCGCGAAGGCGAAATCGATCGCGGCGAAGGGGCTGACGATCACCATCGACGTCGACCGCTCGATCGACGACTCCGACGCCGGCTACAAGCAGCGCCACGATGCCTACGAGGAGGCACTGAAGCAACCCCGGCATGCCTTCATCGCCGAGCCCATAAGCGGCCTGTCGGGCGACGCCGAGGTCGAGGTCGAGAAGGTGCCCAAGCTGCCCTGGGATCCGAACCTGACCCTGCCGATCCGCAGCGGCAAGATCAATTTCGACCAGGTCCATCCCTATGCGGTGAACCTGCGCAAGGGCAAGGTCACGATCGGCAATTTCTGGGAGATCTCGCTGAGCAAGCCCAAGGTGCCCGAGGACCTGCCTGGCGTGCACGAGGACCAGAGCGAATACGGCCTGATCAATCTGCGCGAACTGCTCGAGGGGCTGTATGCCGCGCCGCCGACCGAGCCGCAGCGCGGCGACGAGCCCGGCGATCTCTCGGGTTTGAAAGACCTCAATTTCGGCGCGCCATCGCTGCGACTGGGCAACGGCAGGATAGGCGTCGACCTCAGCGACGACAAGACGCTGGGCCCGGGCGACCTTTATCTCGAACTCGACCGCCAGGACGGCCGACAGAACGTCGTCACGATCCCCTGGCAGCATGTCGGCGAGCGCATCGACATCGACCTGCCGCAACTGCATGCGAACAGCGCCGGCCTGCCCGGCTTCGCGGGCCTGCCGCCGGGCAAGACCGGCGCCATCGACGTGCTGAACCTGCATGTCGGCATCGCCGGACTCGCGAACCTGAAATTCACGATCACGGTCTACATGAAGGAGGCCAAGGTCGACGGCGTCGAGTTCGGCGACGTGACCTTCCTCGACGCCAAGGACCCGGCCAACCTCGCCGCGCTGCCCGCGCCGACCGCCAAGGACGTGAACCCCGATGCCCGCGAGGAGCCGCACCAGCCATGAACGCCACCCGCCAGATCGTGCCGACGAGCAGCAGCAGCGCCGCCCGCACCGCGTTCGCACCATCGACCGCCGGCCGCGCGCTCGCCGCCGCCGACCGCACCTATTTCGAGGACCGCTACGACGCCGACTTCAGCCAGGTGCGCCTGCACACCGATGCACCGGCTGCCGCGCTGGCCGACGCGATCGGCGCCAAGGCCTTCGCCGCCGGTGCCGACATCGCCTTCGGACCCGGCCGCTACGCGCCCGGCGACGCGCGCGGGCGCGAGCTGCTGGCGCATGAGCTGGCGCATGTGGCGCAGCAGCGCGCCGGCGGCAGCGCCGGCGTGGCGAGTGCCGAGGCGGGTGCGCGCACCGCCGCGAGCCACGTCGCCGCCGGCGGCGCCGTGCCGGCGACGATGCTGGGCGGTGCGCCGACCGGCGTCTATGCCGACGACAAGGACGAGGTGCCGCCCAAGCTGCCGTCTCTGCCGTCTCTGCCGTCGCTGCCGCCGCTGCAGCTGACGCCGCCGGCGATCGACTGGATGAAGATGCGCGAGCCCTACACCAGCCGCGGCCTGCCATTCACGCTGCGCGATGCCGATTCGATCGACGCCGAATGGCAGCGCTCGAGCCGCCTGCTCGACACGCTGGGCATCGACGACCGCTTCAAGCTCGGCTTCATCACCAAGCAGTGGCTGCTCAACAAGGGCCTGTCGTTCCAGCTCGATTCGATGAACGCCCGCGACCACCCGAATTTCATGGACCGCTCCAACCTCGACTGGAAGAACGCCCACCCGGGGATGTGGCAGACGCCGATGGTCCCGATCTTCGACCTCGACTGGTTCCGCAGCAGCGGCCGCAGGAAATCACCATGAGCGGCAGCGCCTTTCCCGGCTCGCCGCGGCTGCTGCGCGGCGGCATCGTGCTGATCGACCCGACCACCGGCGCCGTGCTGCGCATCATCGCGCTGCAATACAACCCCGACACGATGACGCGCAGCCTGCAGATCAAGGGCGTCAGCGGCGACGGCGGCGACCATCTCGAGGCGCTGCGGCTCAAGGGCCCGCCGGTCGAGACGATCAAGGTCGAGATCGAGATCGACGCCACCGACGCGATGGAGGCCAACGACGCGCAGACGCAGGCCGTCGGCCTGCATCCGCAGCTCGCGGTGATCGAGACGCTGGTCTATCCGGGCAGCGGCGCGCTGATCGCCGCGAACGCCGCGGCCGGCGCCGGCACGCTCGAGATCGCGCCGGCGCTGGCGCCGCTGCCGCTGTTCGTCTTCGGGCCGCAGCGCATCGTGCCGATACGCGTGACCGAGCTGTCGATCACCGAGGAGGCCTTCGACGCGTCGCTGAACCCGACGCGCGCCAAGGTCAGCCTCGGGCTGCGCGTGCTCAGCGTCGACGACCTCGGCTTCGACGCCAAGGGCGGCACGCTGTTCATGGCCCATCTGCTGGCCAAGGAACAGCTGGCGACGAAGGCCCCGGCGGCGAGCTTCGCCACGCTGGGCATCCAGGGCATCTCTTGAAGGACTACGCTCGATGAGCAATTACAACTTCGCCCCCACCAGCCGCTATTACGACGTCGCGACGGCGACCTATACCGACGCGAATGGCGAGAACTTCGTCTATCTGACGCGCCGGCTGCTGCCCGATCCGGCGGACTTCGCGCTGCTGCATTGGCATACGGTCGTCGCCGGCGAGCGGCTCGACCTCGTCGCCGCGAGCGAGCTCGGCGACGCCGAGGCGTTCTGGCGCATCGCCGACGCGAACGCCGCGATGCGGCCGCAGGACCTCGTCGCGACGCTGGGGCGGCGGCTGGCGATCACGCTGCCGGCCGGCCTGCCGGCGCCGCCGGCGCTGTGAACCGCGCACGAGTCGACCGAGGCACCCGGGACCCACCATGCTGCAGGGCATCCATCTCACACTGATGATCGGCCCCGGCCTGCCGGTGCCGGCGCCCAAGGCGGTGTTGGACGCGCTGCAATCGGTGCAGGTCACCAGCGGCAAGGACAAGAGCGGCTTCCAGATCAGCTTCGCGATCAGCAAATCGTCGACGCTGCTGCGCACGCTGCTGCCGGCCGGCTATTTCGATCCGATCACGACGCGCGTGATCATCGTCGTCACTCTAGGCGGCTTCCCGAACGTGCTGATGGACGGCGTCGTCACGCACCAGGAGCTGACGCCCAGCAGCGAGCCCGGCCAGTCGACGCTGACGATCACCGGCGAGGACCTGTCGGTGCTGATGGACATCGTCGAGGTCAAGATGCCGTTCCCGCAGATGGACGACACGGTGCAGGCCTACGCCGTGCTAGCGCCCTACGCGGCGCTGGGCATCGTGCCGCTCGTGATCCCCTCGTTCATCCCCGAGATCAAGATCGCGACGAAGAAGATCGACTCGCAGACCGGCACGCACCGCCAGCACCTGAAGAAGCTGGCGCGCGCCAACGGCTTCGTGTTCTATGTCGAGCCCGGCCCGCTGCCGGGCCAGAGCATCGCCTACCTCGGCCCCGACATCCGCATTCCCGTGCCGCAGCCGGCGCTGTCGATCAACATGGACGCGGCGACGAATGTCGAATCGATGAGCTTCTCGCTCGACGGGCTGGCCAAGGAGACGATGGTCGTCACCGTCTACGACCCCGTCACCGGCAAGATCCCGATCCCGCTGCCGATCCCGTCCATCAGCATCTTCCAGCCGCCGCTGGGCGCGCGGCCGACGCCGCCGGCGAAGATCACCTTCTCCAGCGACCAGGCCGGTGAATCCGTCGACCATACGCTCAAGACCGTGCTCGGCCGCCTGCTCAAGGGATCGGCGAACGCCATCACCGTCTCCGGCAGCCTCGACGTGCTGCGCTACGGCCATGTGCTGCGCTCGAAGGCGCTCGTCGGCGTGCGCGGCGCCGGCATCGCCTACGACGGCCTGTACTACGTCGACAGCGTGACCCACAACCTCAAGCGCGGCGAGTTCAAGCAGAACTTCCAGTTGAGCCGCGACGGCCTGATTTCGCTGACTCCGAAAGTCCCGGTATGACGACAGCCCAGAGCGACCATTACCCGGGCCTCTATCGCGGCACGGTGACCCTCAACACCGACCCCGAATTCCGCGGCCGGCTGATGCTGTCGATCGCCGACGTGCTGGCCTTCTCGCCATCGACCTGGGCCGAGCCCTGCACGCCGCTGGCCGGCCCGACCGGTCCGGCGATGGGCGTGTACATGGTGCCGCCGATCGGCGCCGGCGTCTGGGTGATGTTCGAGCGCGGCGATGTCAACCACCCGGTCTGGCTCGGCTGCCGCTTCGACAACGCGGCCAACGTGCCGCCGACGGCGCTGCTCGGCAACCCGGCCGATCCGAACATCCATATCCAGTCGCTGCTGCAGCATTCGATCTCGATCAGCGACATGCCGCCGACGCCGGCCACCGGCGGCATCGTGCTGCGCAGCACCACCGGCGCGATGGTCGTCGTCAACGACTCGGGCATCTACATCAGCAACGGCAAGGGCGCGACGATCACGATGGTCGGCCCGCTGATCGACTTCAACACCGGCGCGCTGACGGTGAAGTGAAGGAGACGACGCGATGCCCGGATTCCTCCTCCATTTCGGCGCCGGCATCAAATGCCCGCACCAGATCCCGGCCGTGGTCGCGCCGGCGCAGGCGCGCGTGTTCGTCAGCGGCCAGCCGGTGGCGACGATGACGGCCCAGGTCACCGTCGCCGGCTGCCCCTTCACCGTACCCGGGCCCAAGCCGCAGCCCTGCGTGACCGTGCAGTGGCAGATGCCTTCGACGCGGGTGCTGGTGATGGGCCAGCCGGTGATGCTGCAGGCCGCGCCGGGGCCGGCCGCGGCCGTCTGCTACAGCCCCGGGCCGCCGCCCGGCATCCCCAACGGGCCGGCTTTCGTCGACCTGATGCAGTCGCGCGTGCGCGCGACCTGAAGCCACCACGGAGCGGACGATGAACATAGATTGGCCCTTCCATCTCGACGCCCGCGGCCGCAGCGCCGCCGCCGACCTCGACGACCATGTGCGCGACCTGATCGAGCAGCTGCTGTTCACCAACCATGGCGAGCGCGTCAACCGGCCCGATTTCGGCAGCGGCGTGCAGCAGCTGGTGTTCGCGCCGAACAGCCCCGAACTCGCCGCGACGGTGCAGCTGACGCTGCAGGCGGCGCTGCAGCAATGGCTGGCCGACCTCATCACCGTGCGCGAGCTGCAGGTGAGCGCCGACGACGCGCGGCTGACGGTCGACCTCGCCTACATCGTCAAGGCCAGCGGCGAGTCGCGCAGCGCGACCTTCACGCAGCCCGGCGTCTGACGACGGCGCCCACCCGATGCCCGGAGGAACCGCGATGACCGACCCGCTCGCCTGCCTGACCGACCCGCGCCGCGACGCGGTGCGCGCCGCCGCCGGCCGCAACGGCCTCGATTACGTCGAGGCGCAGGACGACCCGCCGCAGCTCACGGTGTATTTCCTGGGCAAGCTGCCGCCGGCGCTGCGCACGAATTCGGCGGCGCTGGCGGCGCACTTCGCGCTCGCCGGCGGCGATGCGATCACCGGGCTCGTGATCCAGCGCGCCGAGGCCGTCGTCGACCCCGACCCGGCGCGCGACGACTACGTCGTGCTGCACCTGGACCGCTGCGGCGACCGCTCGGGCTACACGCTGACTCTTGTCGGCGTCGAGGGCATCGACCCGCGCTACGCGAGCGCCGAGTTCTCGTTCCGCATCGATTGCGCGAGCGATGTCGACTGCCGGCCGGTCTGCGATTGCGCGCCGCCCGTACTCGACGAGCCGCGGCCGAACTATCTGGCCAAGGATTACGCGAGTTTCCGCCAGCTCATCCTCGACCGCCTCGCGCTCGTGATGCCGTCGTGGACCGAGCGCCATGTGCCCGACATCGGCATCACCCTCGTCGAGCTGCTGGCCTATGTCGGCGACTACCTGAGCTATTACCAGGACGCCGTCGCCACGGAGGCCTATCTGGCGACGGCGCGCCAGCGCATCTCCGTGCGCCGCCATGCGCGGCTCGTCGATTACCGCCTGCACGAGGGCTGCAATGCGCGCGCCTGGGTGCAGGTCGGCGTCAGCGCCGACGCGCCGGATCTGCTGGCCTCGCAGCTCGCATTCCTGACGCCGTACCAGAGCGGCCTCGCCAGCGCCCTGGTGCCGATAGCCGCGCTCGCCAACGTCGCGCCTTCGGCCTACGAGTGGTACCAGCCGCTGGTCGCCGACCCCGCCGCGCCGCTGCGCTTCCGCGCCGCGCACAACGCGATCGGCTTCTACACCTGGGGCCGGCGGTCCTGCTGCCTGGCCGCCGGCAGCACGCGCGCGACGCTGGTCGACGGCTACAAGGCCGACGGCAGCCGCCGACTGCAGCTGGCCGTCGGCGAGGTGCTGATCTTCGAGGAAGTGCGCGGCGCGCGCACCGGGCTGGCCGCCGACGCCGACCCCAGCCACCGCTGGGCCGTGCGGCTGACGGCCGTGACGCCGGCCGATGACCCGCTCTACCCGGTGACGCTGGCCGGCGGCGGCGAAATCCCGCGGACGGCGCCGACGCCGCTGCTGGAGATCGAATGGGCAGCCGCCGACGCGCTGCCCTTCGCGCTGTGCCTGAGCGGCATCGGCCTCGCGCCCGATTGCGCCTATTTCGGCGACATCTCGGTCGCGCGCGGCAACATCCTGCTCGTCGACCATGGCCGCACGGTGCCCGCCGAGCCGCTGGGCCCGGTGCCGGCGGCCAGCAGCAGCGCCTGCTGCGAATGCGAGGGCCAGCCCGGCGACGTGGCGGTCGGCGCCGCGACTTTCAGGCCGGTGCTGGCGCGCACGCCGCTGACCCATGCGCAGCGCTGGCCGGCCGCCGTGCCGCCGGCCGCCGCGAGCTTGAACCAGGGCCCGCGCATCGCCGTGCCGGCCTTGACGCTGGTCGACGACGGCGGCGGGCGCTGGACGCCGCAGACCGACCTCTTCGCCAGCGGCGCCGACGATCGCGACTTCGTCGCCGAGATCGACAACCTCGGCGTCGCCCATCTGCGCTTCGGCGACGGCGAACTCGGCCGTCGGCCTGCCGCGGGGCAGAGCTTCAGCGCCGGCTATCGCACCGGCAACGGCAATGCGGGCAATGTCGGCGCCGATTCGATAGCCTGCATCGTCGTCGAAGGCGCGACGCTCGACGGCATCACCTTCACGATCCGCAATCCGCTGCCGGCCAGCGGCGGCACCGAGCCGGAGTCCATGGAAGAGGCCAAGCGCTACGCGCCAATGGCGTTTCGCAGGACACTCGAACGCGCGATCACCGCCGCCGATTACGCCGCCATCGCCGCGCTCGACCCCGAACTGCAGGGCGCGCAGGCGGCGCTCGTCTGGACCGGCAGCTGGTACGAGGCCGATGTCGCGCTCGACCCCTGGGCGCGCGACGCCGGCGATGCGGCGCTGGCCGGCCGCGTCGCCGCGGCGCTCGAGCGGGTGCGCCGCATCGGCCACGATCTGCGCGTGCAGCGCGCGCGCTACGTGCCGATCACACTTGGCCTGCTCGTCTGCGTCCTTCCCGGCTACGACCGCGGCCATGTCAAGGCGGCCGTGCTCGCGCGCCTCGTCGGCGGCCCGAGCAGCCTGTTCGCGAGCGACGAGCTGCGCTTCGGCCAGAGCGTCTATGTCTCGCGCATCGTCGCCGCGGTGATGGGCGTGACCGGCGTGCAGTGCGTGACGGTGACCGAGTTCCACCGCAGCGGCGCGGCGCCGAACCACGAGATCGAGAACGGCGTGCTGCCGCTGGCCGCCGACGAGATTGCCGAACTCGCGAACGACCCCGACCACCCGGACCGCGGCTCGATCGCGATCGCGCTCGGCGGCGGCCGCTGAGAGCAGACACCCCGAAAGGCTTGCGATGACGACCCTCGCGTGTTCCCGCTGCGCCTCGACCTCGCTGCCCTGCGGCTGCTGCAGCGGCCTGCAGCCGCTGACGCCGGCAACCATCGCCAACCGGCCCGGCCTGCCGGCGCTGGCCTGGCGCGTCGGCAGCCATGGCCGCTTCCTCGAGACGATGAAGTCGCGGCTGGCGGCGATGACGGTCGAGGGCGATGCCGGGCCACAGGGCCAGCCCGGCCCGACGCTGCGACCGCTGGCGGCGCTGACGACGCGCGATGCGGCCGACCCGGCGATCGCCCTGCTCGACGGCTGGGCCACCGTCGCCGACCTGCTGAGCTTCTACACCGAGCGCATCGCCAACGAGGGCTATCTCGGCACGGCGACCGAACGGCGCTCGGTGCTCGAACTCGCGAACCTCGTCGGCTACCGCCTGCGGCCCGGTGTCGCGGCCAGCGTCTACCTCGCCTACACGCTCGACGACAACCAGAAGGGGGCCGTGACGATCGCCGCCGGCACGCGCGCGCAAAGCCTGCCGGGGCCGGGCGAAACGCCGCAGTCGTTCGAAACCAGCGTCAATCTCGTCGCGCGGCGCGAGTGGAACGACCTGCAGGTGCGGCTGCAGCGGCCGCAGGCGATCACGCTCGCCAATGCGCTGGCGATCGGGCAGCTCTTCGTCACCGACTCGGTCAGCGCGCTGCGCGCCGGCGACCCGCTGCTGCTGCTGTTCGCCGACGACGGCAGCAGCGCCGTGCTGCGCAGCGTGCATTCGACCAGCGGGCCCGATGCCGACGGCCGCTTGACGATTGCGCTCGAGCCGGTGGCACCGGCGCTGGCGGCGACGGTCGGCCTGCTGATCGCGCTCGTCGACGACCTCGCGCCGCTGTATGCCGGCGCCGACAGCGCGACGCAACGCGCGATCGACCGCGCGCGCGAACTGCGCTCGCTGGCGCTGCTCGACCATGACGCCGATCCGGCCCATTGGGCCGCCGAGATGATCAACGCCGCCGACGGCGCCATCGCGGCGGCCGTGCAGCAGCACATCGGCAGCTTCGCGACGGCCGTCGCCGCCGCGCTCGCGGCGCTGGGCGGCGGCACGCCGGTGCCGATCACGAGCCCGGATGAATTCGTCACCGGGTTGCTCGCGCCGCGCGTCGCGCAGGTGGCCAACGGCCTGCAGTTGCGGCGCGACCTCGGCAGCGCCTTCGCGCGCGGTGCCGACCCGGCACCGCAGATGCTGCTGCGCTTCGCGCCGACGCTGGCCGACAGCTATTACGCCGCCTGGGCCGGCGCGCGCGTCAACGACGCTCAGGCGCCGCTCGTCGGCGTCCACCTGCTGGGCACGAGCGCGTCGCTGTTCGGCGCCGCGGTGCCGCGCCAGGCCACGTACACGAACGGCGTGCTGAATCCGCCCGGCCAGTGGACCGAATGGACGCTGGACGGCGAGAGCACCGACGCGCTCTATCTCGACCAGCTCTACCCGGCGGTCTCGGCCCCCGGCTACGCGGTGCTGCGCCGGCTCGCGGGATCGGAGCCGCAGACCCAGGTGTTGCCGATCGCCGCGGCCGATGCGGCGCAGCGCAGCGCCTACGGCATCTCGGGCAAGGCCACCCGGCTGCGCTTCACGCGCGACTGGTGGACGGCCGATGCCGCCAGCGACATGCCGACGCTGCGCTCGACCCTGGTGCTGGCGCAGAGCCGGCCGCTGACGCTGGCGCAGGAGCCACTGACCGACGATGTCAGCGGGCAATCGATCGAGCTCGGCGCGCTCTACGACGAGCTGGAGTCGGGCCGCTGGGTCATCCTCAGCGGCGAACGCAGCGACATCCCCGGCGTGTCCGGCGTGCAGGCGGCCGAGCTGATGATGGTCGCCAGCCTCGTCCATGGCTACGACGCGACGCTGCCCGGCGACGTCACGCACACGACGCTGCAGCTGGCGACACCGACCGCCTATGCCTACAAGCGCGGGTCGCTGACGATTTACGGCAACGTCGTCGAGGCCACCCACGGCGAGACGCGCAACGAGCTGCTCGGCAGCGGCGACGCGACCCAGCCCTGGCAGACCTACACGCTCAAGCAGCCGCCGCTGACCTACGTCAGCGCCGCCACCGCGGCGGGCGCCGAGAGCACGCTGGCCGTCTATGTCGACGGCGTGCGCTGGCAGGAGACGCGCTCGCTGGCCTGGCTCGGGCCGCAGGATCGCGGCTATGTCAGCGCCATCGCCGACGACGGAGCGACCACCGTCACCTTCGGCGACGGCACGCATGGCGCGCGACTGCCCACGGGCGTGCAGAACGTGCAGGCGGTCTACCGCAGCGGCATCGGCGCGCCGGGCAATGTCCAGGCGCGCCAGATCAGCCTGCTGGCGACGCGCCCGCTGGGTGTCAGCGCGGTGATCAACCCGCTGCGGGCTTCCGGCGGCGCCGACCGCGAGGACCGCGACCTGGCGCGCGAGAACGCGCCGCTGGCCGTGGCCGCGCTCGACCGCCTGGTCTCCGTGCGCGACTACGCCGATTTCGCGCGCACCTACGCCGGCATCGCCAAGGCCAGCGCGATGCGCGCCAGCGACGGCGCGCGCGAGCTCGTCTACCTGACGATCGCCGGCGTCGACGATGCGCCGATCGACCCCACCGGCGCGCTGTACCGCAACCTCGTCGCCGCGCTGCGCGGCCTCGGCGACGCCGACCTGCCCTTCATCGTCGCGCCGCGCGAACTGAAGGCGCTGCTGCTGTCGGCCGGCGTCGCCATCGATGCCGACCGGCGCTGGGAGGATGTCGCCGCCGCGGTGCGCTCGACGCTGCTGGACACCTTCGGCTTCGCCCGGCGCGCGCTCGGCCAGGGCGTCTGCACGGCCGAGGTCATCGCCGCGATCCAGGGCGTGCGCGGCGTCGCCTGGGTCGATGTCGACGTGCTGACCGCGATCCCCGAGAAGGAGACCGCCGCCGACGGCTCGCGCCGCCTCGTCACGCAGCCGCAGATCACGGCGGCCGTGCAGCTGGCGCTGCACGGCGACTGGCGCAAGAACGGCCGGCGCCGCGCCGCGCTGCCGCCCGTCGTCGTCGCCTTCGGCGGCGGCCGCGACCGCGGCGGCCAGCTGCGTCCTGCCGAGCTGGCGATCTTCGTCCCCGACGTGCCCGACACGCTGATCCTCAACCCGATCGCGCCATGACCACGACCGCCCTGCCCCCCGCCGCCGATCCGCGCCTCGATCGCCTGTACGCGCTGCTGCCGACGGTGCAGCGCCAGCGCGATGCCGACCAGGGCTATCCGCTGAAGGCGCTGTTGCGCGTCATCGCCGAGCAGGTCAACGTCGTCGACGACGACCTCGCCCGCCTCTACGAGAACTGGTTCATCGAGACCGCCGACGACTGGGCCGTGCCCTACATCGGCGCGCTCGTCGGCTACGCGCCGGTGGCCGAAGGCGGCCTGCCGCCCGATGCGCCGCGCGGCGAGCGCGCGCGCGTGCTCGTGCCGCGGCGCGAGGTCGCCAACGAGATCCGCAACCGGCGCGCCAAGGGCACGCCCTGGCTGCTCGAGCAGCTGGCGCAGGACGTCGCCGGCTGGCCGGCGCGCGTCGTCGAGTATTTCAGGCTGCTCGTGCGCAACCAGCAGATCGACCACCTGTGGATGCAGCGCCATCGCATCGCCGACCTGCGCGACGTCGATGCGCTGGACCGCCTGGGCACGCCGCTGGACACCATCGCCCATGGCGTCGACGTGCGGCGCATCGATTCGCATCGCCGCGTCGGCCGCCACGACATCGCCAGCGTCGGCCTCTTCGTCTGGCGGCTGCTGAGCCTGCCGGTGACGCGCACGCCGGCCTATTGCGTCGAGGAGGTGGGCCCGAACTGCTACACCTTCAGCGTGCTCGGGCAGGACGCGCCGCTGTTCGTCGCGCCGCAGCGCGAGACCGATCCGACCTCGATCGCCGACGAGATGAACCTGCCGGCGCCGATCCGCCGCGCCGCCTTCGCCGCCGCGCCTTCGCGCTACCTCGGCGACGGCGCCAGCCTGGCGATCTACGTCGAAGGCTGGGCCGGCGCGCCCGACGGGCCGGTGCCGCTGGCCGCGATCATGCCGGCCGACCTCAGCGGCTGGCAATACGAGCCGCCGGGCGGGCGCATCGCGGTCGACCCGGTGCTCGGCCGCATCGCCTTCCCGCCGAACCAGCTGGCGAAGAAGGGCGTGCGCGTCGATTACCGCTACGGCTTCCCGGCGGCGATCGGCGGCGGCGAATACGCGCGCGCGCTGCGCGATCCGGCCGGCGACTTCACGCTCTACCGCGTCGGCGACGGCGAGGCCTACGCGCTGCACCGCATCGGCGACGCGCTCGCGCGCTGGCGCGCCGAGCAGCCGACGCAAGCGGTGATCGAGCTGTGTTCGAGCGCCGTCTACGTCGAGCCGATCGCCATCGAGCTGGCCGATGGCCAGTCGCTGCAGCTGCGCGCGGCCTCGCGCGTGCGGCCGGTGATCCGGCTCATCGACTGGCAGACCGACCTACCCGACGCGCTGTCGGTGACGCTGGGCGCCGCCAGCCGCTGCACGCTCGACGGACTGCTCGTCACCGGCCGCGCGCTGGCGGTGCAGGGGCGCGAGGGCGCGCCGGCTGCCATCTGCGGCGCGCGGCTGACGATCCGCCATTGCACGCTGGTGCCCGGCTGGGGCATCGCTTGCGACTGCGCGCCGCGCCGCCCGGCCGAACCGAGCCTGGAGCTGACGGGGCTGCGCGCGTCGGTCGAGATCACGCAGTCCATCGTCGGCGCGATCCGCGTCGCCGAGGACGCGGTGATGCTCGACCCGCTGACGATCCGCATCTGCGACAGCATCGTCGACGCCACCGCGCCCGAGCGCCAGGCCATCGGCGCGCCGGGCGACGGCATCGCGCATGCGCTGCTGACGCTGCGCAACGTCACGGTGTTCGGCATCGTCGACGTGCATGCGATCGAGCTCGCCGAGAACAGCCTGTTCACGGCCTGCGTCAACGTCGCGCGGCGGCAGATCGGCTGCATGCGCCATTGCTACGTGCCCTGCGGCTGCCGCACGCCGCGGCGCTACCACTGCCAGCCCGACGGCGTCATCGCCGCGGCGCGTGCGGCGCAGGCCGACCCGGTGGCGCAGGCGGCGGCGATCGAGCGCGAGAAATCGCGCGTCGTGCCGCAGTTCACCTCCCGCCGCTACGGCACGCCGGCCTATGCCCAGCTCGGCCGCTGCTGCGCCGTCGAGATCCAGCGCGGCGCCGACGACGAATCCGAGCTCGGCGTCTACCACGACCTGTTCCAGCCGCAGCGCGAGGCCCGGCTGCGCGCGCGCCTGGCCGACGCGACGCCGGCGGGCATGGACGTCGGGCTGATCCTGGCCAACTGAATCGAATCATTTCCCACATCGAAAGAGGCGAGCATGAAAGGCGACTTCACCCGCAACACCTACGACCCCGGCAGGCATTACAACCGGGTGCTGCAGCAGCAGGGCCGCGTCGCCCTCGACGCCGATTTCAACGAGCAGGCGGCCATCGTGCTGCATCACCTGCGCGTGCTCACGCGCGACCTGTTCGGCGCCTACGGCGGCCCGGCCGACGGCAACGGCTTCCTGATCGCGATCGACCTCAGCGGCGCCACGCCGAAGCTGACGATCAGCGCCGGGCATTACTACGTCGACGGGCTGCTCGTCGAGAACGATGCGCCCTGCGATTACGCCGGCCAGCCCGACTGGACGCCGGCGCCGCCCGACGCCAACGGCCAGGGCGGCGATGCACTGCTGGCCTGGCTGGCGAGCAACCCGCGCAATGTCGACCAGCGCTACTGGCTCTACCTCGATGTCTGGGAGCGCCACATCACCTGGATCGAGGACGATGCGATCCGCGAGCCGGCGCTCGGCGGCCCCGATACGGGCACGCGCGCGAAGACGCTGTGGCAGGTCAAGGCGCTGCCCTGGGACCCGGCCTGGAACCAGTCACCGTCGCCCTGCACGGCGCCGCTGGGGTCGCTGACGACGCTGTCCACCGCGCTGCTGGGCGCGCGCATCGATCCGGGGCCGGGCTCTACCGACCCCTGCATCATCGCCCCCGGCGCCGCCTACCGCGGCGCCGAGAACCAGCTCTACCGCGTCGAGATCCAGCGCGGCGGCGATGCCAGCCAGGCGACCTTCAAATGGTCGCGCGACAACGGCAGCACGGCCACGCGCTGGCTCGGCAGCGAAGGCGCCGTGCTGCTGGCGCAGAGCGGCCGCGGCTTCTGCGCCGGCGACTGGGTCGAGCTGACGCACGACGCGCTCGAGCTCGCCGGGCTGCCGGGGCAGTTGCTGCTGCTGGCCGTCGTCGAAGGCGACCGGCTGACGATAGACCCGGCCAGCGTGCCGGCCGCCGGGCAGATGGCCTGGAGCGCGGACTACATGCACCCGAAGCTGCGGCGCTGGAACCAGAGCGGCAACGACCAGGTGACGCTCGTCGAAGGCGCGGTGCCGGTGCAGGAAACGCCGGCCGGCGGCGAGTCGGTGTGGCTCGATCTCGAGGATGGCGTGCAAGTCGAATTCGCCGCCGGCGGGTCGTACCGCAGCGGCGACTACTGGCTGATCCCGGCGCGCGTGGCCACGGGCGGACTGCTGTGGCCGCTCGACGCCGCAGGCCAGACGCTGCTGCAGCCGCCGGCCGGCATCGAGCACCACTACGCACCGCTGGGCATGGTGCTCGACAGCGACGGGCTGCGTGCCGATCCGTCCTGCCGGCGCTGCGTCGAGGTGCCCGAAGTGGCCTGCCGGGTCAGCACGGCGCTGCAGCCGCGGGCGAGAGCGCCGCGGGCAAGGCCACCGGCTGCAGCCCCGGCGTCGACGGGCGGCCCGGGAGCCAGGACGCGCGGCGTGGCCAGCAAACGCAAGGCGCCTTGAGGCATCGACCACCCCTTGCGCATCGTCCACCGCATGGGCCGGCATCGAGTCGACGACGAGCGCCGACGCCATGGCGCCGGTCGGCTTGACCACTGACTATATTTCGATAAACTTGGAATCATGGATGAAAAGATCGCCGTCGCCGCGCTCGCCGCCCTGGCCCAGGAAGCGCGCCTGCGCGTCTTCCGCGCCCTCGTCGGCGCCGGGCCCCAGGGCATGACGCCCGGCGCGCTGTCGGCGATGCTCGACATCCCCGCCTCGACGCTCTCGTTCCACCTCAAGGAGCTGGTGCATGCCGGCCTTGTGGGCGCCGAGCGCGACGGGCGCCATCTGCATTACCAGCCGGCCCTCGGCCGGATGGACGAGTTGTTGGCCTATCTGACGGCGCATTGCTGCATGGGCCGACCCTGCACACCGAGCGGCCGCGCCAAGCGCCGCACCCCCTGCTGATCCGGAGAACCCTCTCATGAAGCGATTCCATGTCCACCTCCATGTCGACGATCTGGCCCGGAGCATCGACTTCTATAGCCAGCTGTTCGCGGCCGAACCGGCCCGCGTCGAGGCCGATTACGCGAAGTGGATGCTTGAAGACCCGCGCATCAACTTCGCGATCTCGACGCGCGGCAGCCAGGCCGGCATCGACCACCTCGGCATCCAGACCGACGACGCCGACGAACTCGCGGCGCTGAAGGCGCGCGCCGAGGCCGCCGACATGGCGCTGCAGGACGAAGGCCAGACCAGCTGCTGCTACGCGCGCAGCGAGAAGCACTGGGTCACCGACCCGCAAGGCATCGCCTGGGAGCATTTCCACACGCTGGCCGGCATGCCGGTCTTCAGCGTAGCCGCGCCGCAAGCCGCTGCCGCATCGGCCTGCTGCACGCCGGCGGCCAGCGCGGCGCCTGCAGCGGCCGCCTGCTGCACGCCGACGCCGCGCGGCAAGCCGATCGGCATGGCCGTCAAGTCGTCGAGCGGCTGCTGCTGAAGCGGGGTGCCCGGGTCATGACCACCCACGTGCTGATCCTGTGCACGCACAACTCGGCCCGCAGCGTGCTGGCCGAGGGCATGCTCAACCATCTCGCGCGCAAGCTCGGCAAGGACGTGCGGGCGCACAGTGCCGGCAGCGCGCCGAGCGGGCGCCTCAACCCCCATGCGCTCGAGGCGCTGGACCGCGCCGGCGTCGATACGCGCGGCTATCGCAGCAAGAGCTGGGACGAATTCAGCCGCGACGGCGCGCCGCCGCTGGCCCTCGTCATCACCGTCTGCGACAGCGCCGCCGCCGAGACCTGCCCGGCGTTCTTCGGCGGCAGCGGCGACCCGCCGGCGAAGGTGCACTGGGGCTACCCGGACCCCTCGAACGCCGAAGGCGGCGAGCCAGGCCAGCGGCGCGCGTTCGAGCTCACGCGCCAGGCGATCGGTTTTCGCATGCTGCAGCTGCTCGCGCTGCCGCTCGAATCCCTGGACCGCCCGGCCCTCGAAGCCGCGCTGGCCGAGATCGGCCGCAGCTGAACGCCCTGCCCGCAACCAGAACATGAACCCGACGACCACCCTGCCCGCCCGGGCCCAAGCCCCGGCGCCGATGAACCGCTTCGAGCGCTACCTGAGCGTCTGGGTCTTGCTGTGCATCGTCGTCGGCATCGGCCTCGGCCAGTGGCTGCCCGGCCCGTTCCAGGCCATCGGCCGCATGGAAGTCGCCCAGGTCAACCTGCCGGTCGGCCTGCTGATCTGGGTGATGATCATCCCGATGCTGCTGAAAGTCGATTTCGGCGCCTTGCACCAGGTGCGTCGGCATTGGCGCGGCATCGGCGTCACGCTGTTCGTCAACTGGGCCGTGAAGCCGTTTTCGATGGCGCTGCTGGGCTGGATCTTCATCCGCCATCTGTTCGCGCCCTACCTGCCGGCGGCCCGGCTCGACAGCTACATCGCCGGGCTGATCCTGCTCGCCGCCGCGCCCTGCACGGCGATGGTCTTCGTCTGGAGCCGGCTGACCCAGGGCCACGCGCTGTTCACGCTGAGCCAGGTGGCGCTGAACGACACGATCATGGTGTTCGCGTTCGCGCCCATCGTCGCGCTGCTGCTCGGCCTGTCGTCGATCAGCGTGCCCTGGGCCACGCTGCTGACCTCGGTCCTGCTCTACATCGTGATCCCGGTGGCCATCGCCCAGGCTTGGCGCAAGGCCTTGCTGGCGCGCGGCGCGGCCGCCTTCGACGCCGCGCTGGCGCGCATCGGCCCCTGGTCGGTCACGGCACTGCTGGCGACGCTGGTGCTGCTGTTCGCGTTCCAGGGCGAGGCCATCCTGAGGCAGCCGCTGGTCATCGCGATGCTGGCGGTGCCTATCCTGATCCAGGTGTTCTTCAATGCGGCGCTGGCGTATGGGCTCAACCGCCGGGTCGGCGAATCGCACAGCGTGGCCTGCCCTTCGGCGCTGATTGGCGCCAGCAACTTCTTCGAGCTGGCGGTGGCGGCGGCGATCAGCCTCTTCGGCTTCGATTCCGGCGCCGCGCTGGCCACGGTGGTCGGCGTGCTGATCGAGGTGCCGGTGATGCTGCTCGTGGTGCGCGTCGTCAACCAGAGCAAGGGCTGGTACGAGGCCGGCGCAAGGCGCTCCGGCCCCGCCGGCACCGGCCCATGAGCCGCCGTGGCCGATGACCGAGGCGAGGCCGACCCCGATGCAGCCGGGGATGTGCTGCAGGACATGTTCGCCTAGGCCCTGCGCCAGGGCCAGGCGTGCTGCGCGCTCGAGCAGCCGCGCGCCTGGCTGTTCCGGGTCGCGCGCCACGCGCTGGTCGAACAGCCGGCGCGCGACCGCAGCCCGGCCGCCGTACCCGGCATCGATGGGGCGGGCGGGAGCGCCGGCTTCGGCCGCAGCGCGCCGTGCTCGAGCGTCGGCTTCGGGGCCCAGGCGCGGCATCGACGCGCGGCGCGCGCGCGACCATGCAATCGATTGCGGTACGATGGCGCGACCACGGACTATCGACGCGGAGCGGGTGAGATGGAACCGATCGAACGCAGCACGACCAGCTTCGGCTGGGCCCTCCTCGGGCCCGGCAGCATCGCGCGCAAATTCGCCCAGGCGGTGCAAGGCGTCGAAGGGGCGCATGTCGAGGCGGTCTGGGGCCGCAATCCCGCGCGCAGCGCGAGTTTCGTCCACGACCTGGGCCTGTCGCCGGCGCTCGCCTGCACCGATCTCGCCGCGCTGCTCGGCAAGGCCTCGGTGCAAGGCGTCTACATCGCGACGACCCATCCCGCGCACGCCGATCTGGTGCGCCAGGCGCTGGCCGCCGGCAAGCCCGTGGTGTGCGAGAAGCCGATGACGACCAGCCACCGCGACACCGCGGACCTGGTCGAACTCAGCCGCGCCCGGGGGGTGTTCCTGATGGAAGCGCTGTGGACGCGCTTCCTGCCCGTCTACCAGGGCATCGCGCGCTGGCTCGGTGCAGGTCGCATCGGACGTCTGCGGTCGGTCTCCTCGAGCTTCTGTTTCCCGGCGCCCTACGACCCGCACAGCCGCCTGTTCGATCCGCTCGCGGCCGGCGGCACGCTGCTCGACATCGGCATCTACAACGTGGCGCTGACGCGCTGGGCCATCGCCACCGCCCACGGCCAGATGCCGGCGCTGACGCGGCGCCAGGTCAGTTCCGCGCTCGCGCCGACCGGGGTCGACCTGCAGGTGTCGGCGCTGCTCGACTACGCCGACGGCACGACGGCGCAATTCGTCTGCGCCTTCGACCGGCTCGCGGACAACGGGCTCAGCCTGCACGGCAGCCAGGGCTGCATCGAGGTGCCGACCAATTTCTGGGAGGCCGAATGCGCCGTCCTCAAGCGCCCCGGCGAGGCCGATGAATGGCTGCGCCTGCCGCATGCCGTGAACGGCTTCGAGTACCAGATCATCGAAGCCATGCGCTGCATCGCCGCCGGGGCCGTCGAAAGCCCGCTCATGCCGCACCGGGAGTCGCTGGAGATCGCGCGCGAACTCGACCAGCTGCTCGCCAGCGCGGGCGTGCAGCCGGCGCCGCGGCCCAGGCCCGCCGCCGCCGCCGCGGGGGTCGAACGATGAAGCCGCCGCTGACCCGCCACCTGCCCGAGGCGAGCCGGCTCGCCCTCGGTTGCATGGGCCTGGGCGGCCCCGCGGAGGCGTCGCCGATCGCCGAAAACCATGTCGCCCAGGCGCAGGCGGCGCTGGAGGCCGCGCGCGAGATCGGCATCACCTTGTTCGACCACGCGGACATCTACCGCCGCGGCAACGCCGAGCGGGTGTTCGGCGAACTGTTCCGGCGCCAGCCCTCGCTGCGCGACGGCATGGTGCTGCAGACCAAATGCGGCATCCGCTTCGCCGACGACGCCGGCCCGGGGCGCTACGACTTCTCGCGTGCCTACATCCTGGCCGCGGTCGACGCCAGCCTGGCGCGGCTGCAGACCGACCGCATCGACATCCTGCTGCTGCACCGGCCCGATCCGCTGATGGAGCCGGACGAGGTGGCCGAGGCCTTCAGCCGCTTGCGCGCCAGCGGCAAGGTGCGCCATTTCGGCGTCTCGAACATGCGCGCCGGCGCGCTGCGCTGGCTGCAGCAGGCGCTGGATGCGCCGCTCGTCGCCAACCAGATCGAAATGAGCCTGCTCGCGCGTTCCTGGCTCGACCAAGACACCTGCTTCAACGACGCCCAGGGCGCGGGCGGGCTGGGCTGGTCGGACACGCTGCAGCATTGCATGGCCGCGGGCATCCAGCTCCAGGCCTGGGGGCCGCTGGCCCAGGGCTGGCTCAGCGGGGCGCTGCCCGGCGACGCCGGCGCGGCGGTGCGCGACACGGCCGCGCTGGTGGCCGAGATGGCGCAGCGCCACGCGGTGCCGCGCGAGAGCATCGTGCTGGCCTGGCTGCTGCGCCATCCGGCGCGCATCCAGCCCGTCATCGGCACGACGCAGGCCGAGCGCATCCGCGCCTGCGCCGCCGCCACCCGGGTCGCGCTCAGCCGCGAGGAGTGGTACGCGCTCTACGTCAGCGCGCGCGGCCGCCGCCTGCCTTGAACGGCGCTCCGGCCTGCCGCCGCCCGCGGCTCG
>JAGWVB010000034.1 GCA_018971105.1 Burkholderiales bacterium
GGCACCGACGCTGGTCAAGGATGCGGCGGCCGTCCTGCCGCTGACCCTGGCCCGGCATCGTCGCGTCGCCCTCCTGACCGACCCGTTGCGCCGCGGCATGCCGAGCGTGGAATTGCAGCCCCTGATCGTCGCCGAGCTGTTGCGCGAGGAGGGATTCGAGGTCGCCGAATGGCCCGTCGACGGCCGCCTGCCGCAGGGCGACGAAGCCGATGTGGTGATCTACCTGATGGCCCAGGAATCGCTGATGGCGCAGTCGAGCATCGGTCTGGACTGGACCCGCGTGCACGGCGCGGTGCACGCCGCGATGCGGCGCGGCTGGCACGAGATCCCGACCTTGCTGATCTCGTTCGGTCATCCCTACTACCTGTTCGACGCGCCGCGCATGCCCTGCGTCGTCAATGCCTACACGGCGATCGAGCCGGTGCAGCGCGCGGTGGTGCGCAAGCTGCTCGGGCGCGAGCCGTTCACCGGCGTGAGTCCGGTCGATCCGTTCTGCGGCCTGCCGGACGCCCGTTATTGAGGTGCGGGGCCGGCCGGCGCGGCGCGGCCGGACGCGTTCAGCGCACGGCCCGGATCGGCAGGATGGCCAGCGCTCCCGCGCCGGCAAACGCCGCCGCGGCCATGAAAAGCGCCGTGTAGTTGTGCGCGCCGCTGCCGGCGCCGATGACGAGAAACGCCGGCGCGATGGCCGGTGCCAGCGATTGCGGCATGGCGCTGGCGATATTGAAGATGCCGAGATCCTTGGCGGCATCCTGGTCGCGGTTGGGCAGCACCGCGGTCACCAGGGCCAGATCGATCGCGAGGTAGACGCCCTGGCCCAGGCCGGCGATGGCATTGCCGACCTGGAAGGCGTCGAAACGGTTCGCCAGCCCGATCAGGGCCAGGCCGCAGGCGTAGATCAGCGCCGCGGCCAGCACGAACACCTTGCGTCGTCCGAGGCGGTCCGACCACCAGCCGCTGATCAGGCTGCCGACGACGGTGGCCAGCGTGTTGGTGATCATGCTGCGGGTCATCGCGGCCGGGATCTGGTCGGGGCGGAAATGCAGGTGATCGATCAGGTAATACACCTGGTAGGTCAACAGGATCGAGATGCCGATCATCAACAGGAAGCGGCTCGCGAAGGCCCAGGCGAAGTCGGGCGCCACGCGCGGGTCGATCCAGAAACTCTTCACGAAGGCCAGCAGGTCGAGCCGGGGCAGGCCGGCCGACGGGCGGATGCGGTCGCGCAGCACCGCCACCAGCGCGAGCACCAGCAGCGCGCCGATCGCGGCCGGTACCATGAACATCGCCACCGTGCTGCCCGCCGTGTACTGGGTCAGGAAGACCCCGGCGACGATGCCCAGCTGCAGGCAGATCCCGAGCACGCCGGAGACGCTGCCGCGTTGCGCCTCGGGCACCTGGTCGGGCAGGATCGCGACGATCGCCGCCAGCACGGCGTTGTAGCCGAGTTGCGCGATGCACCAGCCCAGGCCGATCAGCGCCAGGCCCCCGGTCGCCACCAGGTACAGGCCGAGCATGCCGACCGCGAGGCCGCCCACGAGCCAGGGCCGGCGCATGCCCAGGCGCGATGTCGTGCGGTCGCAGAACAGGCCCGCGACCGGATTGGCCACCATTGCGACGGCGGCGCCGGCGCCGAGGATCCAGGACAGGCTGGATTCCTTGTGCGCGGGATCGATCTGCGCCACCCGCAGCGCCAGGGTCACGACGACCGGCGTGAGCAGCGCGAGGAAGATGCTGAAGTACGCCAGCGCATAGGTCGCGACGAACGGGAAGGCGACCCGCGCCCGCGGCGCGGCGGGCTCGACGAGGGTGTTCATGGCCTGGGGAGCGGGCGCCGCGGGTGGGATATGTTAACGTTCACGGAACGCATTGTCCGAACGCCCCTGCGCCGAACCATCGGGGGTTTCCCGCAAGTTCGGGCGGGCGCCGCGCAGGCGCCTGCGATGTGCAGATAAGCTCGGGCCGCCGGACCGCCGCCCTGGCCGGCCCGGTTCCGCAACCCGAATCCGGCAACGTCGCCGCCGCCCGCACCCCGTTCCATGTCGAGCCAACCGTCCAAGAAGATCACGATCCACGAAGTCGCCGCGCGGGCCGGCGTTTCGTTGATGACGGTCTCGCGTGTCCTGCGCAACGAGCCGTATGTGGCGCAGGCCACGCGCGCCGCGGTCCAGCAGGCCATCGCCGCGCTCAACTACGTGCCGCTGCAGTCGGCGCGCAATCTCTCGAGCAGCGTGGCCAAGGTGCTGGGTCTCGTCGTGCCGCACACCGCGGTCGACGTGCCGCACAAGACGGGCTACGAATACCTGAGCGCGCTCTACCTGGGCGCGATGCAGATCTGCAACCGGCATGGCTACGGCCTGATGCTGGTCCACGCCGAGAGCGGCGCGGCGGCCCAGGATCTGGTGCGCCGCGCGGGCGCACGCCAGGTCGGCGGCTATGTCCTTGCCGCGCCGGTGTCGGAACATGCGGGGCTGCTCGCCACCCTGCGTGAGCGGGATATCGCCCACGCGTCGATCAGCCCGCTCGAAGCCGAACCGGGGGGATTGTGGGCGGCGGCCGACGAGCGCGTGGCCGCGCGCGAGATGGCCCTGCATATCGCCGCGCAGGGCCTGCATGCGATCGCCTATGTCGGCAGCGGCCGCGCGATCAGGGCCGGGCGCGAGCGGCTGGCGGGACACAAGGAAGCGTTGAAGCAGCTCGGCCTCAGGAGCCGGCGCGAGTGGACCGTCTCGGCGGGCCTGAGCTTCGAGGCGGGACTGGCCGCCGGCCGCAAGTTGCTGGCGCTGCAATGGATACCCGATGCGGTCCAGTGCGAGACCGACGAGCTGGCCGCCGGCGTGATCGCCGCGGCGCACGAACTGGGCATGCGCTTGCCGAACGACCTCTCGGTGGTCGGCTTCGACGATTTCGGCCTCGCCCACAAGGTCTGGCCGGCGCTGACGACGGCGCAGCTGCCCGTCGAGGAGATGGCCGCCCACGCGGCGTCGCAGGTGATCGGCGCGCTCGAAGGGCGGCGCGTCGAGAACCGCCTGTTCACCTGCGCCGTGCAATTCCGCCAATCGGTGGCGATGATGCCCGCGGCGGGGCGGCCGGACGCCGACTGACATGGCCGGTGCCCGTCCCGGCCGCACAGGATGCGGCGCATGCGGTCCAACGAACCCAGGAGGTGCCTGCATGCTCGAAGCGCCCGACGGCGAAACGCGGCTGTTCCCGATCCTCGGCGATCCGATCCGGTTCGTGAAGTCGCCGCAGCAACTCACGCTCGGCTTCGCGCGGCGCGGCCACAACGGCGTCTGCATCCCGATGCACGTCGCGCAATCCGGTCTGGATCCCGTCATGCAGGGTCTGGCCCGGACGCGCAATGTCGACGGCCTGCTCGTGACCATGCCGCACAAGCACGCGGCCTTCGCCTATTGCGGCACCTGCTCGGATACCTCGCGCCGGCTCGGCGCCGTCAGTGTGATGCGGCGCAACCGGGACGGCACCTGGCACGGCGACATGCTCGATGGCCAGGCCTTCGTGGGGGCGCAGCTGGGGGCCGGCGCCAGGCCGGCGGGAGCACGGGTCCTGTTGATCGGCGCCGGCGCGGCCGGCAGCGCCATCGCCATCGCGCTGCTCGGTGCCGGGGTCCGCGAATTGATCATCCACGACGCGGATGAGGCCCGGGTCGCGCGCTTGTTGCGCATCCTGGACCTGCGGGGAGGTCAGCGCGCGATCTCGGGCCCGCCCGACCCGACGGGATGCGACATCGTGTGCCATGCCACGCCGACGGGCATGGCGAACTCCGATCCGCTGCCCGTTGCCGCGCATCGGCTGCAGGCCTCGATGTTCGTCGCCGATGTCGTGGCGGGCCATGGCGTCACGCCGCTGATGCAGGCGGCGCGCGCCGCCGGCTGCGCGACCGCCGATGGCGTGCAAATGGTCCAGGCGGTCCAGGAAGCGATGCTCGACTTCATGCTCGGGCTGTGAGGACGACGCCACAGGGTGGCGGGTAACTACCGATGCGGGGTATCTGCCAGCGTCGCCAGAATGGTTTCTGTTAGCGTTATCAGGTAACGCTATCCAATCGCTCGACAGACCCCATCACCCGCCATCGAATGCCGCGCGGATCCAGGACCCGGGACCTGGACCAGCGTCCCAGCACAATCGGAGATAGACGATGAACCGACTCAGCACCCTGGCCGCGGCGCTTGCCGCTCTCGGCCTCCTCACCTTGTCCTGCCCGGCGGGCGCGCAGCAGGCCGCCGCGACGGCAGGTGCCGCCGCCAAGCCCGACCAGCTCCAGGAGATCGTCGTCACGGCCCAGAAGACCGCGCAGTCCGCCTCGAAGGTCGCCGCCTCGCTCTCGACCATCACCGGCGACGACCTCATCGACAAGGGCATCACCGATGCCTCCGGCCTGACCCAGGAGGTGCCCAACGTGCAGATCGGTGCGGGCAACCGCGGCGGCATGGAGATCACGATCCGCGGCATCGGCAACTCCGACCCCACCGAGCGCGGCGACCCGGACACGGCCTTCCACATCGACGGCGTCTACATCGGCCGCACCGAAGGCGCCGGCGCCGCGTTGTTCGACCTCGAGCGCGTCGAGGTGCTGCGCGGGCCCCAGGGCACGCTGTACGGGCGCAACGCCAACGCCGGGGCCATCAACGTCATCACCAACAAGCCCTCGAAAAAGTACGAGGGCGAGGTCGATGCCACGGTGGGCACCTACGCCACGCGCAACGTCAATGCGATGGTGAACGTGCCGATCAGCGGTTCGTTCTCGCTGCGGGCGGTGGCCTCGACGATGCAGCACGCCGGCTACGCCCCGACCGCGAACGCGGCCGACGGCTTCACCGAGAGCCTGGACGACCAGGACAGCCTGTCGGGGCGCCTGGAGGGGCTGTACAGGTTCTCGTCCCACATGTCCTGGTTGATGACCGTCGACGGCACCCACAACCAAGGCGCGGGGCAGGCCGCCTACGTCATCACGCCGGGTTCGCTGCCGACGTCGCGCGCGCAGACGCCGCAGGTCCAGGGCAGCGTCAACGACAGCGGCCTGGGCGTGACCAGCGAATTCAAGGCGGACCTCGGATTCGCCGACTTCACCTATCTGTTCGGGCACCGCAAGACGACCCGCGACGACATCCTGACCAACGGACCGGCGCCCAGCACCTACGCGCCCTATTCCGACGCGTTCATGCAGAACTCGCACGAGCTGCGCCTGAACTCCGCCCGGGCCGGGCGCCTGCAATGGGTGGCGGGTCTCTATTACTTCAAGGAAGTCGGCAGCAACATCAACCTCGCGGTCCTGCTGCCGCCGGCCTTCGGCGGCGGCCTGGCGATCCAATTCATCCAGAACCCGGCGATCAGCCAGTCCAAGGCCGTGTTCGGCCAGGCGACCTATGCGCTCGCGCCGGACTGGCGCGCGACGCTGGGCCTGCGCTCCAACGCCGACGCGAAGTCCCGGGTCGGGGAGACCATCGGCGGCAACGGCAAGCCGATCGGCAACATCGGCAACCTGGCCCACGGCACCTGGAACAAGCTGACCTACAAGCTGGGCGTCGAGCACGACCTGGCGGGCGGGCAGATGGCCTACGCCACCTTCGCCACCGGCTACAAGGCGGGCGGCTACAACGACGGCAACGGCGTCGTCGGCGACCCCAATTACAACCCCAGCCTGTATTACAAGCCGGAGACGATCACGTCGACCGAGGCCGGGGTCAAGGGCCATTACTTCGACCACCGGCTCGAACTCGGCATCTCGGCTTTCCACTACGCCTATACCGACCTGCAGGTCGGCGGCGTGGTGAACAACTCGCTCGTCACGCTCAATGCGGCCAAGGCAGCCGTCGACGGCCTCGAGTTCGAGGGGCGTGCCATCGTGGGCGAGGACGGGATGCTGAACTTCGCGCTCGGCACGCTCAATGCGCGCTACAACCAGTATTCCGCACCGGACGGTTCCAGTCTCTCGGGCCAGGCGCTGGACCGCGCGCCCAAGGCCACGCTGACGCTGGGCTACACGCAGAACTGGGATCTGCAGGGCGGCTCGCGCATCTCCGCGACGCTCGGGACGCGCTACTCCTCGTCGTACCGCCTCACCGACCCGGGGACGGCGACGCGGGCGCCGCTGTCGTTCATCCAGAAGGCGAACACCAACAGCAGCGTCAGCGTCGCCTACTGGGGCGCCAACCAGAAATGGCATGCCGAGATCTACGGCAAGAGCCTCGAGAACACGATCCGCATCAACTCGATCGCGAGCGTCAACGGCACCGACTACGGCTATCTGGCCGAGCCGCGCACGTTTGGCGTGCGCGGGGTCTTCAGCTTCTGACCTCCCTCGCGCCCGCGCCGCGCGACCCGTGCGTGCGGCGCCGCCTGCGGCCCTTGCCGGCCGCAGGGCCGATGGGCGCCACCTCCAGCCCCACCATCCCCATGACACCGACACTCGACGTCCTGCGCCGGCGCCCCTACAACCTGGGCCAGGCCGACCTCGACTGGGTCGAGCGCACGCTGGCCGGCCTGCCGCGGCGGCGCCGGCTGGCGCAGCTCTTCAACGTCATGCTGCGGCCGCGGGGGCCGGAGTTCATGGCGCGCCTGCAGGCCGAGCAGCCGGGCGGGGTGACCCAGTTCATGCTCGGCGGCCCCGAGGCCGCGCTGCCCCTGCTGCGCAGCCTGGCCGATGCCTGCGAGCTGCCGCTGCTGGTCAGCGGCGATGTCGAGGGCGGTGCGATCGGCCTGGCGGGCAGCAGCCCGATGAGCAACCAGCTCGGCATGGCCGCGATGGCCGACGCCGCCCTGTACGAACGGGCCGTCGAGGTCATGGCGCGCGAGGCGCGTGCGCTGGGCATCAACTGGTCGTTCACGCCGGTGCTCGACATCAATGCCGAATTCCGCAGCGCCATCGTCGCCACGCGCTCGTACGGCAGCGACCCGGCGCTGATCGGGGCGCTGGCGGCCATCCATGTCGACGCCATGCAGCGCAACGGCGTCGCCGCCACGGCCAAGCATTGGCCGGGCGAGGGCTACGATGCGCGCGACCAGCACCTCGTCACGACGCTGAACCCGCTCGGCATCGAGGCATGGCATGCGCGCTTCGGAGCGCTCTATCGGCGCCTGATCGACGCAGGCGTGCTCAGCATCATGTCGGCCCATATCGCCTGGCCGGCCTATGCGCGGGCGCGCGGCGTGAGCGGTCTGGAGGCCTGCCGGCCGGCCAGCGTCTCGCGCCTGCTCAACCTCGAACTGCTGCGCGGCGAGCTGGGATTCAACGGCCTGATCGTCTCCGATGCCTCGTCGATGGCCGGTCTGGCGAGCTGGGGTTCGCGCGCCCGGGTGCTGCCCGAGTTGATCGAGAACGGCTGCGACATGGTGCTGTTCGGTGCCGATCTCGGCGCCGACCTGGACCTGATGGAAGCGGCGCTCGACGAGGGCCGGCTTTCCGCCGCCCGCGTCGACGAGGCGCTGGTGCGCGTGCTCGGGCTCAAGGCCGTGCTCGGCCTGCACCGGGCCGACATCGAAGCGCTGGCACCGTCATGGCAGGCGGCGCAGGCGGCCGTGCAGACGCCGGCCCATCGCGCCGTGTCGGAGGCCGTCGCCGCCGCCGGCGCGACGCTGGTGAAGGACGTGCGCGCGCTGCTGCCGATCTCACCGCAACGGCAGCGCCATGTGCTGCTCGTGACCGACCCGCGGCGGCGCGGGTTCGGGCCGATCCCGCCGCTGCCGCTCGTCTTCGACCGTCTGCTGCAGGAGCAGGGCTTCGAAGTCACGGTCTACGATCCGCAGAGCCCGCCCGAGCCCGCCCGCTGCGATCTGACGATATTCCTGCTCGCGCAGGAGTCGCTGCTGACCCTGTCGCACATCTATCTCGACTGGGCCGCGATGCTCGGCCCGCTGGAGTCGGCGATGAAGCGCGACTGGCATGACCAGCCCTGCATGCTGGTCTCGTTCGGGCAGCCGTACTACCTCTACGACGCGCCGCGCATGCCCTGCGTCATCAACGCCTACACCGCCACCGAGCCGATGCAGCGCGCGGTCGTGCGCAAGCTCGTGGGCCTCGAGCCCTTCAGCGGCGTGAGTCCGGTCGACGCCTTCTGCGGACTGCCTGACGCGCACTACTGACGCGCACTACTGACGCGCACTACTGACGCGCACCACTGACGGGCACCACTGACGCGCGCGGCGAACGGCATCGAGCCGACCGCAGGCGCCGCCACGGCCAGCACCGCGCTCAGGGCTGGGCGACGACGACCGAAACCGGTTCGGTTCCGGCGCTGTAATTCCCGACCAGCGTGAGTGCACCGCTTGCGGGATCGACGTTGTAGGCGGACACATTGGCGCTGCCGTAGTTGGCCACATAGGCCAGCGTTCCGCCGGGGTTCAGCGTCACGTTGTACGGATTCGATCCGGTGGACACGGGACTGCCCAGCGGCGTCAAGACGCCCGTGGTTCCAACGCCGTACTCCGACACCGCATTGCTGCCGGAATTCGCCACGTAAGCCAGCGTGCCCGCCGCATTGAGCGTTATCGACAGCGGCGCCGTACCCGTTGCGTAGGTCCCGACGGCCGTGAGTGCCCCCGTCGCGCTGTTGATCGCATAAGCCGAAACATTGTTGCTGCCGGAATTCACGACGAACGCAAGGGTTCCGTTCGCTGCGATCGTCATCGCATAGGGGAACCCGCCCGTCGCGGCGGTGCCCGCCGCCGTCAGGGCACCCGAGGAGCCGTCGATGCTGTAGATCGAGACGGTGCCGTTGTCCTGGTTCACGGCATATGCGAACGCGCCCGCAGGATCGACGACGATGGCATTCGTGCCGGCGCCGGCGCCGACCGTGCCCACCGGGGTGAGAGCGCCCGTGGTCCTGTTGAGGCTGTAGGCCGAGACGCTGTCGCCGCCCCAATTCGCCACATAGACAAATCGCCCATTCGGACTGACGGTGACCGCCGCCGGGCTGGATCCCGTGGCGACGGGAGCACCGATCGGATTCAGAACACCCGTCGTGAGATCGATGCCATACACCGACAGCGTGTCATCCCCGTAATTCGAGACGAAGGCGTAGGCGCCGGCCGAGTCGACGGCTACGGCCGAGGGACGGTGTCCGGCGGTGAACGGACTTCCCGCGATCGGTGTCAGCATGCCGTTGCTTGCGTTGACGCTGTAGCCGGACACCGTGCCGTCGACATTCGCCGCCTAGGCGTATTGAGGGTAGACGCAGTCGATGTTGATGTTCACGACGTTCACCGAGGCGACGGTCCCCGACCCGTTCACGACGGTACAGACCGAGGGTTTCGTCGCCGCCGGCGCCGTCGAGGAAACCAGCGTCACGGCGTAGGTGGAGCCGCTCGTCAGCGGCGTTGCGAATGTGAACGGGCCGTTGGAGCCCAGCGTCAGATTGTCGCCTCCATGGTCGGCGATCACCATGCTCTGGCCGGCGCTGAAGCCGGACACCGTGCCACCGATGGTGTAGGTCGGCGCCGCAGGTGCCGGCGCTGTGCCGGAGCCGCCACCACCGCAGGCCGTCATCAGGAGCGCGATGCAAGGGCCGGACAGCCGAGTCGCCCGGGTCCGAAGTCGACGTGATGTCGCGGCGGCCGAAAACAGGGGAAGGGCCCGGAATTGCGAAATGCGCTCGGGGTTGTAGCGACTCATGTTGGCATGTCCTTTGAGGTGGTCTGTCGGATGCGCGGTTGCCTCCACCGCGGACCTGGCCCGGTGGATCAGCGGATCGACTTTCTGTCGATCTACCCTGACATACGCGTTGCCCATCGGATTTCGGTCACGGGAACCGAGAAACGCTGCGCAAGCCGGTTGAACCCGTCCAGCAGCCGGCGTGGCCGGATGTCGCTCCGGATTTCGTATGCCGGGGTAGGCAGCACGGGTGCAGGCGTGCCGGTCGGCTGGTCCGCGGCGGATGCGGTTCCGGCAACGGAGGTGCTGACCCGCCACGCTCCGCGCCCGATCCGGACCCCTCTAAACTTTGCCCCTGCTCGGCAGCAACCAGGAAAGCTCCGCATGTCCAAGATTCCGGCTGATCGATGGAGCGAGGCCTTCCGGATCTTTGATACGGCCAGGGACATGACCGAGTCCGACCTCGCGCGCTGGTTGGACCAATTGAACGACGAACGGCCCGACCTGGTCACGACCGTGCGTGCCTTGCTCTCCGCGCACGCGCGACGCAGGACGAACAATTTTCTGGATCAAGGTGTCGTCCTGCACATGGCACCGGATGGCGATGGGTGGATCGACTCGGAATCCATGAAGGCCGGCGAGCGGATCGGCCCCTATCGCCTCGTCAGATCGCTGGGCCAGGGCGGCATGGCGGCCGTCTGGCTCGCAATGGGAGGGGAGGCGGCGCTCAAGCGAGACGTGGCCCTGAAGGTGCCGCAGGGCATCGCCTGGCGGCCCGGCCTCTCGGGTCGATTTGCGCGCGAGCGGGACATCCTGGCGCGCCTCGAGCACCCGAACATCGCACGCCTCTACGACGCCGGCATCGCCGGCAGCGACAGCTCGGCCCCGGGTTTGCCCTATCTCGCGATGGAGTACGTCGACGGCCTGGCGCTCACGGCCTACTGCGACGAGCATCGACTTGGCATCGCGGCACGACTGGAGCTCATGCTGCAGGTGCTGGATGCAGTTCAATATGCACATAACCGGATGGTCGTCCATCGCGACCTGAAACCCGCCAATATCCTGGTGACGAAGGCCGGACAGGTGAGGCTGCTGGATTTCGGGATCGCCAAGCTGTTGATCGGTGACGACGAAGATCAGGCCCCCTTGACCCAATTGGGGGCCCAAGCCTTCACGCCGGATTATGCGAGTCCGGAACAAATGCGCGGCGTGCCGCTGGGTGCCGCCAGCGACATCTACTCGCTCGGTGTCATCCTGTACGAGCTGCTTTGCGGTCAGCGCCCGCACCAACTCAGGCGCTCGGGTTCCGGAGCGTTCGACAGCGCGGCGCTGGAGGGCGCGCCGGTGACACCGAGCTTGCGCCTGGAGGCCGCGGCGGCAGAACGTCGCGGGGGGCCGTGCGCCCGCCTGTCGCGCGAACTCGCGGGTGATCTCGACACCATCGTCCTCAAGGCCCTGAAGTATTCGGCTGAAGAGCGCTACCCGACGGCGGCCGCGCTGTCCGACGACATCCACCGTTTCCGGCTCGGCCAGCCTGTCCTGGCGCGGCCCGACTCCTACGCCTATCGGGCGCGGAAGTACATGGCCCGACATCGAGTCGTCGTGGGTGCGGCGATCGCGATTTCGCTATCGCTCGTACTCGGCCTCGTGACCTCGATCTGGCAATACGAACGTGCCGCAGCGCAGGCGCGGGTTGCCCAGATCGAGCGCGATCGCGCCCTGCGGTCTGCGCAACGCGGCGAGGCGTTGAATCAATTCATGAGTGACTTGCTCATCGAAACGGCGCAGGCGGGTCAGGGCGTCAAGGTCGAGGATCTGCTGAAGAAGCAGGCCGCCCAGGTGGAGCTTGAGTTCGCAGACGACCCGAGCGTGTTGGCCGACCTGCTGATCATGCTGGGTGAATTGCACGGGGCGCTGGACGGGCCGACGACCTTGTTGCCCTACTTCGATCGCGCGCAATCGCTGCTGGGTGACCGGGGCGATCCCAAACAGTACGTCGACCTGCTTTGCAACTCCGTGAGAGCGAAGGTTCAAACGGGTCGAATGACGGCCGTCGCGGCGGTGCAGGCGATCGCGAAGGCCGTCGACGATCCGACGACCCAAGCCGACGACGCGGCCAATTGCCTCTACCAGAAGGCGGCGCTCGAGTCGGAACAGGGGCGTCCTGATTTGGCGGTGCAGACGGCCCGGCAGGCGCTCGGCCGTTTGTCCCCGCGTTCGCGCGATCGGCGCGAACGATCGATCGTGACCGGTCTGCTGGCGGCGTCGCTGGCGCAGTCCGGCAGGCCGGGCGAGGCCGATGCCCAGTTCAAGACTGCGCTGGCCTTGATGGAGGCCCTGCACCGTGAGCGCAGCGTCTCGGCCAGCGTGCTGCGACTCAACTGGGCCGTCACCTTGATACAGGCGGGTGTGCCGCGCCCGGCGCTCGACCTGCTCGACCTTGACCTCGACATCGAGCGGCAGGATTTCCCCGATGCGCCCTTGCCGGCGAGGATGGTGTTTTCGAAGGCAGGCGCGGAAATCGAAATGGGGCGCTTTGCCGAGTCGATCGCAGGCCTGAGACAGGCCTTGTTGCTGGCCGGCGCGGCGCACGATGTGGTCGTGATGTTCGGAGCGCACTGTGCCATGGCTACCGCGCTGGCCAATCTGGGTCGAACGGCGGATGCCGAGCGCGAATTCGGGCTGGCCCGGTCGATGCACGGTCCTGCGCTCGAGGCCGGGCCACTCGCCAGGAACACGCTTCGCTTGACTCGTGCCGCGCTCGACCTGATCGAGGGCCTCTACGCGCAGGCCAGGACGGCCGCCGACGCCGTGCTTTCCGCCACGGCCGCGTCCAAGGCGCATCGGGCGCAGGCGCTGCTGAGCCGGGCAGAGGCCGAGGTCGGGATGGCTCGCGGGGCTGAGGCGCTGTCCGATGCGGACGCCTGTGTGGCATTGAGTCGCGCATTGCAAGGTCATCTGCCGGCCTCGAGTCGCACCGGCAAGGGGATGCTGGTGCGGGCGCAGGCCCTGCAATTGCTGGGCCGCACATCCGAGGCGCGCGAATCGGCAGCCGGGGCCGTGCGTGAATTGACATCAACCGTGGACGGATCGTATCCGGCATTGCGCGCAGCGATCGCCTTTTTGCCGGACTGATGCCGTCCCTGCCCACGAACTGGCCGGCGCTGCAGCGCAGGCATCGCAATCGCGATTCAACGTCGAAGTTCCACCATCAGGAAGGCACGCGCCTTTTCCCAGTCCCGGCGCACCGTGCGCTCGCCGATGTCCAGGATCTGAGCGATCTCGGAATCGGAAAAGCCCGCGAAGAACCGCATTTCAACGATGCTCGCCATGCGCGGGTCGATGGCCGCGAGGGAATCCAGGGCCTCCGCCACCTCCAGGACGTTCGACCTGTCATCAATCAAGCCCTCCGAGCTTGCGGTATCGAGCGTCACCGATCCGTCGGCGCCGCCTCGCTTGTCGGATTGCTCACGACGCACGATATCGACGATCACGGTCCGGATGACGCGGGCTGCGTAGGCGAGGAAATGATGTCGGTCATTCAGACTGAGCTGACCCAGTCTCTGGAACCGGATGAAGCACTCGTGCACCAGCAAGGTCGTGTCGAGCATGGTCAATCGACGTGAGCTGCGCATCCGCGCTCGGGCAATGTCCTTGAGTTCCGGATACAGGATCGTGAAAATCTGATCGAGAGCCGTTGAATCTCCGGCCTGAACCGACGCGATCAGGGTGGTCAACTCGTTCATTCGCCGGCTCTTGCCGTTCGTCCGCCCGGAGCACGGCAGTCTCGGGGCACGTGGCGCGGTCGCGATGGGCGGGGCGCCCGATTCCGGTCCTTGGGTTTCGCGCCGCAGATTTTCCGCGCTCGCCCGGCCATCGATTCGAACTTGAATGCCAGGTCGGCCACCGGTTCCGCGGCGGCCCGAAGCGCGATGGGCGGCAGGCCGTGCAGGCCTGGCGCTGCACCGGGCCCTCCGGCGCCGAGGCGGGCCGATTGGGCGCGAGCCCGCAACGGCCTGGCGATGACTGTTCGCCGTCGATCGGTCTGCAAGGGTGTCATGGCGCCGGTCGGTCCTCGTTGCCTGGGTGCGCGTGGTCACGGTCGATGCTAACCGCTGGCCCGGTCCCGGCGTGATGGCAGGGCTGTCCGTTTCGTGACCCCCCTCGAGCAACCGACGACGCGACCGGGCGCCTGCAGCCGTCCGTCGGTCACGCGGGCGAGGGCAGCCTGGGCAGCTTGCGCGGCGCCGCGCGCGCGCCGGCCTGGGCCGCGTGGCCGGCCTGGCCCGCACCGTCCCGCAGCCTGAAGAATGCCATCAGCTCCTGCAGGCGGCTGGCCTGCGCCGACAGTTGCTCGGCGGTGGCCGAGAGCTCCTCCGACGCCGCCGCGGCCTGTTGGGTCGAGTCGCTGAGGTCGCCCATCGCCTGCGAGATCGTCTCGACATCGCCGCTCTGTTCGCCGGAGGCATGCGAGATCTCGCGCACCAGCTCGGTCGTCTTGCGGATCGACGGCAGGAGTTCACCCAGCACGCGGCTGGCGTTGGCGGCCAGTTCGACGCTGGAGCCGGCGACGCCGCCGATTTCGCGCGCGGCCAGCTGGCTGCGTTCGGCCAGCTTGCGGATCTCGACCGCGACCACGGCGAAGCCCTTGCCGTGGGCGCCCGCGCGCGCCGCCTCGATCGCCGCATTCAGCGCCAGCAGATTGGTCTGGTAGGCGATGTCGTCGATGATGGCGATGCGGGCCGCGATCGTGCGCATCGCCTCGACCATCTGGGCCACCGCCTCGCCGCCCTGGGTGGCCTGGTCGGCCGAGCGTGCGGCGATCTCGTCGGTGGACCTGGCGCTGTCGGCATTGCGCCGTGCCGAGACCGTGATCTGATGCAGCGCCGCCGTCGTCTCCTCGACCCGTCCGGCCTGCTGCGACGCCGATTGCGCCAGGGTCTGCGAAGTCTGCGAGACCTGGTTCGATGCGTGGCCCAGTTCCTGCGCTGCCAGCCGCACCTTGTCGATCGTCGCGGCAACGGTCTCCAGCAGCCGGTTCAGCTTCTCGCACAGGCCGGCATGGAAGGCGTCCTTGCCGACCGGCGAGAGGCGCCGCGAGAAGTCCCCCTGGGTGGCGGCGCCGAGCGCGTCATCGATCTGGGCCGCCGACTCCTGGGCCATGGCATGCGTGCGCCGCGCGGCGGCCTGCTCGTCCTCGATCGTCGTGAGCTGGGTCAGGAAGCGCAGCCGCATGGCCTCGACATCGCGGATCACCTGGCCGATCTCGTCGCGGCGCGTGCTCGTGAAGGGTTGGCCGAGCTGGCCCTCGGCGACATCGCGCGCCGCCTGGCCGAGCACGAGCAACGGGGCACCGACCTGGCGCCGCAGCACCCACAGCAGGCAGCCGCCGAGCAGCACGCAGGCGGTGGCGAGCAGGGCCCAGACCGGGGTCAGCGTCTGCCACATGGCGTGCATGGCCTCGGCGTCCGACACCTCGGCCACGACCCACAGGCCGGTGGACGCACTCACGCTCATCACCGCCCAGCGGTCGTGGCCCTGGGTGCTGAACAGCCCCGGGCTGGCGACCGGCGCGCCGTGCGCGGCAGCGAGCGCGTGCAGGAAGGGCCCGGCGCCGGGGTAGGCGTCGATGACCTTGCGGCCCTTGGCCGTCGGGTGCGCGGCGAACACGGCATCGTCGATGTGCGCGCGCGGGTCGATCAGGAACGTGCCGCCGCTGTCGAAGTAGCGGCTGCGCCGGACCACCGCCTCGACGGCGGCATCCGTGGTCGCGATCTCGAAGCCGACGAAGAGCACGCCGACGACCTGCCCGGCCTTGTTGCGCACGGCTTCGTAATGCGTCATGTAGGGGCGTCCGAACAGCACCGCGCGTCCGGTATAGGGCCTGCCCTGGATCACCGCGGCATAGGCCGGCGCCCGGTGGTCGAGCAGGGTGCCCATGGCGCGCGTGCCGTCCTGCTTGAGCAGCGAGGTCGTCACGCGCCTGAAGTCGCTGCCCTGACGCGCGAAGATCGTCGCGACGCCGCCGGTCTGGGCCTTGAACCGGTCGACGGCGTCGAAGTTGCCGTTCAGCGGCTTGTTGCCGGCCGACAGCACGCCCGTGGCGGCGTCGACCGAGAAGTCGCCGCCGACCATCGCCGCCAGGACCGGGAACACATGCTCGACCATGGTCCGACTGGCCAGATCGACGGCGTCGATCGCCGTGGCCACGCCCTGGGCCTGGTCGCGCAGCCACTCCACGCGCTGCTGGCGCGAGCGGTCGGTGATCAGGAGCGTCAGCGTGGCCGCGATCAGGGCCAGGACGATGACCAGGGCCGCGCAGCCCTGGGCCGAGATGCGGAACGCGACGGAGCTGGAGAGCCGGCCGGAGGCTGGCGCGTTGACGATGCGGGCGTCGGCGATCGAGCGGGCAGGATGGGCGTTCATGGGGGCTCGTGTTGTCGATGCACCGGATGGGTGCAACTGGAATCCGGTCAGCGCTGTCCCCCGGGGATCCCGCGTGAGGTCTCTTCGGCCTGGCCGGGCGCCACTTGAGCACGATCGCGGCAGGGCTTCACGGACCCGGACGGAAGCGGGCCGGCACGCGCGCAGGGGCGCTGCCCGAACGCGGGCGTCGAACCCATCGCGGCGCGGCGCATCCCGCGCAGGCCGCGAACACCGTGAACGCCTTGAAAGCAGTGAACGCCGCGAATGCCGTGATTGCCGTCAACGCCGCCCCACCGCGACGAGCGCGACGCCGGCGCAGGTGAGCGCGATGCCCAGCACGCTGAGCAGGGTCGGCACGACGCCGAACATGGCCCATTCGAGCAGCACGGCGACGATGGGCGTGAGGAAGAACAGGCTCGTGACCTGGGTCGCATGGCCGCGCCGCATCAGCCCGTGCAGTGCATTCACGGCCAGGATGGAGGCCAGGATCACGAGGTAGGCGATCGCGCCCAGCAGCGGCCAATGCCAATGCACGACGAAGCCCTCGACGCGCCAGGCCAGCGGCAACAGCAGCAGCAGGGACGCGCCGAACTGGATGAAGGTCGAACTGCGCATGTCGGCGCCGGGGCAGAACCAGCGCTGGTACAGCGTGCCGCTGGTGATCGCGGCCAGCGAGATGCCGACCGCGACCAGGCTGCCGATGCTGATCGCCTTCACGTCGATCTTGTGCCAGACGACGAACAGCACGCCGGCGAGGCCGAGCGCCACGCCCAGTCCTTGCCGCGCCAGCAGGCGCTGGCCCAGGTACCGATGCGCGACGACGGCGGTGAGCAGCGGCTGCGTCGCGAGCACGAGCGCGGCGATGCCGGCCGACATGCCGAGGTATTGCGCGTAATGGCTGCCGCTGAGGTTGACGGCGTGCATCAGCAGCCCGGCCACGCAGACATGGAAGAACTCGCGCCGGCTCGCCGGCCAGCGCGGCTTCGACACCAGCAGCCAGATCCCCATGCACAGCAGGCCGAAGGCGTAGCGCAGCGACAGGAAGGTGAACGGCGCCGCGTACTGCAGCCCGACCTTGGTGGCCAGGTAACCCGAGCCCCAGACGAGCACGAAGTACCAGGCGAGCCAGGTGTCGCGGCGTGAGCCGTCGCGCGGCGCGGCGGCATCGGCTGGGGCAGGGTTCATGGCGAGGCAGGGCGATGCAGCGGGCTGCGGGCGCATCGATTGTGATCGACCCGTCCGCTGCCGCCGCACGGGGCTGCGCCGCGCGGCCGCGGCGCCGGCCCGCGGCATCGAAGCCCGCCGCCGCAACGACCCTTGTCGAATGAAGGAAGCGCGGGCTTTCATTTCGCTTTTGCAGCGCTTCGCGCTAATGTCGGCGCGCTGTTGACGGGCCTCGTCCGAGTGCCGCAGCGTCCCATGAAGAGAGGAGTCCACGATGGCATCGCCCACCCATGATCCGAAGCGGTCCCTGCTCGCATTCGCCGCCGTCGCGGCGCTGGGCTGGATGCAGTTCCCGGTGCAGGCGGCGCCCGGCGACGCCGCCTCGGCGCCGGTCGCGCAGGACACCGGCCGCGCCCTGGTGCAGCTGCTCGGCGACCCGCTGGCCACGGCGCCCGCGACGCGCCCGCCGCGCGGCAAGAAGGTCGATTTCTCGAGCCACGGCGTCAAGTCCTACCGCGCCCGGCTCGCGGCGCTGCGCAACGACTACAAGCAATGGCTGCGCGCGAATGTGCCGCAGGCGCGGGTGACGGGCGAATTCGACATCGCCCTGAATGCGCTGTCGGTCGAACTCAACGGCGCGACGCTCGACCAGCTGCGGGCGCCGGGGCTGGTCGCGGCGGTTCAATACGAGGGCGTCTACCGCCCGACGGCGATCGACCCCGACCTGAGCCTGATATCGGCGCAGCAGGCCTGGGCGCGCAACGGCGGCACCGCGGCCGACGCCGGCGCCGGCGTCAAGGTGGCCATCATCGACACGGGCATCGACCAGGGCCACGCCTGCTTCTCCGACAGCGGCTATGCGCCTCAGACCCAGCTCGGCGACCGCCGCTACACGAACAACAAGGTGATCGTCGCCAAGGTCTTCAACAACAAGACGCCGCAGGGCCATTACACGGCCGAGGCGGTGCAGGAGCATGGCACCCATGTGGCCGGCACCGTGGCCTGCGACTACGACACGCCGGCCTACACGGCCGCCGGCGTGCCCATCCCCCATGGCGTCTCGGGCGTCGCGCCGCGCGCGCTGCTGGGCAACTACAACATCTTTCCGGGCCATGTCACGAACGCGCGCTCGGAGGACATCCTGAACGCGCTCGAGGCGGCCTATGAGGACGGTTTCGACGTCGCCAACATGAGCCTGGGCGGCGGCGCGCAGGGCATCCAGGACCTGCTGACGGTGGCGGTGGACAACCTCGACCGCGCCGACATGGTGGTGGCCGTGGCGGCCGGCAATTCGGGCCCCGGCCATTACACGGTCGAATCGCCCGGATCGGCGGCCCGCGCCCTCACCGCCGGCGCCGCGTCGGTGGGGCATTTCGTCGCCACGCCGCTGCAGGTCGGCGGCCTCAGCGTGCCGGGCGTGGCGGGTGATTTCGCCCGCGTCGGCGCCGATCTCGGCGCGCCGCTGGGCGTGGTCACCGAAGCGCCGCTCAACTCGACCACCGGCTTGTCCAACGCCTGCGCGCCGTTGACGACGGTGCTCACGGGCCGCATCGCGCTCGTCTCGCGCGGGGTCTGCAGCTTCTCGACCAAGATCCGCTACGCCCAGGCCGCCGGCGCGGCCGCCGTGCTGGTGGCCAACAATGCCGCCGGCGATGCCATCGGCATGGCCCAGGACGGCACGCCGAACCAGCCCACGGTGCCGGCCTACAACGTCTCGCTGGGCGACTCGGGCGCGCTGAAGGCGCATGACGGCCAGACGATGACGATCAGTGCCACGAGCGCCTATTTCCAGACCGGCAACAACGACATCATGGCGAGCTTCAGCAGCCAGGGTCCGACCGATGTCGATTTCCGCGTCAAGCCCGATGTCGTGGCGCCGGGCGTCAACGTGCTGAGCTCGATACCGCGCGCCTACTGCGGCGGCGCCTCCTGCTTCGCCTTCTTCCAGGGCACCTCGATGGCGACGCCGCATCTGGCCGGGTCGGCCGCCGTCGTGCGCCAGCAGCATCCGCACTGGAGCGCGGCCCAGGTGCGCTCGGCGATCGTGAACAGCGCCGACCAGGGCGTGCTCAAGCCGGCGTATGCGGGCGCCTCGGCCACCGATGTCAACATCGTCGGCAGCGGACGCGAGAACCTCTACGCCGCCACCGGCGCGGCGCTGGCACTGGCTCCGGTCAGCCTGAGCTTCGGCGCCGTGCCCTCGGGCAGCGGGCAGACCCTGACCCGGGTCGTGACGCTGACCAACCTCAGCGGCTCGGTGCGCACGTTGTCGGTCGTCGTCGGCGGCGCGGCCGCGGCGGGCGTGAGCTTCAGCGCCGCGCCCGCGGTCGTGCAACTCGCGGCCGGTGCATCGGCCGAGGTCGCGATCACGATGGCGGCCGATCGCGGCGCCGCCGCGGGGCCGCGCCAGGCCCTGCTCGATCTGCAGGAGGGCGGACAGTCGCTCGCGCACGCCGCGCTGTACACGCAGATCAAGTAGGCCGGCCGCCGGCCGGCCGCGGCGGGTGCCCGCGCGTGCCGGCCGCGGCCATGTGCATCCGGCATAGCAGCTAGTCGCTCGCAGCGCTGGTGGCGATGGCCGCCGGGTCGGACAATGTCGGTCCCCCCCGACAACGGCCCGGTCCAGGACGCGCATGAAGAACGAGCTCTCGAGTTTGCGGTGGCTGATCCCGGTCGCGCTGGCCAGCGCCGGCCTGATGGGAACGCCCTTCGGCGCCGCGGCGCAGACCGCCCGCGCCGCCGCGCCCACCGATGCGGTGCAGCTCTACGGCCTCATCGGCACCTATGTCGACAGCCTCAAGCGCAGCGGCATGCCGTCGAGCCTGGTGCAGCTGGGCAGCGGCGGCCTGACGACCTCGTACTGGGGCCTGCGCGGGCACGAGGAACTCGGCGGCCGCACTGCCGTGATCTTCGCGCTCGAGAGCTTCTTCCAGCCCGCCAACGGGGACATGGGCCGCAAGCCGGGCGATCCGGCCTGGTCGCGCAATGCCTATGTCGGCTTGACCAACCCCGCGTACGGCACGCTCAGCTTCGGACGCCAGACCAACCCGACCTACCTCGACATGCAGCTGGTCAACCCCTTCGGCGGCTCGGTCGTGTTCTCGCCGCTGGTGCTGCAGACCTTCGTCGCGCCCTATGGCGGCAACATCATCGGCGACACGGTGTGGGACAACGGCCTGCAATACCGCACGCCGGCCTGGAACGGCCTCAGCGCGTCGCTGATCTACGGCCTGAACGAAGTCGCGGGCAAGAACGGCGACGGCAACCTGGGCCTGCATCTCAAGTTCCTGCACGGCCCGCTGACGGCCGTGGTGTCGATGCAGCGCGAGCGCACGGCGGCGGTCGCTCCGGTGTGGCAGCAGGACGCCTATCTGGCGGGGGCGGCCTACGACTTCGCGCGCTTCAAGCTGTACGGCGCCGTCGCCGATACCGACAGCAAGGGCGCGCAGATCGCCACGCACACCTACGAGCTGGGCGCGTCGGTGCCGCTGACGCCGCACGGCGACCTGCTGCTCGAATGGGGGCACACGCGCAGGACCGCGCCGCTGGCCGCGGCCAGCGTGCGCGACACCGGGTCGACGGCCTACGACTACCACCTGTCCCGGCGCACCGACCTGTATGCCGTGTATTCGGTCGACAAGCTCGAGGGCCAGGCTGCGGGCGACACCTACGGCGTCGGCGTGCGCCACCTGTTCTGAGGGCCTCCACGTGGAATCATCGCCCGCCGCGCCGGCTCTCCCGGCCCTGACCCAGCGGCAGGTCGTCGCGGCGATCGCCTTCTCCGGCATCGGCTGGGCCTTCGACCTCTTCGATCTCTTCATCCTGCTCTACGTCGCGCCGATCCTGGCCAAGGTCTTCTTTCCATCGGGCCAGCAGATGCTGTCGATCGCCGGCGTCTACGCCGCGTTCACGGCCACGCTCGTGATGCGTCCGCTGGGCGGCTATCTGTTCGGCCGCTATGCCGACCGCCACGGGCGCAGGCGTGCGATGGTCGTGGCGGCCACCGGCGTCGGCATCTCGACGGCGCTGATGGGCACGCTGCCGACGGTGGCGATGATCGGCGTCGCGGCCACCTTGCTGTTTCTCGCGCTGCGCCTGATCCAGGGCGTCTTCATGGGCGGCATGGTGGCCTCGACCCATACGTTGGGCACCGAGTCGATCGCGCCGCGCTGGCGCGGCCTGGCCTCGGGCATCATCTCCGGCGGCGGCTCGGGCGTGGGCAAGCTGTTCGCGTCGCTGGTGTTCCTGCTCGTGAGCGCGATCTTCCGCGGCCCGGCCTTCGCGGTCTGGGGCTGGCGCGTGATGTTCTTCACCGGCCTGATCAGCTCGTTCCTCGGCCTGTTCGTGTTCTCGCGCCTGCATGAATCGCCGCTGTGGGAGGCCTTGCAGAAGGGCGCGAAGGAGGCGAAGGGCGGGCGCGGCGCGGCGCCGGCGCCGGCGACCGAGGCGCCCCGGCTCGGCCACTACCTGTCCATCATTTTCCTTTGCATCCTGCTCACCACGGCCGGCGGCGGCCTGTCGTATCTCACCTCGGGCTACCTGCCGACCTTCATGAAACTGGTCGACCATGTCGCGCCGACCGATCTGGGCGTCATCCTCAGCATCGCCGCGATCGCGGTCATCGCCTCGTCGGTGCTCGCGGGTTACCTGACCGACCGCATCGGCCGGCGCCCCGCGATGGCGCTCTACGGCCTCGTCTCGCTGGTCGCCATCCCGTGGCTGTATCACGGCCTGTCGATGACGGGCGATCTGCGCCTGATCGGTCTCTATGCAGTGCTGCTCAGCGGCGTCGGCACGTTCTGCTACGCGCCGCTGCTGATCGTGTTGAACGAGCGCTTCCCGACCGCGCTGCGCTCGAGCGGCACCGCCGTTTCCTGGAACATCGGCTTCGCCCTCGGCGGATCGATGCCGGTCGTGGTGTCGCTGTTCGCGCGCCTGTCGGCCGATCTGTCGCTCGCGCTGATGTGCGCGACCGGATTGCTGGCGGCGATCTACCTGGCCGGCGTCTATTTCGTGCCGGCGCACAGGAATCTGATGGCCTGAGACCCGGTCGGCGCGCGCTGCGGGTAGGGTGGCGGCCGCTACACTGGCGGCCTGCGGCCATGGCCTCGACAGCGCGGCGGGAATCGGGCATGAAATCATTGCGGCTGGCACGGCGGCTGGCACGGCGGCCGGTTCCGGCGCCGCTGTCCTGGCGCGCCGGCGCGCCGGCGCGTTCGCCGCCATGAGCGCCGGCGCCTCGAATGAGGGCGCGGGCGCGCGGCGGCGCAATGTCCACAGCGCCGCGCAATGGCGTCGAATCAATGATCGACTATTCAGCGCACCGGCGACGGATCTCGCGCAGCTGGCCACGCGCGCCTATGTCTGGGGCCTGCCGCTGATGCACCAGGCCGCGCTGATGGACGGCTTTGCCCAGGGCGCGGCGGGCCGGCCCGGCAGCCCGCTCAACCGCTTCGTGCACAACCGGACGCTCGCGGGCCCGGACAACCGCAACGGCGTGGGGCTGAACAACGATACGATCTATTCGCTGGCCTGGGTCGATCTCGAAGACGGTCCCATCGTCCTGACGGCGCCGGATTTCGGCGCGCGCTATTACACCTTCTCGATGATCGGGGCGGACACATCCGCGAACCAGTCCATCGGGCAGCGCACGCATGGCGGCCGGCTGCCGCCGGTCTACATCCACGGCCCCCACGAGGGTGCAGCGGCGCCGGCGGGCATGGTCGACGTGCCGAGCGCGACCCGCTTCCTGCTCATCGCCGGGCGGTTCCTGGTGCGCGGGCCCGGCGATGATCCCGTCGTCCACGCGCTGCAGGACGGGCTCGCGCTATGGGGCTGGCAGGAGGGGTCCCGGGGACGGCCATGGCCCGCGGCGACGCGGCGGGCGGCGCCGCTGATCGTGCCCGCTGCGCAATGGCAGCCCGGTCCGGCATTCCTCGTCAGGCTCGATCGCATCCTCGAGCAGGGGTTCGTCCAGCCGCAGGACGCGGTCATCGTCGACACGCTGCGGCGCCTCGGGATCGGTCCCGGCCTCGTATTCGATCCGGATCGCTGGACCGACGGGCAGCAGGCGGAAATCGCGTCGGGATTCGCTGCGGGGCAGCGCCTGGTGCAGGCCCGCTCGCTCGAACTCGGACTGCAGCGCAACGGCTGGACCATCAACGACCGGGGCCCGCGTTTCGGTTCCGATTACCTGCTGCGGGCGGGTGTGGCCAAGGACCAACCCAATGTCGCGATCCCCGAGGAGGCTCTCTATCCCCTGGCCCGGGTCGATGCGGCAGGCCGGGGCCTCGACGGCCGCCATGCCTATCGCATCCGGTTCCGATCCGGCCGGCTGCCGCCGGTCGACGCTTTCTGGTCCATCACCGCCTATGACGACCAGGGCCGGATGATGCCGAATGCGGTGCACCGCTATTCGATCGGCGACCGCACGCCGGGTCTCGCCGGCGATGCCGACGGCGGCCTGACCCTCCATCTGTCCTCGACCTTGCCGGCCGGCGTGCCGGCGCAGAACTGGCTGCCGGTGGAGCGGGACCGGCCGTTCTACCTGATGATGCGGCTGTACCAGCCGCGCCCCGAGGTCCTGCAGCGACGCTGGCTGCCGCCGCCGATCGAGCGCCTCGAATCGGCCGCGATCTAGGCTTGCACGGGCACGATGGCCGGCGGCAGCCATCGGCCCGTCAGCATCGGGGCCTGGGGACCGTAGGCGCGCATGACGATGAAGAACGGGCCGGCAGGCGCCGGCAACCAGTTGCCCTCGCGGGCCTCGGCATGTTGCAACGCGATCTCGATCGCCCCGTCGGGCGCGACGACCAGACCCGCGGTGCGGTCGCTGATCAGATAGCGCTGCAAGGCATTGGGAAACAGCGCGAAGGTCCTGGCGTCGTAAAGCGTGACCGACCAGAACGCATCCACCGGCGGCGGCGTGGTCAGCACGAGCCGGTAGCGGGCGCCCGCCCCGTCGAGGGCCTGGCCCGCGCCGTCGACGAACGTGGTGTAGGAGGCGTTCTCCTCGCGCACGTTGGCGCCCAGCCCGGCCGCATTGGTCACGGCCCTGCGCACGTAGTCGTAGCCGTAATTCCCCTTCTCCACCTTCATCCAGCCCGTTGCGGCCGGCACGCCGAGCTGGGATTTCGAACGCTGGATCATCGTCAGGGCCTGCTCGTGGCCCGACTCGATCGCGGCGCGCGCCGTCGCATCGAGCTGCGCGGCGTCGAAGGGTCCGGGTCCGAGCAGGCCCAAGGCGCGAAAGCGGGACACCAGGGCCTCTTCCCCGGGCAGGCAGCCGTTGACCCGCAGGACCTGGTCCAGGACCGCGAGCAAGCCGATGGCTCCCGCGCGCGGCGGCGGCGGCGTCCCGTCGGCGGCGCCTGCGCGGGGCGCGCCGGCCGGGGCGATGATCCGGACCTGATCCTGGAATGCGCGCGCGGCGGCGGTCTCCGCATCCGACTGCGCGAAGGCGCGCATCAGGATCCAGAGCTGCACCGTGGCCGCCTGCCAGACCTGGAAGCCGGCGGGTGCGCTGCCTTGCCATCCCGGTGCCACGAGCAGGAAGCGTCCACCGTCAAACCCGATCGTGCGATTGCTGAGGTTGTGCGGGTTGCCGTAGATGTCGAAGATATTGAGCGTGTAATAGCGCAACCGGGTGGCCGGGATCTCGATCGCCACCGGCCCCTGGCCGAGATCGATCCAGGCCGTCGAATAAAGCGTGTCGCTGTTCGGAACGCGAAAAGTCGCGTAATCCGGGCCCGCCAGCGCGCGCTCGTGCCGGAATCGATTGAATCCGGTGTACTGGGCCGAATCCCGGTCCCAGGCCTGCTTGTACAACTGCTCGTACTGCAGGTAGGCGGACAGGCCGTAGACGGTGGCGTCGAATGCCGCCGTGCGCAGCAGATCGGCCCGGCTGGCCGGATCGCGCGGCAGCAGGTCCGCCGCAGGCGTCGCGGGGCCGCCCAAGGCGCGTTGCGCCGGCGCCAGGCCGATGGGTGCGTGTTCTTTCATGATCGAGACTCGGTAGCGCAACGGATCGATGGGCGCGCCGCGCGCGGGCTTCAGCGGCAAGGGTAGAAGCGCGCCCCGGCGCGGGCGCGCCGGCGCAGCGCCTCGCTCACCCGATAGGCCGGACCGTGGTCGGCCAGCGCATCGGCGCGACGCACCAACTCGTCCATCCCGATCCAGTCGGCGTATTTCAAGGGGCCGCCGAGATAGGCCGGGAAGCCCAGGCCCAGCAGCATGGCGAGGTCGAGCTCGCAGGCGCTGGCGACGACCGCCTCGTCCAGCGCGCGCACGGCCTCGATGACGAGCGGCAGCATCAGGCGCTCGACGATGGCGGCCGCGTCGAGCGGGCGCGCGGCGGGCGGCTGGATCGCGGCCAGCAGTGCCCGCGTTTCGCCGTCCGGCTCGCGCTGCGCCTGCGCGCCGCCTGCATGGCGGTAGAAGCCGACACCGGTCTTGCGCCCGAGCCGGCCCGCGTCGGCGAGCAGCCGCAGCGCGTGGCGCGGCAGCGGCGGCATGCGCTCGGCATAGCCGGCCGAGATCTCGTCGCAGGCCGCGGCGACGACGTCGATGCCGGCCAGATCCTGCAGCGCCGCCGGCCCCAGCGGCCAGCCGAAGGCCTCCATCGCGCGGTCGATCGCGGCGTAATCGACGCCTTCCTCGACCAGTTGCAGGAAGGCGCGCATATAGGGCGTGAGCACGCGGTTGACGAGAAAACCCGGCACGTCGGCGACGACGACCGGCGTCTTTCCGATCGCCTGGGCATACCCGACGGCGGTGGCCAGCGCGGCCTCGCTGCTGCGGGCGCCGCGCACGACCTCGACCAGCGCCATCGCCGGCACCGGATTGAAGAAATGCAGGCCGACCAGGTTCTGCGGCCGCTGCAGCGCCTGCGCCAGGGCGTCGATGCGCAGGCTCGAGGTGTTCGATGCCAACACCGCGTCGGCGCCGCTGTCGCGCTCGATCGCCGCGAGCACCTCGCGCTTGACTTCGAGGTGTTCGACGACGGCCTCGACGGCGAAATCGATCGCATCGAATCCGGCGTGGTCGATCTGCGGCGCGACGGCCGCGCGCGCCGCCGCGGCGCGCTCGGGCTTCAGCCGCCCGCGCTGCACCTGGCGTTCGAGCTGCTCGCCGATGGACGTGACGGCGCGATCGAGGCGGCCGCC
>JAGWVB010000295.1 GCA_018971105.1 Burkholderiales bacterium
CCAGTCGGCGCCTGCCTCCGCGGGCAGGTTACCTCCAACGTTAGGCCTCAGAAAGAGAACCCTTCATGGCACTCAAGATCTTCATCAGCCACGCGGCCGCCGACGAACCACTTGCGAGCGCGTTGGTTGACTTCCTACTCTCGAGCATGGTTCTGGACGACGACGAGATTCGCTGCACTTCTGTACCGGGCCATAAACTGCCCGTCGGCTGCGACTTTTCCGAAACCCTGCTAACTGATCTTGAAGACACCGCCGTGGTCGTCGGCCTCGTCACAAAGAGTGCAGTCTCGTCCAGTTGGGTCCTATTTGAACTCGGCGCAACCTGGGGTGCACGAAAGGCCCTGCGTCCACTCGTTACCGACGAGGTCGATCTGAAAACACTGCCAGGTGCGCTTTCGGGGAAGCATGTCGCGCGACTATCGAAAAGCTCAGACGTGTCTCAGTTTCTAGAAGAGTTGACAAGCACGATCAAAGCAAAGCCGCGCTCGCGAGCGAAGATCGACAAAGCGCTGTCTGATCTACTATTGGCACACTCGTCTCACTTGGCAGCGTCTGCGCCACCCAAACTCCGCACAAAGGCACAGGCTGAGGTGAAGGAACCTACCATCGCTGGCGTCCCTTTCTCCGAACTAGCCAGCATTCTCCGCAAAGAGAAGATAGTAATTCCCGCGAAGCATGCCGGCGGCAAGGAAGATGTTGAGCAGTCGCTGCTTGGATTGTTTCTGAGTAATGACAAGGCGTTGGCAGATGGATTGCAAAGCAACTACGACAAGGACTCAGCTGCCGCGTTCCTCTACCAAGAGGTTGGGCTTCGACTATTGCCATTTGGACTGGTCCAGTTCGAGAAACTGCCAGCGGCTCAAGCGAAGTGGTTCAAGCGCCTTGGAATCAGCGCCGACGGCAACAAGTTTCTGCTGCACTTCAAGCGACTCTCGGCCAAGCCGAAGGAAGGCGATGCGAAGTCGTAAGTTCGCCGCACTGAGGCCTAACCCCTCGGTGAACCTGACCCGCTCCGGCAGGCGCCGCCTGGCCGCTCCAGGCCACGGTGTACATTGTCCTTTCGCGGCCAGTCGGCGCCTGCCTCCACGGGCAGGTTACCTCCAACGTTAGGCCCCACAAGTCGCTCCCGCGGCGTTCAGGAGATCCATATGCCTCTGCTCGCCTTCAGGTCAGTCGTCGTCGCACTCTTGGGCTGGGCAGCACTCCAAGCTGCCTTTCTCACCTATCAAGCCCACCAGTTCTTGAATGAACCGTATGCAATGGTCGGCGCTGTCGTTCTCGCAGCGGCAACCGTAGCCCTGCTGCTCTCCGGCGTACTCGCTGCCGTCGGTCGCAAGTTCCACAAACCGCTTCTTGGTGTAGCAGTCATTGCCCCCGCTTTCCTCGTTTTCGGCATGACCGCTATAGGCAACGTCTCCGCTTGGCACGCCTTCTCGCAGTTGGCGTGCACCAAGGGCGTAGGCCTATGCTTCCCTCAAGCTGAAGCGTTCCTACTGGCCCTGGGGCTGGCAGCGGCCGCAGGTGGCGTATTCGCCATGTATGCACGCAAGCGGGCTGCGGGTGGGGCCTAACCCGTCGGTGAACCTGACCCGCTCCGGCAGGCGCCGCCTGGCCGCTCCAGGCCACGGTGTACATTGTCCTTCCGCGGCCAGTCGGCGCCTGCCTCCGCGGGCAGGTTACCTCCAACGTTAGGCCCGCGAATTGACACCCTCCTACCTCGTCGTTGACCAGAACCAGCTCAGAGCGGAAGCGCTTCGCGAGCGCATTGAGCGCGAGCCGAGCTTGCGGCTCGTACTACCCGATCTTGGGATGTTTGAGATGGCGAAGTCGAGCAATCGAGAACTCACACTGAGGCTGTCGCTTGAAATCCTCTCTGACCACGCGAATAGGGTGTATGTTTCGCGCGCCGTGAGCGAATGCCTGCGCTACGAACTAACTCGGGCTGTTCCGGTAGTTGGTCACGTAATCAACTCGGAAGCGACAAAATTCCTCCGAAAGCTCCTCGCATCAGTCGCGTCGGGCCACAGGACAGCCGAATTTTATCGAGTTGTCGCCGATCCAGAAGGTCATCTATCTGGGTTGCGTCGTGACTACCTTGATCATGACGCGAACAAGCTTCGAGCACTTGAACTGGTCGAGGAGACCAAGCGCGGCATGCCGCGTGAGTTCGCTGAGAGACTTCGAGCATCGCAGGCCTCAGTCGCGGAGAAGATCGACTTCGTCTACTTGAAGGCGCCCTCGTTGCTTGTTAGCGTATTGGAAGACAACGGGTTCAGCGGCGGGAGGGCATCTCGACTCGTTCGCCAGAAGTCCATGCTCCTTCGGTACTTTTTCGTGAAGCTGTGGACCTGCCTCTGCTGGGAGGAGCAAGGAAGAATCGAAGGTCTTGGTGCGGCAAAGGTGTCCAATGACCTGATCGATCATGAGTACGTGCTCGCGGCCACCTTTTTCGACGGAATTCTCTCGGCTGAATCGGCAGTCAATGATGCCTACAAAGCGGTCACGACGCTGCTCGCGCGAGCCTCTCAAGAAACTCCTTCCAAGTAATTGATTGGCAATGAGTTTTTCATGCGCGCTGTTCGATTGGGACCATCTGCATGCCGAGTTTGGCGGCACGCTGCGTCAAGGCCCGCAGCACGCGCTCGCGGTATCGCTCCTCGTAGTAGTCCTGGCCGAGATCGGTGTACTCCTCGCCCTTGGTCAGCATCGTGTAGATCAAGCGAGCCAACTTGTGGGCGGCCGCTGTCACCGCCTTGGGCTTGTCCATGCGTGAGCACAGCCGCCGGAAGTACGCACCCAGGGCGGACTTGCTGCTGCGCAGCGCGGCGGCGGCCAATCGCAATGCCTGCGCGGCGCGGCTGACGACGCGCTTGGTCTTGCCGCTCATCACCTTGCCACCCGTGATCTTGGTTCCAGGACACAAGCCGAGCCAGGACGTGAAGTGCTTGACCGTCGGGAATCGATTCATGTCCGTCCCGATCTCGGAGACGACGGCCAGCGCCGTGGTGACGTCGATGCCATCGATGCGCGTGAGATCGACGCCGCACATTTGGAACAACTGCGTGCGCAAATCGAACCTCGGCGCATTGCGTGCGCGCCCGCGCTTCTTGGCCAGGGCCGGATCGCCGTCATGCGCCTTGAGCAGCTGAAGCTGCAACTCGATCTCGCGGTCGCACTCGGCGAGCTGGGTGCCGACGAAGTCGAACGCCGCGAGGGCCTGCTTCAACGCAAACAGGTGCTCGAGCCGCCAGTTGCCTTGCAGGCTGCGCGCGATCTCATCGACGCTGGCGCGGATGCGCGCGTTCTTCATCGATCCGAGTACCTGACCGTCGCGCTCGCCGGCAACGATGGCGCGCAGGATCTTCTGGCCGGTCTCGCCGACGACGTCGGAGATGACGTTGGCCAGCTGCACGTTCATCTGCGTGAGCGCCTTCTGCATGTGCTGCACGTCGCGCGCCTGGGTCTTCAGAAGCATCCCACGCTGGCGGAACAGCGAGCGCAGAACGCAAACCTGATCGGCCGGTCGGAACGCGCCGCGCAGAAGACCGTAGGTCATCAATTGCTGCAGCCACTGGCAGTCCAGCACATCGGACTTGCGCCCGGAGACGTTCTTGACGTGGCGCGCGTTGACCAACAGGACAGTGAAGCCGCGCGACTCCAGCAGCTCGAACAAGGGGATCCAGTAGACGCCGGTCGATTCCATGGCGACGGTGTCGACGCCGCATGCCTTGAGCCAATCGGCCAGGGCGTTGAGATCGACCGTGAAGCTGGGGAACTCGCGCACGGGTTGATCGTCGCGGTCAGGCGGCACGGCGACAAAGTGCGAGGCGCTGCCGATGTCGATGCCGGCGGCGTTGGGGTGTGTGATGGTCAGCGCCGGCGCGCGGCGACTGCCGGGCTTGGGCGGGACCTTGCGGTTGCGAACTGGCATGGCTTGCTCCATCATTCGTTGCGGAATGTGGCGCTGCAACGGGTACGTCGTCTTGCTCACTCTCTCAAACGGGATATCGAACCGACGGCAGCCTCCCGGCAAGGAGACGGCCGCCGAGGCGATTCACCAATGTCGATGACGTCACCCAGGACCACGCTAACCGGCGGGCAGTACGCACCATTGCTACATCGGTCTTGCGCAGCGCCACGTTCCACCTTGCCACAACCGGGGCGCCGAGAGTTTCTTCGGCGCGATTTGCGGCAGCGGGCCGATTACTTCGCTAACCGGTCGGTGAACCTGACCCGCTCCGGCAGGCGCCGCCTGGCCGCTCCGGGCCGCGGTGGTTATCGTCCCTCCGCGGCCAGTCGGCGCCTGCCTCCGCGGGCAGGTTACCTCCAACGTTAGGCCGCATCGCAACCGCTGTTTGCGCCTCGTTGCACCGTCCACACGGTGTAAGTACAATGTGCGCATGTCCTCCCTACGCTTCGACTGGGATCCAAAGAAGGCCGCTGCAAATCGGCTGAAGCACGGCGTGTCCTTTGAAGATGCGCAAACTGTCTTCGCCGACGAGCGCGCACGCTTGATCGACGATCCCGATCACTCCGAGGACGAGGACCGGTTCATATTGCTTGGACTGAGCAGTACGCTTCGATTGCTGGTCGTAGCACATTGCTATCGCTCTGAAGGCAATGTCATCCGGATCATCTCCGCGCGAAAGGCTACTCGCGAGGAGCAGGCCGACTATCCGTAGGACTCAAAATGCGCAAACAGTACGATTTCTCGACGGCTCGAAAGAATCCCTACGCCGTCCAGCTGAAAAAGTCCGTCACCATACGACTTGATGAAGACTCAATTTCGTACTTCAAAGCGATGTCTGAGCAGGTAGGCATTCCGTATCAGAGCCTCATCAATCTGTACCTGAAGGAATGCGCCTCTTCTGGAAAAAAGCTAAACCTGGCCTGGAAGTAGGGCCGGTTCCGAAAAATGCGGCCTAACCCGTCGGTGAACCTGACCCGCTCCGGCAGGCGCCGCGTGGCCGCTCCAGGCCACGGCCCACATTGTCCTTCCGCGGCCAGTCGGCGCCTGCCTCCGC
>JAGWVB010000296.1 GCA_018971105.1 Burkholderiales bacterium
CGCCGCGCCGCGCGGGCGGCCCGCGCTCAGCGGCGCGCGATGCTCAGAACGCCATGTCGAAGCCGCTCGACCATTGCTGGATGCTGGTCGCGCCCGGAGCGCGGGCGAAGGCGGCGATGTTCAAGGTCTCGGCCACGTAGCCGCCGGTGTATCGATTGTCGGCAAAGGCCAGGTACAGGTTGGTGCGCCTGGACAGCCACCATTGCGCCGACGCGTTGATCGTGTTCTTCCTGCCGTCGCGACCCTGCACGCCGTCGAGCGTGGTGCCGCGGTCGGCCGTGTATTCCGCCTTCAGCATCACCGACGGGGCGAGCCGATAGGCGATGCCGAGGATGCCGATCCGGTTGCGCTGCGTGCCCTTGCCCGCCGTCGTGCCGTCCAGCGTGTTGTGCAGATAGGTCAGGTACAGGCGCAGCGGCCCGATCGGCCACTGCAGGCCGCCACCGGCCACCTGCTGCTTGGGCAGGTGGCCCAGGGCCTGCGCGGCGGCCGGGGTCGCGTTGTATTGCATGAAATAAGCGCCGACGCTGTAGGCCTTGGTGACCTGCGAGAGCGTCGCGCTGTAGCTGTTGCCCGCCGTGCCCTCGCCGGCGCCGAAGCTGTAGGCCGCCGCCGTCCCCGCCGGGCCGCGCAGGCGCACCTTGATGGCATTGCTGACGCGGGTGTCGTTGCTGCTGTACCGGTTCACGCCGACGAGCGCCAGCGGCGTGAATTCCCCGTCCGCGCCGGCGAGGTTGTAGACCATCAGCGACTGGACCAGGAGGTCGACCGTCGTATGGAACTGCCGCCCCAGGGTGACCGAGGCATGCGGGCCGAGGTCGAGCCCGACCCAGCTCTGGCGATTCCAGAAACCCAGCGTCGGCGATCCCGACGCGCCGGTATCGGGCGCCAATTGGGTTTCGAGCTGGAAGTTCGTGCGCAGCCCGCCCCCGAGGTCTTCGCCGCCGCGCAGGCCCATGAAAGAAGTCATCAGCACGTTGTCGTTCACGGCCCGCAGGCTGCCGCCGCCGGCCTGGTGATTGGTGTCGACGACGCCCGCGCCCACGCGGCCGTAGAGCTGCAGGCTGCTCGGGCCCTGGGCCTGCGCCGGCCGCGGCAGGGCCAGCAAAGGACAGGCGGCGATGGCGACGCAAGCGACGGAGGCGATTCTGATCTTCATTGGTCTTCCTGTTCGAATTCGGGCGCGCGGATGGGCGACGGGTCCGGTTGATGGCGCATTCAGCGGTTCAGCGCGCGCGCGATGGCCCGGAATGCACCCAGCCGAAGGGGTTCGCGGCTGCGGCTGGCATCGGGGTCGGACGACAGCAGCACGATGACGGTCTGCGCCTTGGGCGCGATCCAGACCCGTTGCGCGAACTGGCCCTGGCATTGGAACGAGTCCAGGTCGTCATGGTTGAACCACCACATGTCGTGGTAGGAACCCCCGGGCAACACGGCGCCATCGGGGCTGGCGGCGAAGGCCGCGCGATCGCCGCCGCGCCGGATCTCGTCGATGACGGCCGCCGGTATCACCTGCTTGTCGCCGACCCGGCCGTGGTTGCGGATCATTTCGCCGAAGCGGGCCAGGTCGCGCGCATCCGATTGCAGGCCGAAGGCCGCGATCGGCATCTTGCGCGAATCGAGCAGGAAGTCGCCGTCCCGTTCCGCGCCCATCGGGGCCCAGAAACGCTGGCTGATGAGGTCCGGCACCGACAGCCCGGTGACCCGGCTCAGCACCCAGCCCAGGGCCTCCGCGGTCGCGTTGTCGTAGCGCATCGGTCCGACGCCGTGCGGCGTCGTCGGCTTGGCCGCCAGCATCATCGCGATGGCACCGTCCGGGCCCGCGTAATTCGCCGGACGCGGATAGACGCCGTAGGCCTGCAGCGCAGCGACCTGCAGGCTGCCGGCCCGATGGACATCGTCGCCGATGCGGAAGTTCGCGCGCATGTCGAGCAGGTCGCGGATGCGCGCCGAACCCAGGGCGGAGGACGCCAGTTCGGGGACGTAGCGCGAAGCCGGCGCATCGGGATCGAGCCGGCCTTCGGTGATCAAGGTCTGGGCCAGCGTGCCGACGAAACTCTTGGTGCAGGAATTGGCGGCATGCAAGGTCGCCGGTGTCATGTCGCCGAAATAGCGCTCGAACACGACCTGACCCCGGTGCATGACGAGCAGCGCGTCGGCACCGAGTATCCGGTAGGCCTCGGTCATCGGGATCTGCCGGCCCTGCCAGCCGACCTCGATCGCATCGACATCGAGCGGCTGGCCCTGCGGCAAGGCCGTCGGCATGCCGCTGCCGCGCGAGACGCGCTCGGTATTGAAGACGCTGGACATGTGGGCCAGCGTCCAGCGCATGAAGCGCGGCGTGGCGTAGTTGCGCAGGGTGACCTGGTTCTCCGGCGCGGGCGGGAATCCGACCATCACGCCGACCTGACTCGGTACCTCGGTGATCGCGGCCGGAATCCCGGCCGCTGCGGCGGCGTGCACCGCCGCGCAGGCCTGCAGACCGCACAGCAGGGCGAGTTGGCGCAGTTCAAGCATGGTGGTTTGTCTCCGTGGGGATCAGGACGTGAATCGGGCCCGTCGAGCGCTCCCGGGCCGCGCGCCCGGATCGGCGGCTCGCGGCGGCGGTTCGCAGCGCTCGATCGAGGCCGCGAAGTCTGCCAGCCGGCCTCGAGTCGAACGAGGGCCGCAGCGGACAAATAGGGTGGCGATCGGGACAAAACATCGCGCCTAGCGTTAACCCCAATACAGGGTGAATCTCGATTTCCGCGCCGCCCGCTGCGTCTCAGCATGGAGGCCGAAACGGACATGACTCCCGCCCCTTGACGCCGCTCCCCGATCCGCCCCGCGTCCCGGCACCGAGCCGGCGCGCGCGTCCGCTCGCCGCGGCCGGGATCGGGCTGCGCGACCGGCGTTATCCGCCCTTGCGCGTGGCCATCGCCGTGCAGACGCTGACGCAGAGCGGTCTGGACGCCGCGGCCCTGCTCGAGGCCACCGGGCTCGATGCCCAGGCTCTCGCCGACCCCGACGTGCGCGTCTCGTCGCTGCAGCTGTTCACCGTCGCGCGCAACGCGGTGCGCCTGGGCTGCCGCAGCGAGTCGGGCCTGCGCATCGGCCTGCGCTACCACGTCTCCTGCTACGGCATGGCGGGCTACGCCTTCCTGTGCTCGAGCACGATGCGCGAGGCCTTCGACGCCACGATGCGCTTCCACCGCCTGTGCAGCAGCCTGCTCTCCCCGGCATGGATCGAGACGCCGGAAGCGGCGGTCTGGTACCTGCCGCCGCGCGAGGAGACGCCACTCCCCGACCTCGACCCGGCCCTGTTCGGCTTCGTGCGCGATATGGCGCTGGCCGCCTGCCTCACCATCTACAAGGACATCATGGGCTCGTGGTGCATGCCTTCGCGCGTCCGCTTCACCGGGCCCGCACCGGCCCATGTCGAGATGCTGGCGCGCGCCTTCGAATGCCCGCTGGAATTCGAGCACCCTCGCAATGAGGTCCATTACCCGGCGTCATGGCTCGATCGCGCGCCGCAATTGGCCAACCCGATCACGGCGGCCCAGGTTTCGCAGGCCTGCGCGCGCATGCTCGACGAATTCAAGTGGCAATCGGGCTATTCGCGCCGCGTCTACCACGAGCTGACCTCGACACCGGGGCGCTTCCCGGAGATCGAGACGGTTGCGAGGACCCTGAACATGACCTCGCGCACCTTGCGCCGCAAGCTGGAGGCCGAGGGCACGACCTACTCGGGCCTGCTCGACAGCGTGCGCGGCGCCCTCGCCCAGGATTACCTCGCGACGACGCGGCTGGGCATCGAAGACGTGGCCGAACTGCTGGGGTTCGGCGACGCGACCAGCTTTCGACGCGCCTTCAAGCGCTGGACCGGGCTCACGCCGGCGGCCTGCCGGGGCTGACGGCCGCCGCCGCCGCGCGCGCCTTCGGCCCGCGACATCAGCCCGCGCCATCAACCCGCGCCGGGTGCGTCGGCGAGCAGGCGCAGGTCCGGCAGGTGGAGGCGCAGCCCGAGCGGCTCGCCGACGCCGACCTTCAGCCGCCGCAGCGCCTCGGGCAGCGTGTAGGCCTCGGCCTCGAGGCCGCAGGGCAATGCGCATTGCCAGCGCCACAGCGGACCCTCGCAGCGCAGCGCCTGCAGCGTCGCCGCCAGCATCCAGCTCGCGTCGCCCTGCGCCGGCGCGTCCGACCCGTGCCAGGCGCAGGGCGTGATCGCCTCGGCGCGCAGCGCGAGCATGACGCGGCTGCCGATCCGCAGGGCCGCGGCGGCGGGGTCGGCCCGGCAGCGCAGCAGCCGCACGCGCGTGTCGCGCGGGCCCAGGTCCACGAACGTCGCCGCGCCGGCCGCGGCCAGGCCCAGCACCTCGAGCGGCCACAGGTTGTCGAAACCGAGCAGCCGGGCGGCGCGCAGGTCGCACGGGTTGTCGAACACGGTCGCGACGGCGCCGCTCTGCAGCAGGCGGCCGCCGTCGAGCACGCCGACGAGGTCGCCGAGCATGCGCGCGTCGCTCGCGTCGTGCGTCACCAGCACCGTGCTCACGCCACGCTCGCGCAGCAACCGCGCCAGCGTGCGGCGCAGCGCCGGCCGCGCCTGCGGGTCGATCGCCGAGAGCGGCTCGTCGAGCAGCACGAGCTCGGGCGCGCCGACCAGCGCCCGGGCCAGCGCCACGCGCTGGCGCTGGCCGCCGCTGAGCTGGTCCGGCTCATGGGCGAGCCAGGGGCGCAGTTCGAGTGCGTCCAGCAGGCCTTCCAGGTCGGTGCCGGCGCCGCGCGCGAAGCGCAGGTTGCGCTCGATGTTCCAGTGCGGGAACAACGCGTCGCGCTGGAACATGTAGCCGATGCGGCGCTGCTCGGGCGGCAGCGCCGTGAGGTCGCGCCGGCCCAGCAGGACGCGGCCGGCGCGCGCCGGCAGGAAGCCGGCCAGCGTGTCGAGCAGCGCGCTCTTGCCGGCCCCGTTCGAACCCAGCAGCACGAAGGTCCGCCCGGCCGGCAGCTCGAGGTCGACCGCGGCCGAGCGCCAGCTGCCCACGCCC
>JAGWVB010000297.1 GCA_018971105.1 Burkholderiales bacterium
CCAGCGCGGCAGCGCGCCCGCCGCGCCGGCGAACATCTGCACGTTCATCGGCAGCTCGATGAACACGGGTCCCGGGGCGCCGGCGGTGGCGATGCGATAGGCCTCGAAGATCGTCGGCACGACGTCCTCGGTGCGCTCGATCCTGAACGTGGCCTTGGTGAGGCCCCGCATGAAGGCCTGCAGGTCCATCTCGTGGAGCTGGAAGCGCCAGTCGAGGTCGTTGCGCACGCCGCCGCAGATCACCAGCATCGGGATGCCGTCGAGGAAGGCCTCGCCGATGCCGCTGGCGGCATGCGTCAGTCCGGCTGCCGGCACCGTGACGAGCGTGCCCACCGAGTCCGACAGGCGGCTCATCGCGTCGGCCATGAAGGCGCCGCCGCATTCGTGGCTGACGAGCACGGGCGTGATGCGGTCCGAGTTGTTGAGCTCGTCGTAGAGCTCGGTGTTGTGCACGCCGGGGATGCCGAAGGTATAGCGGATGCCGAGCTGCTCGAGTGCGTGGCAGGCGAGCCAGGCGCCGGTCTTGTTCATGGATGGCGTTCGTACTGCGCGGTCGATGGGCCGCCCCACGGCCCATCATGCGCCCGCGCCGCGCGCCCGGGCGCACCGCGCGCCCAGGGGCGCCGCGGCTCAGACGGCGGCCGGCGCGGCGAAGACGCGGCTGGCGAGGATGTCGGCCGGGGCCAGCGTCGTGAGGTCGTCGGCGTCGAGCACGCGGTCGCGGTCGGCGAAGAGCCGGCTGGCCTGGCGCAGCCGCGCGCGGTCGAGCGCGTTGCGCACGCTGCGGGCATTCGCGAAATGCGGCTGCGCGATGCGCCGCGCGAGATACTGCTCGAAGGCCTCGCGCGCGCCGGCGCCGAAGCGGTAATTCATCGCATCGAGCATGCGGCTGCCGATCTGCAGCAATTCGTCGGCCGCGTAATCCGGGAAATCGATGTGGTGCGCGATGCGCGAACTCAGGCCCGGATTGCTGCGGAAGAAGGTCTCCATGCGGTCGTGGTAGCCGGCCAGGATCACGACCAGGTCGTCGCGCTGGTTCTCCATCACCTGGAGCAGGATCTCGATCGCCTCCTGGCCGTAGTCGCGCTCGTTCTCGGGGCGGTAGAGGTAATAGGCCTCGTCGATGAACAGCACGCCGCCCATCGCCTTCTTCAGCACTTCCTTGGTCTTCGGTGCCGTGTGGCCGATGTACTGGCCGACGAGGTCGTCGCGCGTCACCGCGACCAGGTGGCCTTTGCGCAGATAGCCCAGCCGGTGCAGGATCTGCGCCATGCGCAGCGCCACCGTCGTCTTGCCGGTGCCGGGGTTGCCGGTGAAGCTCATGTGCAGGCTGGGCCCGGCCGCCGCGCCCAGGCCGAGGTTGGCGCGCAGCTTGTCGACGACGAGCAGCGCGGCGATGTCGCGGATGCGCGCCTTCACCGGCGCCAGGCCGACGAGGTCGCGGTCGAGCTCGTCGAGCACCGACTCGACCTGGCTCTGCGCCAGCACCTCGGCGACGGTGCGCGCCGGCGCGGCGGCCGGCGCGGCGGCTGCCGGCGCCGCGCCGGCCGCCGCACCCGGGATCGTGTACAGCGGCTGCGCCACGATGCTCAGCCGCGCTCGCCTTCGGGGCGGTCGGCGCCGTAGCCGTGCACGGTGTAGTGCATCCGGCGGCCTGCGCCTTCCTGGCGCCGCAGGCCGAAGCCGGGTTCGCGCTCCGGGCGGTTGACGATGAAGCTCATCGCGATGCTCTCGACGCCGCGCGTCGAATCGAAGGCCATGAGCCGGATGTAATGCTGGGGGAAGGTCTGGCGGCAGGCCTGCAGTTCGAGCATCACGCCGGCGGCGTCGTGCAGGTCGAACATCGGCATGCCGTACATCTCCCAGTAGGTGTTGCGCGGATGCGGGTCGTCGGTGTACTCGACGCTCCAGGCATAGCCCTTGGCCAGGCCGTAGTCGATCTGGAGCCGGATCTCGTCGTCGCTCAGGTCGGGCAGGAAGCTGAACTGGCCCTGGGTGATGCGGCCGGTGGGGTTGGTCATCATGGTGCGGGTCTCCGGTTCTTCAGGCCACGGCGGGCGTGGTCGCGTAGTCGCTCGTATCGGTCGAGGCGTAGTTGAAGCTGATCTCGCCCCAGGTGTCGAGCGCCTGCTGCAGCGGGGTGCAGCTGCGCGCCGCCTGCTGCAGGATCTGCGGCCCTTCGCGGGCGATGTCGCGGCCCTCGTTGCGCGCCTTGACCATGCATTCCAGCGCCACGCGGTTGGCCACCGCGCCGGCCTGGATGCCGGCCGGATGGCCGATCGTGCCGCCGCCGAACTGCAGGATCACGTCGTCGCCGAAGAGGTCGAGCAGCTGGTGCATCTGGCCGGCGTGGATGCCGCCGCTGGCCACCGGCATGACCTTGCGCAGGTCGCACCAGTCCTGGTCGAAGAACAGCCCGCGCGGCAGGTCCTGGCGCGTCACGCTGTCGCGGCAGACGTTGTAGTAGCCCTGCACCGTCATCGGGTCGCCCTCGAGCTTGCCGACCGCGGTGCCGGTGTGCAGGTGGTCGACGCCGGCCAGCCGCAGCCACTTGGCGATGACGCGGAAGCTCACGCCATGGTTCTTCTGCCGCGTGTAGGTGCCGTGGCCGGCGCGGTGCATGTGGACGATCATGTCGTTGCGCCGTGCCCAGTTGGCCATGCTCTGGATCGCGCTCCAGCCGATCACCAGGTCGAGCATGATGACGACCGAGCCCAGCTCCTTGGCGAATTCGGCGCGCTCGTAGATGTCCTCCATCGTCGCGCCGGTGACGTTGAGGTAGCTGCCCTTGACCTCGCCGGTGGCGGCGCTGGCCTTGTTGACGGCGTCCATCACGTAGAGGAAGCGGTCGCGCCAGTGCATGAAGGGCTGCGAGTTGATGTTCTCGTCGTCCTTCATGAAGTCCAGGCCGCCCTTCAGGCCCTCGTAGATCACGCGGCCGTAATTGCGCCCCGACAGCCCGAGCTTGGGCTTGGTGGTGGCGCCCAGCAGCGGACGGCCGAACTTGTCGAGCCGCTCGCGCTCGACGACGAGCCCGGTCGGCGGGCCCTTGAAGGTTTTCACGAGCGCCACCGGGATGCGGATGTCCTCGAGCCGCGCCGCCTTCAGCGGCTTGAAGCTGAAGACGTTGCCGATCAGGCTGGCCGTGATGTTGGCGATCGAGCCTTCCTCGAACAGGATGATGTCGTAGGCCACCCAGGCGAAATACTGCCCCGGATTGCCGGGCGCCGGCTCGACCTTGTAGGCCTTGGCGCGGTAGCTGTCGCAGGCGGTCAGGCGGTCGGTCCAGACCACCGTCCAGGTCGCGGTGCTCGACTCGCCGGCCACCGCCGCGGCGGCCTCGATCGGGTCGACGCCCTCCTGCGGCGTGATGCGGAACAGGCAGATCGTGTCGGTGTCGCGCGGCACGTAGTCGGCGTCCCAGTAGCCCATCTGGCGGTACTTGAGGACGCCGGCGCTGTAGCGCTTCTTGGCATCGGTGATCAGGCCGGGGTCGACGGGTTGGTTCACGGCGGGCTCCTTTTCGAGGGACGGTAGGCAGCGGTTGGCGGCCAATGTAGGTCGTCCTTTGATTCAGGAACAGTCAGAACTTATTAGCCATGGGATCAGCCTTTACTTATGCCGAACCGATGCCGGGCCCGGGCGGCCGCCGATCGGCGCATCGGCCTGGTCGGCGCCCAAACCCTCAGCGACGCCGCACGGCCTCGCAATCGGGATACAGCATGCGCCAGCTGCCGTCGTCGTTTCGAACCTCCAGGAATGCGCCGTTGCCCCGGGTCCACCAGACATAGCGTCGATCATCCGAATATTTCGCACCCGATGCCGAGAGCACGTTCGGGAGCGTGGCCTCGGTTCCATCGGGCAGCCTGATCTTCACGAAATGCAGGCTGCCGTCGTTCAATGCGTAATACCGGGCCTCGATCGATGCGCCGCCGCGGGTCCTGTAGTCGACGCGGCTCGTCACGGTGGCCGAGATCGAACCCGCGCAGCCGCAAAGGCCCGGGCCGACGAGCATCAGCGCCAGCAGCCGCAGGCGCGGGCGAAGCAGGGGCAGCGCGCGTATGTTTCGCAGCATGCGATGGGTTCAGAGCCGGCAGCTGCGAAAGCCCGCCGGCACGTCGTTGCGATGGTCGATGAAGAAATTGCGGTAGCGCGGATGGCGCATGCGCGGCTGGGTCATGAACGAGGCGCCGCGCAGCACGCGGCGACTGCCGAACCAGGGCGCCGAATAGTCGCGGTAGGGGTGGGCGACGAAGCCCGGGTAGGGCAGGAAGGCGTCGGCCGTCCATTCCCAGACGGGGCCCCAGTCGAATTCGGCCGGCCGCGAGATCGCGGCGCGCTCCCATTCGGCTTCGCTGGGCAGCCGCCGGCCCGACCAGCGACACCAGGCCAGCGCTTCGTGGGCCGTCAGGTGGCAGGCGGGCAGCCGCGGGTCGAGCCGCTGCCAGCGGCCGTGGCGCCATTGCTCCCAGGCCGGGCCGCGCCGGCGCAGGTAGCGCGGCGCCGACGCGCCCGCGGCGGCGAGCCAGGCGGCGCCGGCCGCGTCCCACCAGCGCGGCTGCGCATAGCCGCCGCATTCCACGAAGGGCAGGAATTCGGCCCAGCGCGTGACGCGGCTGTCGATGCGGGTGGCCGGCAGCTCGATGGGGTGGCCGATGCACTCGTTGTCGAAGGCGAAGCCCGGGCCGTCATGGCCCAGCCGCCAGGGGCCGGCCTCGAACTCAAGCACCGTGGCGGCATCGGCCAGCGGCGCCGCCTGCCAGCGCGCGTCGTCGATCGCGATGCCCAGGCTCTGCGCCATGTACAGCGCCGCCTCATGGTGCATGTCCTCGTGGAACAGCGCCAGGCGGAAGAAATACAGCGCCCGGTCGCTGCCGTCGTCGCTCGATTCGAGCCGCTCCAGCGTGCCGGCGAGTTGGCGCGCGAGGTCGTCGCGCGTGGCCGCGGCGCCGGGCAGCGGCAGCGACCAGCGGCTGTCGT
>JAGWVB010000298.1 GCA_018971105.1 Burkholderiales bacterium
CGCGGCGTCCATGGCCACGGCCTCGCGGGCGACGCCGGGCTGTGGCGGGACGAGTTCTCGCTCGACGCGCTGCGCGCGCTGGTCGAGCTGCAGGCGCGGCGCTGCGGCCGGCGCGCGCCCTTGCTGATCGAGCGCTATCCCCTGCTCACCGGCGATGATCCGGCGACGCTGTCGGGATACGCCGAGTTGCGCGCGCTCGTCGACCGCGGCGCGGCCGTCGTGGCGACGGCCGACCTCGTGCACCACGGCATCGGCTAGGCGACGCCGCCCGAAGCGGCGCTGCCGGCCGCCGACGCGCGCGCGGGCGCAGGCGCGCGACTCGATCGAGGCCGGTTTCGCGCTCCTGGCGCGCCGCGACTACGGCGCCTACGCCGAGCACGCGCACGGCGCGCGCTCCGACTTCCGCGACGGCGGCCCGGTGCTCGCCGAGCTGCTGCACGGCGCTGCGCCGCAGGCCTGGCGCCTCATCGACCTCGTGCTGGTCGACTACGCCGACGCGCTGGGCGCGGCGCCGCCGACCTGGGTCGCCGCGGCGCTCGCGGCGGCCGTCCCGCGCTGATCGCGCCCGCCGCGTCACGCCGACCGCTACAGTCGGCGCTGCCCGAGCCGCAACGTCCAGCGAGGTCGACCTTGTCCGCAGCCGCCCCCGACCGACCGAATCAGTTCGCGCTGCTGCGCCAGCGCCGCTTCGCGCCGTTCTTCTGGGTCCAGTTCCTGGGCGCCGGCAACGACAACCTGTTCAAGTTCGCGTTCACCGTGATGGTGACCTACCAGGTCCAGGTGAGCTGGTTGCCGGCGACCCAGGCCGGGCTCGCGATCGGCGCGCTCTTCATCCTGCCCTACCTGCTGTTCTCGGCCACCAGCGGCCAGCTCGCCGACCGGTACGAGAAGCGCACGCTGATCCGTTTCGTCAAGACGCTCGAGATCGCCATCATGCTGCTCGCCGGCTGGGGTTTCGTGCGGCGCGACCCGGTCGTGCTGCTGGCCTGCGTGTTCGGCATGGGACTGCACTCGACGCTGTTCGGCCCCGTCAAGTTCGCCTACCTGCCGCAGCACCTGCGCGAATCGGAGCTCACCGGCGGCAACGGCATGGTCGAGATGGGCACCTTCGTCGCCATCCTGCTCGGCCAGGTCGCCGGTGGCCTGCTCGTCTCGATCCCCGGACCGGGCCCCGGGTACGTGGCGCTGGCCTGCGTCGCGGTGGCGCTGCTCGGGCGCCTTGCCGCGCAGGCCGTGCCGCCGTCGCCGGCCACCGATCCGGCCCTGCGCATCAACTGGAACCCGGTCACCGAGACCTGGCGCAACCTCGTGCTCGCGCACCGCAGCCCGGCGGTGTTCCGTTCGCTGCTCGGCATCTCGTGGATGTGGTTCTTCGGCGCCGTCTTCCTGTCGATGTTCCCGGCCTACGCGCGCGACGTGCTGCACGGCGACGAGCGCGTCGCCTCGCTGCTGCTGGTGCTGTTCTCGGTCGGCGTCGGCATCGGCTCGCTGCTGTGCGAGATGCTGAGCCGCCGCCATGTCGAGATCGGCCTCGTGCCGCTGGGCGCCTGCGGCATGAGCGTGTTCGCGTTCGACCTCTATCTCGCCTCGCGCGCGCTGCCGCCGGCGGGCGCCATGGGGTTGGGCGCCTTCGTGGCGCAGGCGCCGCATTGGCGCGTGATGGCCGACCTGACGCTGCTGTCGCTGTTCACCGGCATCTACAGCGTGCCGATGTATGCGCTCGTGCAGCTGCGCAGCCAGCCCAGCCACCGCGCCCGCATCATCGCCGCCAACAACATCCTCAACGCGCTGTTCATGATCGTCAGCGCGATCGGCGTCGGGCTGCTGCTGAAGGCCGGCCTCACGATCCCGGGGATCTTCGGCTGCGTCGCCGTGCTCAACGCCGTCGTCGCCGGCTACATCTTCCTCATCGTCCCCGAATACCTGCTGCGCTTCTGCGCCTTCATGCTCACGCGCTGCGTCTACCGGCTGCGCGTGCGCGGCGACGAGCACATCCCGGTCGAGGGCGCGGCGATCCTGGTCTGCAACCATGTGAGCTATGTCGACGCGGTGCTGCTGATGGCGGCGAGCCCGCGGCCGATCCGCTTCCTGATGGACCACCGCATCTTCGACGCGCCGCTGCTGGGCTGGTTGTTCAGGCTCGGCAAGGCGATCCCGGTCGCGCCGCGCGCCGAGGATCCGGCGGCCTACGCACGCGCCATCGACGCCGCGCGCGCCGTGCTCGCCGAGGGCGAACTGCTGGCCCTGTTCCCCGAAGGCGGCATCACGCGCGACGGCCGCCTGGGCGAGTTCAGGGGCGGGGTGATGAAGATCCTGCAGGGCCGCCCGGTGCCGGTCGTGCCGCTGGCGCTGAGCCATCTCTGGGGCTCGTATTTCTCGCGCATCGAGGGCGGCGCGGCGATGGTACGGCCGTTCCGGCGCGGCTGGCGCAACCGCGTCACGCTGGCCGCCGGCGCGCCGCTGGCGCCGCAGCAGGTGACGCCCGAGCGGCTGCGCGAGCGCGTCGCCGCGCTGATCGAGGACGGGTCCCCCCTCGACGCGCCGCCGGTGCTAAGCTGACCCTTCCGAATCCAGAGGTTGCCCCATGCCCGGACTGCTGCCCGACATCGATCCCGATGGCTTGCTTGAATACTCGGTCGTCTACACCGACCGCGCGCTCAACCACATGTCGGCCCGTTTCCAGGCCGCCATGCGCGACATCTCGGCCGTGCTCAAGCAGGCCTACGGCGCGCGCTCGGCCGTCGTCGTGCCCGGCAGCGGGACCTTCGGCATGGAGTCCGTCGCACGCCAGTTCGCGGGCGGCGCGCAGGTGCTGGTGCTGCGCAACGGCTGGTTCAGCTTCCGCTGGACCCAGATCCTGGAGATGGGCCGCATCCCGTCCGGGCAGACCGTGCTCAAGGCGCGCCGCAGCGGCGCGGCGCGCCTCTCGCCCTTCGCGCCGGCGCCGCTGGACGAGGTCGTCGCGGCGATCCGCGCCGAGCGACCCGCGCTCGTGTTCGCGCCGCATGTGGAGACCTCCAGCGGCATGCTGCTGCCCGACACCTACCTGCGCGCCGTCGCCGATGCGGTGCACGAGGGGGGCGGGATGTTCGTGCTCGACTGCATCGCGTCGGGCGCGATCTGGGTCGACATGGCGGCCTGCGGCGTCGACATCCTCGTCAGCGCGCCGCAGAAGGGCTGGAGCGGATCGCCCTGCTGCGCCTTCGTCATGCTGGGCGAGCGTGCGCGCGCGGCGATCGACGCGACGACGAGCAGCAGCTTCGCGGCCGATCTGAAGAAATGGCTGCAGATCATGGAAAGCTACGAGAACGGCGGCCATGCCTACCACGCCACGCTGCCCACCGATGCGCTGCTGCGCAGCCGCGTGGCGATGGTGCAGACGCGCGAGCTCGGCTTCGAGCGGCTGCGCGCCGCGCAGATCGAACTCGGCGCGCGGGTACGCTCGCTGCTCGTCGCGCGCGGCTTCCCGAGCGTCGCCGCCGAGGGTTTCCAGGCCCCGGGCGTGGTCGTCAGCTACACCGACGACGACGCGATCCACAGCAGCAAGGCCTTTGCCGCCGTCGGTCTGCAGACCGCTGCCGGCGTGCCGCTGCAATGCGACGAGCCGGCCGATTTCAAGACCTTCCGCATCGGCCTGTTCGGACTCGACAAGCTGCTGGACGTCGAGCGCACGGTGGCCCGGCTCGACGGCGCGCTGACGCGGATCGCGGCCAGGCGCTGAGCGTCAGGCTTCAGGCTTCAGGCGCCGGGTCGACAGGCGCCCCGCGTCGGCGCTAAGATCTGTATATCTATACAGTATCTAGCCGACATCATGCCCGAGTCCGAGCCGCTACCCCAGGCGTTGCGTTTCCACAAGGGCCGCGGCACGGGATCGAATCCGGCCTCGCGCTTCGAGGCCTGGCGTCGCGAACCCGAGCTCGACCGGTGCGCCGCCGCCGGCGATGAAGACGAAGCCGCGGCGGCCGCGGCGCGGCCGCCGACGCGGGTCACGGCGCAGGCCGCGCGCTCGATCATCAGCCGCAACGACTCGCCCGACATCCCCTTCGACCAGGCGATCAATCCCTATCAGGGGTGCGAGCACGGCTGCGTGTATTGCTTTGCGCGACCCACCCATGCCTATCTCGGCCTCTCGCCGGGTCTCGATTTCGAGACCCGCATCCAGGCCAAGACGAATGCCGCCGAACGGCTGCGCGACGAGCTGCGGCGCCCCGGCTACACGCCGGCGCTGATCGCGCTCGGATCCAACACCGACCCCTACCAGCCGGCCGAGCGGCGCCTGCGCATCACGCGCGCGGTGCTCGAACTGCTGGCCGAATGCCGGCTGCCGGTGTCGATCACGACCAAGTCGGCGCTCGTCACGCGCGACATCGACCTGCTCGCCGCGATGGCCGAGCGCGGCCTCGTGCGCGTGCACCTTTCGGTCGGCACGCTCGATCGCGAACTGGCGCGCCGGATGGAGCCGCGCGCGCCGACGCCGGCGCGGCGCCTCGACGCGATGCGCGAACTCGCCGCCGCGCGCATACCGGTGGGCGTCTTCGCCTCGCCGCTGATCCCGGCCCTCAACGACGTCGACCTCGAGCGCGTGCTCGAGGCCGCCGCCGCGGCCGGCGCCAGCGACGCCGGCTACGTCATCCTGCGCCTGCCGCTCGAGGTGCGCGACCTGTTCGTCGAATGGCTCGAACATCACTATCCGCTGCGCGCGGCGCATGTGATGAGCCTGGTGCGGCAGATGCGCCAGGGCCGGGACTATGACGCGGATTTCGACCAGCGCATGCAGGGCAGCGGCATCCACGCGCGCCTGATCGAGCAGCGCTTCCGCATCGCGGCGGCGCGCTGCGGCCTCGCCGCCGAGCGCGCGCCGGTGGACGTGTCCGGGTTCCGTCCGCCGGCCGCCGATGCGGCGCAGGCGAGCCTGTTCTGAGCGCCCCCAGACCTGCCGCCACGCGTCAGGCCCCCCGAGGGGGTCAAG
>JAGWVB010000299.1 GCA_018971105.1 Burkholderiales bacterium
CGGCGCCGCGTCGGCCGCGTCGGCCGCCGCCGCGCGCCACGTCCTTTACTGGTACGACCCGATGTCGCCGGCGGCGAAGTTCGACCATCCGGGCAAGTCCCCGTTCATGGACATGGACCTGGTGCCGCGCTATGCCGACACGGGCGGCGACGGCGGCGCCGGGCTGGCCGTCTCGACCGCGGCGCGCCAGGCACTGGGGCTGCGCCTGGCCGATGTCGATGAACGCCGCATCGGCCAGGCCGTCCGCGCCGTCGGCACGCTGCAGCTCGACCAGAGCGAGGTCGCGATCGTGCAGGCGCGCAGCGCCGGCTTCGTCGAGCGCGTGCCGCGGCTCGCAGCCGGCGACGTCATCGCCGCCGGCGCGCTGCTGGCCGAGGTGATGAACCCCGACTGGCTCGGCGCCGAGCAGGAATACCTCGCCGTCCAGGCCACCGGCGACGCCGCGTTGACGGCCGCCGCGCGAACGCGATTGCGGCTGCTGGGCATCCCCGAGGCGACGATCGACGCGGTCGGGCGCAGCGGCCGCGTCGCGGCGACGCAGCGCATCACCGCGCCGATCGCCGGCGTCGTCACCGAACTCGACGTGCGCAACGGCATGACGCTGGCGCCGGGATCGACGCTGGCGCGCATCAACGGCCTGGCCACGCTCTGGCTCGAGGCCGCGGTGCCCGAGGCGCAGGGCGGCGCCGTGCGCCCGGGGATGCCGGTGCAGGCGCGCTTCGCCGCCTGGCCGGGCGTGGTGATCAACGGCCGCGTCGCCGCCATCCTGCCCGAGGCGCAGCGCGACTCGCGCACGCTGCGCCTGCGCGTCGAGCTGCCGAACCCGGGCCAGCGCCTGCAGGCCGGGCTCTACGCCGAGGTCACGCTGCAGGGGCCGCAACAGCCCGCGCTGACGGTGCCGTCCGAGGCCGTGATCCGCACCGGCCGGCGCGCCCTCGTCTATCTCGCGCTGCCCGAGGGCCGCTACGAGCCGATCGAGGTCGAGGTCGGCGCCGAGATCGGCGACCGCATCGTCGTGCGCAGCGGCCTCGCGCCGGGCCAGCGCGTCGTCGCCTCGGGCCAGTTCCTGCTCGATTCCGAGGCCAGCCTGCGCGGCATCGTCGCCCGTGGCGCGGCCGGCGCCGGCGCCGCTTCGGAGCCGGCGCGATGATCGCCGCGCTGATCCGCTGGTCGGTCGGGCACCGGCTGCTGGTGCTGCTGGCCACCGCGGTGCTCGCCGCGGCCGGCCTCGTCAACCTGCGCAGCACGCCGATCGACGCGCTGCCCGATCTCTCCGATACCCAGGTCATCGTGCGCACGACCTACCCCGGCCAGGCGCCGCAGATCGTCGAGGACCAGGTCACCTACCCGCTCACGGCGACGCTGATGTCGGTGCCGGGCGCGCGCACCGTGCGCGGCTATTCCTTCTTCGGCGACAGCTATGTCTACGTGCTGTTCGACGACGCCACCGACCTGTACTGGGCGCGTTCGCGCGTGCTCGAGGCGCTGAGCCAGATCCAGGGCCGGCTGCCGGCGGCGGCGCGCAGCAGCCTCGGCCCCGACGCCACCGGCGTGGGCTGGATCTACGAATACGCGCTCGTCGACCGCAGCGGCCGCCACGACCTCGCGCAGCTGCGCGCGCTGCAGGACTGGTTCCTCAAGTACGAGCTCAAGAGCCTGCCCGACGTGGCCGAGGTGGCCAGCGTCGGCGGCATGGTGCGCCAGCTGCAGATCGTCGCCGACCCGCTGAAGATGGCCGCCTACGGCGTCACCTACGGCCGGTTGCGCGACGCGCTGACGGCGGCCAACCAGGAGACCGGCGGCTCGGTGATCGAACTCGCCGAGGTCGACTACATGGTGCGCGCCAGCGGCTACCTGAAGACGCTGGACGACGCGCGCGCCGTGCCGCTGGGCCTGCGCGGCGGCGTGCCGCTGCACGTGGGCGATGTCGCGACGGTGCAGTACGGGCCCGAGATGCGGCGCGGCGTGGCCGAGCTCGACGGCCGCGGCGAGGTCGCCGGCGGCATCGTGCTGCTGCGCGCGGGCAAGAACGCGCGCACCGTGATCGCCGCCGTCAAGGCGCGGCTGGCCGAGCTGCAGCGCTCGCTGCCGGCCGGGGTCGAGATCGTCACCACCTACGACCGCAGCGCGCTCATCGAGCGCGCCGTCGGCAACCTGACGCACAAATTGATCGAGGAGTTCATCGTCGTCGCCCTCGTCTGCGCGATCTTCCTGTGGCATCTGCGCTCGGCCTTTGTTGCCATCGTCGCGCTGCCGCTGGGCGTGCTCGCGGCCTTCATCGTCATGCGCTGGCAGGGCATCAACGCCGACATGATGTCGCTGGGCGGGATCGCGATCGCGATCGGCGCCATGGTCGACGCCGCGGTCGTGATGATCGAGAACGCGCACCGCCGCATCGAGGACTGGCAGCGCGCCCACCCGGGCCGCGCGCTCGCCGGCGCCGAGCGCCGCGAGGTCATCACGCAGGCGGCGGTCGACGTCGGCCCGGCGCTGTTCTTCTCGCTGCTCATCATCACGCTGTCCTTCGTCCCGGTGTTCACGCTGCAGGCACAGGAGGGGCGGCTGTTCGGCCCGCTGGCCTACACCAAGACCTATGCGATGGCGGCGGCGGCGGGCCTGTCGGTGACGCTGGTGCCGGTGCTGATGGACCTGTGGATACGCGGGCGCATCCCCGACGAGGGCCGCAACCCGATCTCGCGCGTGCTCATCCGCCTCTACCGCCCGGCGCTCGAGGCCGTGCTGCGGCGTCCGAAGACGACGCTGCTGCTGGCCGCGCTGCTGCTCGCCGGCACCGCCTGGCCGCTGTCGCGGCTGGGCGGCGAATTCCTGCCGCGCATCGACGAGGGCGACCTGCTCTACATGCCGACGGCGCTGCCCGGCCTCTCGGCGCAGAAGGCGGCCGAGCTGCTGCAGCTGACGAACCGCCTGATCCGCACCGTGCCCGAGGTCCAGAGCGCCTTCGGCAAGGCCGGTCGCGCCGAGACCGCGACCGACCCGGCGCCGATGGAGATGTTCGAGACCGTGATCCAGCTCAAGCCGCGCGCGCAATGGCGGCCCGGCATGACGCCCGCGAAGATCGTCGAGGCGCTCGACCGCGCGGTGCAGGTGCCGGGGCTGGCGAATCTCTGGGTGCCGCCGATCCGCAGCCGCATCGACATGCTGGCCACCGGCATCAAGAGCCCGATCGGGGTCAAGATCAGCGGCCCCGACCTGGCGGCGATCGACCATGTCGGGCAGGAAGTCGAGCGCGTCGCCAAGACCGTGCCCGGCGTCTCGTCGGCGCTGGCCGAGCGCCTCACCGGTGGGCGCTATCTCGACATCGACATCGACCGCCGCGCCGCCGCCGCGCTCGGCCTCGACATTGCCGAGGTGCAGTCCATCGTCGCCGGTGCCATCGGCGGCGAGAACATCGGCGAGATGGTCGAGGGCCGCGCGCGTTTCCCGATCAACATCCGCTACGCGCGCGAGTGGCGCGACACGCCGCAGCGCATCGCCGCGCTGCCCATCCTCGCCGCGAGCGGGCAGCAGATCACGCTCGGCAGCATCGCCCGCGTCGTGATCAGCGACGGGCCGCCGATGCTGCGCAGCGAGAACGGCCGCCCCTCGGGCTGGGTCTATGTCGATGTGCGCGGGCGCGACCTCGCTGCCGTCGCGCACGACCTGCGCGCCGCGGTGGCGCGCGAGGTGGCGCCGGTGCCGGGCGTGGCGATCACCTATTCGGGCCAGTTCGAGTACCTGGAGCGCGCCGCGGCGCGCCTGCGCCTGGTCGTGCCGGCGACGCTCGCCATCATCTTCGTGCTGCTGGTGTTGACCTTCGACCGCGCCGACGAGGCGCTGCTGATCATGGCGACGCTGCCGTTCGCGCTCGTCGGCGGCTTCTGGCTGCTGTACGCGATGGGCGACGCGCTCTCGGTCGCCGCCGGCGTCGGCTTCATCGCGCTGGCCGGCGTCGCGGCCGAGTTCGGCGTCGTGATGCTGATCTACCTGAAGCAGGCGCTGGCCGAGGCGGGCGCGGACGGGGCGGCGCTCGAGCGCGAGCGCGTCGACGACGCGATCCGCCATGGCGCCGTGCAGCGCGTGCGGCCCAAGGCGATGACGGTGGCGGTGATCCTCGCCGGCCTGGTCCCCATCGTCTGGGGCAGCGGCACCGGCTCCGAGGTGATGAGCCGCATCGCCGCGCCCATGCTCGGCGGCATGATCACGGCGCCGCTGTTGTCGCTGTTCGTCGTGCCGGCGGCCTACGCGCTGATGCGCCGGCCGCGCAGGGCGCGCTGAGTGCCCTGTCGGCGGCGACGCCGGAGCGCGCCTTGCAGGCTCACGGGGTCCCTGCGCCCCCTGAAGGGCTCCGCCATGAGCGCTCGGGAGCGGCCCGGCGCGCTCATCAGGTCCCTGCGCCCTTGAAGGGCTGCGGCATGAGCGCTTGGGAGCGGCCCGGCGCGCTCATCAGGTCCCTACGCCCTTGAAGGGCTGCGGTATGAGCGCTAGGGAGCGGCCCGGCGCGCTCATGGCGTGTTCTCGCGCGGCCGTTCCGGTCGTTCGGGCGGGCGCGCATTCGCCGGCGGCGGCGCGGGCGGGGCGCGCCTTTCCTCGACCTGGCGCGGCGGCGGTGGCGCCTGCGCCCGCGCCGGCGGCGGCAACTCGCGCGTGACGAGCGGCAGCTCGCGCTGGCGCGGCGGTTCGAAGCGCGGCGGCTGCGGCTCGAGCGGCTGCGGCCGTGGGGTCTGCTGCTGCTGATGAAGTTGTTGCTGCAGTTCTTGCTGCTGCCGTTGCTGCTGCTGCCGTTCTTGCTGCCATGGCTGCTGCTGCGACGGCTGCGGCTGCACCGGCTGCCAGGGCTGCGGCCCGGCCGGCGCGGCTGCCGGCGACCGCAAGTTCGCCGGCGGCGGCGGCACGCGGGGCCGCGGCGACACCGCGAGATCGGCCTGTTCGCGCTGCGGCGGCAGCGGCCGCTGAC
>JAGWVB010000300.1 GCA_018971105.1 Burkholderiales bacterium
GAGACCGAGGCGATGTCCCCGCCGGCGCCGCGCCCGAGCCCGACCCCGGGGCCGGGCGCGCTACCGCCGCTCGAGGGCATGGCGGTCGTTCTGGGAACGATTGCACTGTCGCTCGCCACGTTCATGAACGTGCTCGACACCTCGATCGCCAACGTCTCGATCCCGGCCATCGCCGGCAACATGGGCGTGAGCCCGAGCCAGGGCACCTGGGTCATCACCTCGTTCGCCGTCGCCAACGCGATCTCGGTGCCGCTCACGGGCTGGCTGACGCGGCGCTTCGGCCCGGTGCGGCTGTTCGTCACCAGCGTGCTGCTGTTCGTCATCGCGTCCTGGCTGTGCGGGCTGGCGCCGAGCATCGGGATGCTGATCGCCTTCCGTGTCCTGCAGGGCTTCGTCGCGGGGCCGATGATCCCGCTCTCGCAGACGCTGCTGCTGGCCAGCTATCCGCCCGCCAAGTCGGGGCTGGCGATGGCCGCCTGGTCGATGACGGTGCTGGTGGCGCCGGTGGCCGGTCCGCTGCTCGGCGGCTGGATCACCGACAACATGAGCTGGCCCTGGATCTTCTACATCAACATCCCGGTCGGCATCTTCGCCGCCGCGCTCACCTGGGCCATCTTCCGGCGCCGCGACCCGGGGCCGCGCCGCGTGCCGCTGGACCGCGTCGGCCTCGTGCTGCTGGTGCTGTTCGTCGGCGCGCTGCAGATCATGGTCGACAAGGGCAAGGAGCTCGACTGGTTCGCGAGCCCGCAGATCATCACGCTGGCCCTGGTCTCGGGCGTGGCCTTCCTGTTCTTCCTCGCCTGGGAGCTCACCGAGACGCATCCGATCGTCGACCTGCACCTGTTCCAGCGCCGCAACTTCGCGCTCGGCACGCTCGCGCTCTCGCTCGCCTACGGCCTGTTCTTCGCCAACGTCGTGCTGCTGCCGCTGTGGCTGCAGCAGTACATGGGCTACACGGCGACCTGGGCCGGGCTGGCGACGGCGCCGGTCGGCTTCCTCGCGCTGCTGCTCTCGCCCTGGGTCGGCAAGAACACGAACCGCTACGACCTGCGCGCGCTCACCAGCGTGGCCTTCATCATCTTCGCCATCGTGCTGTGGATGCGCTCGCGCTTCGACACCCAGGTCGATTTCGTCACCATCCTGATCCCGGTCGTGCTGCAGGGCGCGGCGATGGCCTTCTTCTTCGTCCCGCTGCAGGCCATCATCTACTCGGGGCTGCCGCCCGACCGCATGCCCGCGGCGGCGGGCCTGGCCAATTTCTCGCGCATCACGATGGGCGCGATCAGCACCTCGATCGTCACCACGCTGTGGGAGAACCGCGCCACGCTGCATCACGCCCAGCTCGCCGAGACGATCAATCGCGGCCGCGACGGCGCCATGCAGGCGCTGGGCGGGCTCGGCGCCGCCGGCATGAGCCCGGCGCAGGCGCTGGCGAGCGTGAACCGCCTGATCGACCAGCAGGCCTACACGATGGCGGCCACCGACATCTTCTACCTCTCGTCGATGCTGTTCCTGGCCCTGCTGGTCCTGATATGGTTTTGCAAACCTGTGCACGGAAGCGCCGGCGCGGGCGGCGGGGCGCATTGACCTGACCCCGGTCGACCACTGTACGATGGTCGGGACGAATGACGGTGACGGCCCCTGGCCCGCTGCCCCTCCATGACCCCCAGCGTAGTACCGGTCCGGCCTGCCCAGGCACGCGGCGGCATGCGGCCGAGCGTGATCACGATCGTCGTCGGTGCGCTGCTGGTGGCGACCATGCTCGCCGCGCTGCTGGCCCTGGCGGCGACGCTGCGCAGGCGCGAGATCGATGTCTGGGAGCGCCAGCTCGAGACGCTCACGCTCGTGCTGTCCGAACATGCCGAGCAGACGATGGCGCTGGGCACGCGCACGCTGGACGCGGTGGCCAGCGAGATCCGCGCCGAGGGCGTGCACAGCGCGGCTGACCTGCGCGCGCGCATGGCCGGCCCCGAGACCTACCGCATGCTCCGAAGCCGCATCGCGGTGACGCCCGAGTTCGATGTCGCGACCATCGTCGGCGCCGACGGCGAGGTGATCAACTTCAGCCGCAGCTACCCGACGCCGCCGATCAGCATCGCCGACCGCGATTCCTTCCAGCACCTGGAGCATGCGCGCGCCGGGGCGCCGCCCTACATCAGCGTGCCGGTGCGCAACAAGGTCAACGGCCACTGGACCTTCTACCTCAGCCAGCGCATCGACGACGCGCAGGGACGCCTGATCGGCGTGCTGCTGCTCGGCGTCTCGATCGACGCCTTCTCGGACTTCTACCGCCCGATCGGCGAGCAGCTCGGCCGGGGCGCGGCGATCGCGCTGATGCGCGACGACTTCAGCATCCTCACGCGCTGGCCGCGCGCCGACGCCTTGCTGGGCCGGGCCAACCGCATCGGCGTCAGCTACCGCGAACTGGGCTTGAAGCATCTCGACCACGGCGTCGACTACACGCGCAGCTACCGCTTCTCCGCGGGCGCCGATGTCGAGCGCATCGTCGCCGCGCGCCGCGTCGACCATTTCCCGCTCATCGTCAGCGCCGCCGCCACCGGCGACCTCTTCCTCGCCACCTGGCACCGCACGGTGACGGCGATGGCCGCGCTGTGCGCCGGCTTCATCGTCATCCTCGGCGCCGGCCTGTGGGCGATGGTGCGGCTGCAGCGCAGGCACGAGGCCGAACTGCGCCACAACCGCGAGCTCAACGCCTCGCTCGCCGAGAGCGAGGCGCGCTCGAACCAGATCATCGAGAACGCTCCCGACGCGATGATCCTCGTCGACGCGCGCGGCCGGCTGACGCGCGTCAACGAGCGCGCCGAGCAGATGTTCGGCTACGGCCGCGACGAGCTCGTCGGCCAGCCGGTCGAGATCCTCGTGCCCGAGGCGCTGCGGCGCGAGCATGGCCAGGTGCGCGGCGACTACCTGGGCGACGCGCAGCCGCGCTCGATGGGCAAGGGGCGCGACCTCAGCGCCCGGCGCCGCGACGGCACGGCGATCCCGGTCGAGATCAGCCTGGCGCCGATCCGCTACGGCGAAACGCTGCAGGTCGTCGCCACCGTCGTCGACATCAGCGCGCGCCGCGCCTTCGAGCTCGAGCGCGAGGACCATCGCCAGCGCCTCGAGCAGCAGGTGCGCGAGCGCACCGTCGAGCTGGTCGCGGCGCGCGACGAGGCCGAGCGCCTGTCGCAGGCCAAGAGCCGCTTCCTCGCCAACATGAGCCACGAGATCCGCACGCCGCTGAACGCGATCGCCGGCATGTCGCACCTGATGCGGCGCGACGGCCTGCCGCCGCGGCAGCTGGAGCGGCTGGGCCACATCGACGAGGCCGGCGCGCACCTGCTGGAGACGATAGGTTCGATCCTCGACCTCTCGAAGATCGAGGCCGGCAAGCTCGAACTCGAGGAGAGCGAGGTCGGCATCGCGGCCATCGTCGCGAATGTCGAGTCGATGCTCGCCGAGCGCGCGCGCGCCAAGGACCTGCAGCTGCGCAGCGAGGTCGACGCGCTGCCGCAGCCGCTGCTCGGCGACTCGACGCGGCTGCAGCAGGCGCTGCTGAACTACGCCGGCAACGCCGTCAAGTTCACCGAGCGCGGATCGGTGACGCAGCGCGTGCGCCTGGTCGAGGAGACGGCGCGGGACGTGCTGCTGCGCTTCGAGGTCGAGGACACCGGCATCGGCATCCCGGCCGACAAGGTGCCGCTGCTGTTCGCCTCGTTCGAGCAGGCCGACAACTCGACGACGCGCCGCTACGGCGGCACCGGACTGGGCCTGGCGATCAACCGGCAGCTGGCGCGGCTGATGGGCGGCGACGCCGGCTGCAGCAGCGCGCTCGGCGTCGGCAGCCGGTTCTGGTTCACGGCGCGCCTGCGCAAGGGCCGGGCGTCGGGGACGCGCGCGGCCGCCGCCGCGCCGAGCGCCGAATCGATGCTGAGCCGCGATCGGCGCGGCTGCCGCGTCCTGCTGGTCGAGGACGAGCCCATCAATCGCACGATCATGAGCGACATCCTGGAGCATGCCGGCCTGGTGCTCGACGTCGCCGAGGACGGCGAGCAGGCGGTGGCGCTGACGCGCCAGCGGGCCTACGACCTGATCCTGATGGACATGCAGATGCCGCGCCTGGACGGCCTGGCCGCGACGCGGCGCATCCGCGCCGAGCGCGGCGCCGCGGCGCCGCCCATCGTCGCGCTCACGGCCAACGCCTTCGCCGAGGACAAGGCGCGCTGCCTCGACGCCGGCATGTGCGACTTCGTCACCAAGCCGGTGGTGAGCGAGGTGCTGTTCGCGGTGCTGATGAAGTGGCTGCCGGCCGCCGCCGCGCCGGCGGCCGAAGGCTGAGGCGGCGCCGCGGCGCCGCACGCGTCGACCCGGCTCAGCGCACGCGGCGCAGCGGCAGCACGGCGCAGGCGCCGAGCGCGGCGAGCGCGGCCGCGGCCGTCATCAGCGCGGCGAAATTCGCCGTCCCGCCGCCCAGCCCCAGCAGCAGCGGCGCGAGCGCCGGCGCCACCGACTGCGGCAGCGTCGACGAGAGATTGAACAGGCCCAGGTCCCGCGCCGCCGCGGCGCCGCCGTGCGGCAGCAGCGCCGTCACGAGCGCGAGCCCGACGGCGAGGTAGATCCCGCCGCCCAGGCCGACGAGCGCGATGCCGCCGAGGAAGCCGGCGTAATCGGTGGCGCGGCCGATCCAGTACAGGCCGCAGGCGTCGATCAGCGCCGCCGCGAACAGGAAGGCCTTGCGCCGCCGCAGCCGGTCCGAGAGCCAGCCGCCGGCGACGCTGGCGCAGGCGCCGACGCCGGCGCTGACCAGGGTCGCGCCGAAGAGGGCGTCGGGGACCCGCGCCGGCGCCAGGCGCAGCTCATCGGCCAGGTAGTAGACCTGGTAGCTCAGCATCAGCGCATGGCCGGTGGTGGCGAGGAAGCGGCTCAGGAACACCCAGGCGAAGCCGGGC
>JAGWVB010000301.1 GCA_018971105.1 Burkholderiales bacterium
ATCGCGCGCGCGCGCTCGTGCGCCGGCGTCAGGCGCCAGGTCTCGAAGCCGCGCGCGGCGGCCGCCAGCGCGTCGTCGAGGTCGGCGCGGGCGGCGCGCGCGACGCTGCCGATCACGCTGCCGTCGGCCGGGTTGTGCACGGGCAGCGTCGCGCCGCTGCGGGCGGGACGCCATTCGTTGTCGATCAGCAGCTGGACATCGGGATAGCTCATGGCGAGGTTCTTTCGTGGCAACGGAGGGATGGGCCGTTTATACGCGCAGCGGCAGCGGACGGCGGCGGGCGGGCATCCGACCCGCTAGCCCGCGAGCCGCGCGACGGCGTAGATGAAGGCCGCGCCGAGCGCCGTCAGCGCCAGCAGCCGCAGCGCGATCGCCGGGCCGGCGCGCGAATGCGCCTCGGGCAGGATGTCGGCGACGCCGATATAGAGCAGGAAGCCGGCGAAGAAACCGAGGTAGACGGCCAGCGCCGGCTCCGGCACGTGGAACAGCAGCGTCGACGCGGCGCCGACGAGCGGCGCGGCCGCGTCGAGCGCCAGCATCGCGATCGAGCGCAGCGTGCTGTTGCGGTGGCTGACCATCAGGCCGACGGTGTTCAGCCCGTCGCAGAAATCGTGGCCGATGACGGCGACGGCGACGGCGATGCCGACGGCCGGCGTGACCTGGAACGCGAGGCCGATCGCGACACCGTCGAGCAGGCTGTGGCCGACCAGCGCTGAGGCCGAGATCAATCCGACATGCGGATGCCGATGCTCGGCGTAGTTCGATTCATGCGCGTGATGGATGAGGACGAACTTCTCGAGGCTGTGGAAGAGCAGGAAGCCGACGACGAGGGCGACCATCGGCCGCATCGGATCGACGCCGCCGCGGCGCGCGAGCTCGAAGGCCTCGGGCAGCAGCTCGAAGCAGACGACGCCGAGCAGCACGCCGGCGGCGAAGCTCAGCAGGTAATGCAGCCGGTCGCGGAAGCGCAACGCGCACCAGCCGCCGGCCAGCGTCGCGACGGCGGTCGCGAGCGCGAGGAAGACGGCGGTCATGGCGTGGCGGGCGGGCGCATCGAGCCCGCGATTCCACCACGAGTTCTAGAAACCGAACGTGATGCCGGCGAAAACGCCGCGCCGCGGCCCGTATTGCGGCGCGCCGACGCCGACGCCGGTGCCGTCGCGGATCTCGTAGACGCGGTCGAGGGCGTTGATCAGGTCCAGCCGCAGCGTCACCGAGCGGTCGATGCCGGTCTTGAATTCATGGCTCAGGCCGAGATTGAGCTGGGCATGGAACGGCAGGTGGGCGCCGTTGGGGATCGTGCTGCCGTCGGGCAGCGTCAGGCTGGCGCGCAGGCCCGAGCCGAAGGTCAGGTCGCCGCTCACGCGCGTGCCGCCGCGGCGATACGAGAGCCCGGCGGCGCCGGTGATCTTCTGCTCATGGTCGAGGTCGATGTAATGCGTCGCGATGTAGTCGAGCTCGGCCTGCGGGAAGTTGAACTGCGCCGATTCGATGCCGCGCCCGCGCGCGCTCTGGAACGCCAGATTGGCATAGCCGGCGAGCGCCTTGCCGGCATAGTCCAGGCTCAGCTCGACGCCCGCCTGGCGGCCGTCGCGGAAGTTGAACGGCGTGAGGATGATGGGGGCGCCGAACTGGCCCTCGTCGATCAGGTGCCTGGACTGCTTGTAGTAGGTGTCGATGCCGATGCCGATCGCGCTCGACAGCCGCAGCTGCGCGCCGAGGTCGAGGTAATGGGCGCGCTCGGCCTGCGGCGTGTCGGCGCGGCCGACGGGCGGCGCGGCCGTCGTGCCGACGAATTTCGACACCGTCTCGCTGCCGACGAGCTCGAACGGCGGCGGCGAGAGATAGCGCGAATAGCCGCCGTGCAGCGTCAGCGCCGGGCTCGCCTGCCAGACGATGTTCAGCCGCGGGCTGAACTGGTGGCCGTTCGTGTAGGCCGAGTAGCCGTCGTAGCGCAGCCCGTAGTTCAGCGTCAGCGACGGCACGGGCTTGTACTCGTCCTGCAGATACAGGCTCGTGATCTGCTCGGTCTTGGCGCTGTTGTCGGCGATCGTCAGCGGCTGCTCGCTCGTCGGGTTGCCGAGCGCGTCGACGGGCAGCACCTGCGCCGTCGTCGTGCTCGTCGAGCGGTCGCTCTGCAGGTAGAGCCCGCCGCGCAGCGTGTGGCGCGCGTCGAGCCTGTACGAGCCGTCGGACTGCAGCGCGAAGGCCGCGTTCTTCTTCGTCGCCTGCTGGGCGATGCCGTTGTAGAGCAGGTCGCCGAGCCAGTCGGGCTGGTAGGCCAGGCTCGAGCCGCGCGCGATGAGCGAGGTCTGGACGGCGAGCGCGCCGTCCGTGTGCAGCCAGCTCAGGGCGGCGAAATCGGTGACCTCGCGCTGCGACTCGTTCAGCGCCGCGCTGTCGTAGGCGCTGACGCCGCCGACGCTCAGGCCCAGCGCCGGCTGCAGGCCGGCCCGGTTCGGGATCTGGAAGCGGCCGTTGGCGGTGCCGACCATGAGGCCGACGCGGTTGCGGTCGTCGAGCACATCGTCGATGTAGCCGAAGCTGTGGTACTGCGTCGTGCGGTCGTGGATCGGGTTCGCGCGCCCGTCGGGCGATTCGATGCCGAGGTCGTTGCGCAGCGCGTCGACGGAGATGAAATAGCTCAGGTTGTCGCTGCCGCCGGCGTAGTTCGCGCTCGGCTGCAGCGTGCCGTGGCTGCCGCCGTAGAGCGAGACGCTGCCGCCCGGGTCGGCGGCGCCGCTCTTGGTCTGGATGTCGATGATGCCGGCCGTGCGCAGGCCGTATTCGGCCGGCAGCGCGCCGGTGATCAGGCTCACGCTGCTGATCAGGCGCGGATCGAAGGACTGGCCGAAGCCGCTGATGCCCTCGGGCAGGACGACGCCGTTGACGCGGTACTGGACGCCGTTGTGCTCGCCGCGGACATGGAACTGGCCGAACGAGTCCTGCGCCACCTCGGGCGCCTGCAGGATGATCTGGTTCAGCCCGGCGTTGGCGCCGGCCGGCATCGAGGCGATCGCCGTCTGGTCGATCTGGTAGGCCGAGGCGCCGGTCTGGGTCTGGATGCGGTTGCGGGCATCGTCCATGCGCAGCGCGCGCCCGACGACCTCGATGCGGGTCTCGGACGCGCCGGAGGCGGAGGCGGAGGCGGAGGCGGAGGCGGAGGCGGAGGCGGAAGCGGCGGCCGACGCCGGACGAGCGGCGGCGAAGCCGGCGCGTGGATGGGCAGCGGCCGCGGCGGCGGGCGCCGTCGCACCGGCCGGCTGGGACGCGGCGAACAGCGCCGCGATGGCGGCCGGGAGCGCGAGCGCCCGATGGATGGGGGTGGGCATGGATGTCCTCTGGATCGCATGGATGGCGACCATCGATGCCTCGCGGCGCCCGGCAAGCAGGCGCGGCGATCCGGCATCGATGGCCCGGCGGCGAAGAATCAGGGGACGAAGGGCGGCCCGCGGCTGCGCGGCGCGGGGGCGGCGATCTCGAAGCCGGCCGGCAGCGCGACGATGGCGTGATGCTCGACGAGATCGAGCAGCGCGAACACGGGCGTGGCGATCTGCGCCGCCGGGCCGGCGACGGCCGCGAAGGCAAGGCACAGATCGCAGGGCTTGCCGCCCGGATGATGGCGATGCAGCGGTGCCGTCGGCGCGCCGACATCGATATGGCTGATCTCGTGCAGCAGCGCGCCCTGCTGGGCGAAGAGCCACAGCGGCAGCAGCAGGTACGAGATGAGCGAACGCATCGAGGCGCGATTGTGGCATCCGCTGCCGCCCGGCAAGCCCGGGCCGGCGCGTCAAGAAGGTCGTCGATTCGTTACCGCGGCCCTTGAAATCCGGCCGCCCGGCACGATGTCCCGTGCATGGCCTCGCTCCTGCATCAAAAACTGCCGCAACGCCTGCATGTGCTGGCGGGCGTTGCCGGCCTGCTCGAACGCCTCGAACGCGAGCCGGGATCGGCCAGCGCCGAGCAATACCGGCGCGTCGCCCGGCAGCTGGAAAAGCTGCTCGAGCAGGCGGAACCGGATGAGAACCTGAAAGCGCTGCTCGACATCGCACCGGCCGCATCCGAGATCTACGAGAACATGCGCTACGGCGTCGCCGGGCTGTGCCGCTCGCCGCTCGAGCCGGCGCTGAACGCCGAGCTGGCCGCCTCCGCGGCGATCGAGCGCGCCCGGCGCTAGCCGCCCGGCGACCGGTCCGGAAACGGCGAGTCGGCGCCCGGGCGCCGCCTATGATCGGCCGATGGTCCTCGATGCCGACGCCGCCTACCTGGCCCTGAAGACGCGCGATGCGCGCTTCGACGGGCGCTTGTTCGTCGGCGTCACGAGCACCGGCGTCTATTGCCGCCCCGTTTGCCGCGTGCGCCTGCCGCGGCGCGAGAACTGCCGCTTCTTCGACACGCGCGCCCAGGCCGAGGCGGCCCGCTTCCGGCCCTGCCTGAAATGCCGGCCCGAGATCGCCCCCGGCTTGTCGCTGGCCGATTCGTCGCGCTCGCTCGCCGCCGATGCGGCCCGCTTCATCGAGCGCGCCGTCCACGGCGGCGAGGCGATCGACATGCCGACGCTCGCGCGCCGGCTCGGCGTCACCGATCGCCATCTGCGGCGCATCTTCGTCGCTGCCCACGGCGTCGCCCCGCACGACTATCTGACGACGCAGCGACTGCTGCTGGCCAAGCAGCTGCTGACGGACACGGCGCAGCCGGTGATCGCCGTCGCGCTCGCGAGCGGCTTCGGCAGCCTGCGCCGCTTCAACGCGGCGTTCGCCGAGCGCTACCGGCTCAATCCGACGGCCGTGCGGCGCGCGCGGGCGAACACGTCGACAGCGTCGGCGCTGCGCCTGGCATACCGGCCGCCGCTGGACATCGAGGCGCTGCTCGGCTTCCTCGGCCGGCGCGCGCTGCCGGGCGTCGAGCAGGTCGACGGGCCGGCGCTGCGGCGCACGCTCGCCTGGCCGC
>JAGWVB010000302.1 GCA_018971105.1 Burkholderiales bacterium
GGCCCGGTAGCGCTGCTGCTCGAAGCTGCGGTCGCGGATTTCCCCCAGGCGGTTGAAGAACACGGCGCGGGCCAGCGCGTTGCGCGCCTCGCCTTTGTTCAGCCCGGCATGCACGCGGCGGCGCAGCTCGACGCTTTGCAGCCAGTCCAGGATGAACAGCGTGCGCTCGATGCGTCCCAACTCGCGCAGGGCGACGGCCAGGCCGTTCTGGCGCGGGTAGCTGCCAAGCTTCCTGAGCATCAGCGAGGCCGTCACCGTGCCCTGCTTGATCGAGGTGGCCAGCCGCAGGATTTCGTCCCAGTGGGCGCGGACGTGTTTGATGTTGAGCGTGCCGCCGATCATCGGTTTCAATGTCTCGTAGGCGGCATCGCCCCTTGGAATGTAGAGCTTGGTGTCGCCCAGGTCGCGGATGCGCGGCGCGAAGCGGAAGCCCAAGAGGTGCATCAACGCGAAGACGTGATCCGTGAACCCTGCCGTGTCGGTGTAGTGCTCCTCGATGCGCAGGTCGGATTCGTGGTACAGCAGGCCGTCAAGCACGTAGGTCGAATCGCGCACGCCGACATTGACCACCTTGGTGTGGAACGGCGCGTACTGGTCGGAGATGTGGGTGTAAAAAGTCCGCCCTGGGCTGCTGCCGTATTTCGGGTTGATGTGGCCGGTGCTCTCGGCCTTGCTGCCGGTGCGGAAGTTCTGGCCGTCCGACGATGACGTGGTGCCGTCGCCCCAATGCTCGGCGAAGGGATGTCGGAACTGCGCGTTGACCAGCTCGGCCAGTGCCGCCCCGTAGGTTTCGTCGCGGATGTGCCAGGCTTGCAGCCAGGCCAGCTTGGCGTAGGTCGTGCCGGGGCACGATTCCGCCATCTTGGTCAGGCCCAGGTTGATCGCGTCGGCGAGGATCGTGGTCAGCAACAGGTTTTTGTCCTTGGCCAGGTCGCCTGACTTCAGGTGGGCGAAGTGCCGGGTGAAGCCCGTCCATTCGTCTACCTCCAGCAGCAATTCGGTGATCTTGACGTGCGGTAGGATCATCGCCGTCTGGTCGATCAGGGCCTGTGCGGTATCGGGCACCGCCGCATCGAGCGGCGTGATCTTCAGGCCCGACTCCGTGATGATGGCGTCCGGCAGCTCGTTGGCCAGCGCCATGCGGTTGACGGTGGCGAGCTGCGTTTCCAGCAGCGTCAGCCGGTCATGCAGGTACTGGTCGCAATCGGTGGCCACGGCCAGCGGCAATTCGCTGGCCTGCTTGAGGCTGGCGAATTTCGCGGGCGGCACCAGGTAGTCCTCGAAGTCCTTGAACTGGCGCGAGCCTTGCACCCAGATGTCGCCGGAGCGCAGCGCGTTCTTCAGCTCCGACAGCGCGCACAGTTCGTAGTAGCGCCGGTCGATGCCGGTGTCGGTCATCACCAGCTTCTGCCAGCGCGGCTTGATGAACTCGGTCGGCGCGTCGGTGGGCACCTTGCGGGCGTTGTCGCTGTTCATGCTGCGCAGCACCTCGATGGCGTCGAGTACGTCCTTGGCGGCGGGCGCGGCCCGCAACTTGAGCACGTCGAGAAATTCCGGCGCGTAGCGGCGCAGCGTGGCGTAGCTCTCGCCGATGCGGTGCAGGAAATCGAAGTCCTCGGGTTGCGCGAGCCGCTGCGCTTCGGTGACGCTCTCGGCGAAAGCATCCCAGGACATGACGGCCTCGATGGCGGCGAACGGATCGCGGCCCGCTTGCTTGGCCTCGATCAGCGCCTGGCCGATGCGCCCGAACAGCCGCACCTTGGCATTGATCGCCTTGCCGGATGCCTGGAACTGCTGCTGATGCTTGTTCTTGGCGGCATTGAACAGCTTGCCCAGGATGCGGTCATGCAGGTCGATGATTTCGTCGGTGACGGTGGCCATGCCCTCGATGGCGAGCGCCACCAGGGTCGCGTAACGCCGCTGCGGCTCGAACTTCGCCAGGTCGGCGGGCGTCATCTGGCCGCCCTCGCGGGCGATCTTGAGCAGCCGGTTCTGGTGAACCAGCCGCTCGATGCCGGAGGGCAGGTCGAGCGCCTGCCACGCCTTGAGGCGTTCGATGTGTTCCAGCATGTGCCGCGAGTTCGGTTTGACCGGGGATTGCCGCAGCCAGGCCAGCCACGTCGTCTTGCCGTTGTCGCGGCGCTTGAGCAGATCGTCGAGGCGACGGCGATGCACGTCCGTCAGCGGCTCAGCCAAGGCGTCGTAGAGACGCCGGTTGGCGCGGGTAATCGCTTCGGCGCTCGCCCGCTCGACGGCGTTGAGGGCGGGCACAATGACCGACTGCCGCCGCAGGTGCTCGATCAAGGCTCTGGCCAGCACGATGCCCTTGTCGGTTTGCATGGCCAGCTCGGTCAGCAACTGGACAGCCTGCCGGTAGTGGCCAATCGTGAACGGCTGGAAGCCGAACACCGTTTGCAGCTCGACCAGGTGCTCGCGTCGGGTCTGCTCACGCTGCCCGTACTCGTCCCAGCTTTCGATGCCGACCTTGAGCTGGTTGGCGACCAGTCTCAGCAATGGCGGGAACGGTGGCTCATCAGCGCCAAGGATGACGCCGGGAAAGCGCAGGTAGCAGAGCTGCACCGCGAAGCCCAGCCGATTGGCCGGGCCGCGCCGCTGCCGGATGATGGAGAGGTCGCTTTCGCTGAACGTGTAGTGACGGATCAACTCATCCTTGGTGTCCGGCAACGCCAGCAGGCTTTCGCGCTCGGCGGCGGACAGGATCGAACGGCGGGGCATGCGGTTTCCTTCTTCTTGAAAACGTAGGTTTGTGACAAGCCCGCCAAAGCGCCCGGCGCGGCACGCGAAATCAAGGCATTGCGATTCTCGAAAATGGTTCTTGAAATTCTATTCTTGATTGCATATCATCTCAACGAGTTTCGATAAGAAAGGATGCCCATGCGACCGTCCGTTGTGCTTGACATGAAGCGAAGCGCGGTGCGTGAAGCAGTAGGCCGCTTCCGCACCGCGAACCCGCGCGTATTCGGTTCGGTTCTGCATGGCACCGACCGGGATGGCAGCGACCTCGACCTGCTGGTCGATGCCTTGCCTGGTGCCACGTTGTTGGACTTGGGCGATTTGGAAGAAGAACTGAAATCGCTGCTCGGCGTGGACGTCGATTTGCTGACCCCTGGCGACCTGCCGCCAAAGTTCCGGGCCAAGGTGCTCGCGGAGGCGCAGCCGGTATGAACGAGAACCGGCTGCCCGATTACCTCGACCACATGCAGCAGGCTGCGACAGATGCGTACAGCTTCGTGGAGGGCCTGGGCAAGGATGACTTTCTTGCGGACAAGCGCACCCAGCAAGCCGTCATCATGAGCCTCATCATCATCGGCGAGGCCGCGACGAAGGTAATGGACGGGTACACCGAATTCACACAGACACATCCTGATGTGCCCTGGCGCGGCATGCGCGGCATGCGTAACCGTATCGCCCACGGCTACTTCGACATCAACCTCGACGTGGTGTGGGACACCGTGCAAACGGCGCTGCCAGAGTTGCTCAAGCAACTGCCCGCCGTGCGCCAGGATGCCGAAGGTGAAGACCGCAACGACGACGGGATGAAGCCATGACCGACCGGATGGACCTATCGGAACGAGCGAAGCCAGTTCTAGAGGCTTTCCATCAGATAGTTGTACGAGCCAAGTTCTAGTCATGTTAATCGGCTACGCGCGAGTATCGACGCAGGATCAGAATCTGGAACTTCAGCGCGAGGCATTGACCAAGGCCGGGTGCCAGAAGGTCTTTGAGGACAAGGTGAGCGGTACGCGAGCTGACCGTCCGGGCTTGGCCAAGGCGCTGGAAGTGCTTCGCCATGGCGATACCCTCGTCGTCTGGAAGCTCGATCGCCTTGGCCGCAGCGTCAAGCAACTGGTCGACTTGGTCGGCGATCTGCACAAGCAAGGTGTCCAGTTCAAGAGCCTCACCGACTCCATTGATACCGGCACGACGTCCGGTCGGTTCTTCTTCCACGTCATGGCCAGCCTCGCCGAGATGGAGCGCGAGCTGACGGTCGAACGCACCCGCGCCGGGCTGGAAGTCGCACGGCAGCTTGGTCGTAAGGGCGGGCGCAAACCTAAGATGACGGGCAGCAAGATCGAGTCCGCAAGAAAGCTGCTGGCCAGCGGCGTGCCGCCTCGAGATGTAGCCAAGAACCTTGGGGTGTCCGTTCCCACGCTGTATCGCTGGATCCCAGCTTCAGCGCACCCTTAGTACCGTCGGCTTTCGTCATGACGCCGTCGGCGTTGGCCAAGATCGCATCGACGTCGCCCGAAGGCGCGCTCGGGATGTCGGTTTCGCATGCGACAATCGCCGGCGTGCGCGCGACGACCCGTGCGCCGGGCGACACGCCATCGATGCTTACTTGCCAACCCTACCCGGGAGAACTCGTACGATGCTCAGTTCAACGACCGGCCACACGGCCGAATGGTTCTTCGATTTCGTCTCACCGTTCGCCTACCTGCAGTTGGAGCAGTTCGAGAAGCTGCCCGCCACGCTGACGGTCCAAGCGCGGCCCATCGCGTTTGGCGCGATCCTGACGCAAGTGGGGCAACGCGGCCCGGCCGAGATTCCGGCCAAGCGCGTCTTCACCTACCGTCATGCACTCTACCGCGCGCAAAAGCTCGGCATCGACTATCGGATGCCGCCCGCGCACCCGTTCAATTCGCTCAAGGCTTTACGGCTCGCGATCGCCATGGGCAACTCGCTCGATGTCATCCAACGCATCTTTCGGTTCATCTGGCACGACGGCCACGACGTCGCTTCGCCCGAAGGCTTCGCGGCGCTCTGCGATGCCATGAACTACCCGCAAGGCGTGGAAGCGGTAGAAGCGCAAAGCGCCAAGGACGCGCTCAAAGCCAACACCGATCGGGCCATGGCGCTCGGCCTATTCGGCGTGCCGACGTTCGTGCTCGACGGCGAGCTGTTCTGGGGCGAAGACGCCACCGAGA
>JAGWVB010000303.1 GCA_018971105.1 Burkholderiales bacterium
GATCTGTCGATCTTGTCGAACCGCGGAACAACGGCTCGTTCCCGGCCGACTATGCCAGATAACCAGGAAAATTCATGGTTTCTGAAACCGCGTGGTCCGCGCTTGCGAAGACCGATCGCGCAAGCCGACGCTTGCGCCGGGTGCGTCTGCCGGCGTGACCCGGCTTCAAACGGGTTGAGCACTTCGATACCGAAGGGCGCGAAGTCGCCGACGTTTCGCGTCACCACCGTGAGCCGGTGGCGCCGGGCCGTGGCCGCGATCGTCGCGTCCTCGGACAAGGTGTCCGAGCGGCGGCGCATCAGGCGCGCCCCTTCCCGAAACGCCTCGGCGTCCATCGGCTGGACGCTGCAAGTCGCGGCGACACGGCCAGACCAGCGCTCGATCTCGGCAGCCTTGGCCGCGTCCTGCTCGCGCGTGAGTTCGATCCCGGCCTGGATCTCGCCCAAGGTCACGGCCGACAGGTACACGTCGCCGTCGCGCACCGACTCGACCCGCGCGCCGGCCGCCCTCAGGCCGCTTCTTCGCCCGGTTGCGTGAGCCAGTGCAGGAGCTTGGAATAAAGCAGGTTCGGCTCGGCCGGCTTGGCGATGAAGTCGTTCATCCCGGCGTCGAGGCAGCGGCGCCGGTCCTCGCCGAAGGCGTTGGCCGTCATCGCCAGGATCGGCGGCTGGCGCACTCCCGGCAAGGCCCGGATGCGCCGCGTCGCGTCGAGCCCGTCCAGGCGCGGCATCTGCATGTCCATCAGGATCAGCGCGTAGTCGCCGGCGGCGGCGCGCGCGGCGGCCTCGCTGCCGTCGTGCGCGAGGTCGACCTCGAGCCCGACCGAGCGCAGCAGCTCGCACGCGACCTCGCGGTTGATCGGATCGTCCTCGGCCAGCAGGATGCGCTTGCCGCAGTGGCGGCGCTGCAGCACGTCCTCCGGCGCCGGATCCTGCGGCGGGCGCGGCGGCGGCGCCGTGCCGCGCTCGAGCCAGGCGCTGAACCAGAAGGCGCTGCCCACGCCCTCGGTGCTGAAGGCGCCGACCTCGCCGCCCATCATCTCGGCCAGCCAGCCGGCGCGTGATGTTCAGGCCCAGCCCGCTGCCGCCGTAGCGCCGCGTCGTCGACGCGTCGGTCTGCTGGAAGAGGCGGAACAGCAGCGCCATCTTGTCGGCCGGGATGCCGATGCCGGTGTCGGCGACCTCGAAGCGCACGAGGCAGCCGTCGTCGCGCACCTCGTCGACGCGCGCCCTGAGGTCGATCACGCCGTGCTCGGTGAACTTGACCGCGTTGCCGGCCAGGTTCAGCAGCGCCTGGCGCAGCCGCGTGAGGTCGCCGCGCAGGAAGGCGGGGACGCCGGCGGCATCGACCTGCACGCGCAGGCCCTTGGCGCGCGCCGCCTCCTCGACCGCCGAGGCGACATAGTCCATCACCTCGCCGACGGCGAAATCGCTGCGCTCGAGCACCATCTTGCCGGACTCGATCTTCGAGATGTCGAGGATGTCGTTGATCACCGACAGCAGGTGCAGCGCGGAGGCGATGATCTTGTCCAGCCGCGCCATCTGGTGCGGCGCGGCGCCGTCGCGCCGCACCAGATGCGCGAGGCCGAGGATGGCGTTGAGCGGCGTGCGGATCTCGTGGCTCATGTTGGCGAGGAACTCGCCCTTGGCCCGCGAGGCCTGCTCGGCCGCGGCGCGCGCCTGCACGTAGCGCGCCTCGACCGCCTTGCGCTCGCTGATGTCGGCGACGAAGCCTATCGCCTGCGCCGGCTCGCCCGGCGCCGCGTCCAGCGCATGCACGCGCAACTCGACCGGGATGAGGCGGCCGTCGCGGTGGCGCAGCAGCACCTCGCGCAGCAGCGAGCCGCGCTCGCGCAGCGCCTGCGCTAGTTCGGCGCGCAGCGGCGCGTCGAGGTCGGGCTCGAGCTCGGCCAGCGCGAGGCCGGCCATCTCGTCGCGCCGGTAGCCCAGCATCGCGGCGGCCTGCTCGTTGGCGTCGCTGCAGCGCCCGCCGCCGAGGTCGACCCAGAGGATGCCGATGCCGACGCGGTCGAGCGCGAAGTCGACCTTGCGCAGGCGCTCGTGGGCCGATGCGAGCGCCTGCGTGCGCTCGCGCACGATGCGCTCGAGATCGTCCTTGTAGGCCTGCAGCTCGCGCTTCTGCGCCGTCGCCAGCGCGTACATGCCCACCAGCGCATGCGTGAGCGCCTCCTGCGCCGGGTTGGTGTGGATGCCGCCGGCCTCGTCGAAGGCGGCGGCCGGGCTGGCGCCGGCGGCCAGGCCGCGCAGCTGGCGCGCCATCGACTGGTCCTCGCCCAGGATGTGGAAGATCAGCCAATGCGTGACGAAGGTCAGCAGCTCGTGGCCGCTGACGCGGCGCCCGGCGAGGTAGTCGGCGCTGAGGCGGCGCACGCGTTCGCTGAAGTCGCGGTGCGCGGCCAGATGGTGCTCGACATGGCGCGCATCGACCGCCTGCCGGCGCATCAGCTCGGCCTCGGTCGCGAAATGGGTCGCGGCGTAGCGGCGCAGGTCGTCGATGAGCGGCTGCGCCTCGGCCGGCACGGCGTCGCCGGCGGCGGCCAGCAGCGGCGCGGCACGGTTGACGCGCTCGACCAGGCCGCGATGTTCGGCGTCGACGCGGTCGATGCCGGTGACGAAGAAATCGTTCCACTCGAGATAGTCCATCGTTCCCGCTCCACCGGCCGCCGGATCAGGCCCCGGCGCCGCGCGCTGGCAGCCATTGCAGCAGCGCCTTGTACAGCCGCTCCGGGTCCATCGGCTTGGCGATGAAGTCGACCATGCCGGCGGCCTCGCAGGCGCGGCGGTCGTCGTCGAAGGCGTTGGCCGTGAGCGCGAGGATCGGCGTCGCCGACCAGCCCGGCAGCGCGCGGATCGCGCGCGTCGCGCCCAGGCCGTCGAGCCCCGGCATCTGCATGTCCATCAGCACGAGGTCCCAGCGGCCGCCCCGGGCGCACGCGACCGCCTCGAGTCCATCGCCGGCATGGGTGACGGCGAGGCCGGCGGCCTCGAGCAGCACGGTCGCGATCTCGGCGTTGATGTCGTTGTCCTCGACCAGCAGCACGCGCGCGCCGGCATGGTGGCGGCGCAGCAGCGTCTCGGCCGCGGCGCCGGCCGCCGCCGGGGCTTCCTCGACCATCGGGCCGCGACCGCGCTGCAGCCGCACCGTGAACCAGAACGTGCTGCCGCGGCCGAGCGCGGTCTCGACGCCGGCCTCGCCGCCCATCAGGCGCGCCAGCCGGTCCGTGATCGTGAGCCCGAGACCGGTGCCGCCGTAGCGCTGCGCGGTCACCTGATCGGCCTGCTCGAAGGCGTGGAAGATGCGCTGCACCGCCTCGGGCGCGATGCCGATGCCGCTGTCCTCGACCGCGAAGCGCACGCGCAGCTCGCCGTCCTGCTCGTCGAGCAGCCGCGCGCGCAGCGCGATGCGGCCCCGCTCGGTGAACTTGACCGCGTTGCCCAGGAAGTTCAGCAGCGCCTGGCGCAGCCGCGTCTCGTCGCCGTGCAGCCAGGGCGGCACGTCGCCCTCGTCGATCTCGAGCTGCAGGCCCTTGGCCAGCGCGGCCTCGAAGATGATCGAATGGACATGGTTGAACAGCGCCTGGAGCCTGAAATCGACCCGCGTCAGCTCGAGCGCGCCGGCCTCGATCTTCGAGAGGTCGAGCACGTCGTTGATGAGCGCCATCAGGTGGCGCGTGGCGCCGTCGATGGTGTCGAGCCGCTCGGCCTGGCGCGGCGTCACGCCCTCGCGCCGCAGCAGGTGGTTCATGCCGATGATCGCGTTCATCGGCGTGCGGATCTCGTGGCTCATGCTGGCCAGGAAGGTGCTCTTGGCGCGGTTGGCGTCGTCGGCGGCGTCGCGCTGGGCGCGCGTGCGCAGCGCGTCGATGCCGAAGGCGACGTTGCGCGCCAGCTCCTCGAGCAGCGCGACCTCCTGGGCATCGAAGGCGTCGGGCTGGGCGGCATAGAAGCTGAGCACGCCGTAGGTCTGCGCCGGGCCGCGCAGCGGCAGCGTGAGGTTGGATCGGAAGCCGCGCCGCAGCGCCGCTTCGCGCCAGGGCTGCATCAGCGGCGAGGCGGCGATGTCCTGCACGACCTCGGTCACGCCGCTGCGGATCGCGCGCCCGACCATGCCGCAGCCGATCGGCTGCGACGCGTCCCACGAGAGCCGGATCTCGTCCAGGTAGCCGCCGTCGCGGCCGGCGCGCGCGACCGGGCGCACGGTCCGGGCCGGGTCGTCCTCGGCGCGGCCTATCCAGGCCATCTCGAAGCCGCCGGCCTCGACGACGGCGGCGCAGACCCCTTCCAGCAGCTGCGCCTCGTCGCGCGCCTTCACGAGCGCCATGTTGCCGCTGCTGAGCACGCGCAGCGAGCGGTTGATGCGCTGCAGCGCCACCTCGGCGCGCTTGCGCGCGCTGATGTCGCGCCCGATCGCGACGCGGTGCGTGACGACCCCGTCGTCGTCGAGCAGCGGCACCGCGGTGACCTCGGCCCAGAACTCGGCGCCGGCCTTGGTGTAGTGGATGCGTTCGGAGCGCACCGTCGCGCCGCGCGCCAGCGCCTGCGCGACGCGCTCGAGCTCGGCCGCGTCGGTGTGCGGGCCGCGCAGCAGCCCCAGGCTGCGCCCGACGACCTCGTCCCGGCGCCAGCCGGTGATGCGCTCGACGGCCTCGTTGGCGAACACGATGCGGCCTTCGGCCTGCGGCTCGGCGCGCGAGATCAGCACCATGTCGTCGAGCTGGGCCACGGCGGCGCCGAGCAGCCGCAGCTCCTGCTCGACGCGCCGGCGCTCGGTGATGTCGGCCAGCGTGACGACGATCTGGTTCAGGGCGCCGGCGCCGTCGGCGAGCGGGAAGGCGTTGCACATGACCCAGCGCGGCGCGCCGCCGTCGGCGCGCCCGACCGCCAGCAGCAGGTCGTGCACCGGCGCGCCGGTCGCGCGC
>JAGWVB010000304.1 GCA_018971105.1 Burkholderiales bacterium
GCCGACGCCGACGATCGTCGGCGGGCAGGTCTTGCCGCCGGCGGCGAGCACGCAGTCGACGACAAAGCCCTTGATCGCCGCCACGCCCTCGGCCGGCACGGCCATCTTCAGGAACGAGTTGTTCTCGCTGCCGCTGCCCTTGGGCACCATCGCGATCTCGAAGCGGTCGGCATCGGCGCAGAAGTCGAAATGGATCACCGGCACCTCGATGCCGCAGCTGCTGTGTTCGTTGACGCGCGTGAGCGGATGCACGACCGAGCTGCGCAGCGGGTACTCGCGCGTCGCGCGCGCGCAGCCGCGGCGCAGCGCCAGCCCGATCTCGTGGCCGTCGAACTCGACGCCGCGGCCGACCAGCACGTGGTAGATCGGCAGCCCGGTGTCCTGGCACAGCAGGTTGTCGGTGGCCTCGGCGACGGTGATGTTGCGCACCATCGTCGCGAGCACGCGCTGCGCGGTGGCGCCGGTCTCGGCCGCCGCGAGGCGCTCGAAGCCCTGCTTGATGTCGGGCGGCAGGTCCTTGAGCGCGCGGATGTAGAGCTGCTTGGCCGCCTCCTCGACCGCGCCGGGATCGATGCGCATCCGGCCCTCCCTACGAGCCGATGGCCAGCTTGCGGCGCTTGACGACGGCCGCCCAGTCGCGCGACTCGGACTGGATCTGGCGCGCGAAATCGGCCGGCGTCGAGGCCACCGGCACCATGCCCTGGGTCGCGAGCTTGGCGCGGATCTCGGGCTGCGCGAGCACCTGTGCCGTGTCGTTGCGGATCTTGTCGACGACGGCCTTGGGGGTGCCGGCCGGCGCCAGCAGGCCGAACCAGCCGCTGTTCTCGAAGCCGGGGTAGCCGCTCTCGGCCACGGTCGGCACGTTGGGCATCATCTTCGAGCGCTCGCGGCCGGTGACGGCCAGCGCCCGCAGCCGCCCGGGGCCGACGAGGCTGGACGCGGCGGCGATGTTGCCGACCATGAACTGGACCTGGCCCGCCATCAGGTCGCTGTAGGCCGGCGCCTCGCCGCGGTACGGCACGTGGACGGCGTCGATGCCGGTCGCGTCGACGAGCTTCTCGCCCGCCATGTGGACCTGGCTGCCGATGCCGGCGGAGCCGAAATGCAGGCTGCCCGGATGCGCCCGCCCCTCGTCGACGAGCTGCTTGAGCGTGTGGAACGGGCTCCCGTCCCGGACCACGACGAGCATGGGCCCGGAGGCGACATTGGTGATCGCCACCAGGTCCTTCTGCGCGTCGAAGGGCATCTTGGGATAGATGTACGGGTTGACGGTGAGGATGCTGCCCGAGGCCATCAGCAGCGTCGTGCCGTCGGGATTGGACTTGGCGACCATGTCGGCGCCGATATTGCCGCCGGCGCCGGGCCGGTCGTCGACGAGCACGGTCTGGTGCCAGGCCTCGGACAGCTTCTGCGCCAGCAGCCGCGCGACATAGTCGGTCGAGCCGCCGGCCGAGAACGGCACGATCAGCGTCACCGTGTGCGACGGCCAGCCGGGCTGGGCCGAGGCGGCGGGGGCGAACGCGCCGAGCGCGAGCGTCAGCGCCAGCGAGAGTGCCGCGGTGCGGCGCGAGACTTGACGGCGTCCATCGATGTCGTTCATTCCACTTTCCCCTTCAGTGCCAGAGCAGAAGTGCATAGGCCAATCCCGTCGCGAGCGCGAATCCGCAGCCGCCCGCGATCCAGTTCTTGCGCGGCCCGGCCCAGTCGCCGAACTCGATCAGCAGCAGGCGCAGCCCCGCCGCCAGGTGCAGCGACAGCAGCACGACGAGGCCCCATTCGGCCACGTGCACGAGCGGCCGGTCGGTCCATTTCAGGGCCGCGTCGAGCGCGCCGGCACCGCCCAGCGCCGTCGCCAGCAGCGTGAAATGCAGCGGCAGGAACAGCGCCAGCGCCAGCCCCGAGACGCGGTGGACGACGAAGGCGGCATAGATCGGATGCCGGCGCGCGGCCATCGAGACGCGCGGGCGCGGCTGACTCATGGCCCGACCACCACGGCGTAGACGGCGCGCAGCCCGGCACCGACGATGAGCAGCCCGAAGGCGCGGCCGAACCACAGCGCGCGCCGCGTCGGCCAGCCGAACCATTCGACGGCGATGTTCATCAGCCCCGGCGGCACATGCGCCGCCGCGGCGGCGACGAAGACGGTGTAGAAGGCGCCGAAGACGACGCTGCCGCGCGTGCGGCCGAGAATGGCCGCGGCATCGAGCCCGCGATGCACGGCGAAGAAGATGAGCGCCAGATGCGCCGCCACGCACAGCGCCAGCACCATCGCGCTGAGGCGCTGGACATACCAGCGCCGGGCCTGGGCGACGGCATCGCCGGACATCGCCGTCACAGCTTGCCGCGCGCGGCGGCGCGGCCGGCCAGGCGCTTGAGGCCGGCGATGCCGGCCGTGGGCGCGATCTTCTTCGGGCAGCGCAGCGTGCAGCCGCCCTGGGTGTGGCAGGCATGGCAGCCGGCGTCGCCGGCGACGGCGCGCAGCCGCTCGGCGCCGGCGCGGTCGCGCTCGTCGTTGACCAGGGTCCAGGCGCGGTTCAGCGCCGCCGGGCCGAGATAGTCGGGGCGCCAGCCGACGACATCGCAGCTGGCGTAGCAGACGCCGCAGCCTATGCATTCGATGCCCGCATCGGCGGCGCGGCGCGCCTTCGACGCCGGATCGACGACGGCGAAATCGTCGCGGCGCGTCTTCGTGCCCTCGAAGCGGCCGCCGGCGGATGCCCATTTGTCGAAGAAGCCGCTCATGTCGCAGGCGAGGTCCTTGACGACCGGCAGATGCGCCAGCGGGCCGATGCGCAGTTCGCCCGCGCTGCCGGCGACCTGCGCGACATGGGTGCGGCAGGTCCAGCGCGCGACGCCGTTGACCGTCATCGCGCAGGAGCCGCACATGCCGACGCGGCAGGCATAGCGATAGGCCAGGGTCGGGTCGAGATGGCGCTGGATATGCGTGACGACGTCGAGCACGGTCTGGCTGGCCTGGCGCGGCACGGCGTAGCGGGCGTAGTCGCCCTCTTCGCGGCCGCGCCAGACGTCGACCTTCAGCAGCGAGTCCATGCGGCGCATCATGGCCAGCGTCGAGCGAAAAGAACAGCGATTTTTTCTTCGACCGACCTAAAGATTTCCTTTGCTGCGCGGCCGTCGATCCGGGGCCGCGCGGCGCCCCGGCCTCAGCGCCCGAGCACCTTGGGCACGGCGTTGGGCCGCAGCCGGAACGCGTCCGGCAGCCCCGAACCGAGCAGCGGCCGCAGGTACAGGCGGAAGGCATCGGTGACGTCGGTGCCGCTGGCGCTGAGGAACTCGTCCTCCATCGTGCGCGTCTTGCCGGCCACCGCCGCCAGCGGCAGCAGCTCGTAGTCGACCGAATAGAAGCCGGTGCGCTTGATCGCGACCGAGCCGTTCGTGCTGCCCCACATCGCGTACTGCACCGCCTTCTCGCCGACCTCGCGCGCCTCGCGCTGGTCGACGTCGCTGACGCAGCCGACGAAGCTGCGCTGCAGGTAGCCGAAGGTGTCGCCGCGCACGCGCTTGATCTTGAGCTTGTCCCTGATCTCATCGCACAGCAGGTCGGCCAGGGCGCCGCTGCCGCTGAGCTGGACGTTGCCATGCGCGTCGCGCTCGAGGTCCTGCGCGAGGCGGGCCAGGATGGGCTGGCCCGAGGCGTCGTGGATGCCCTCGCTGACGGCGATGACGCAGCGCCCGTGGCGCTCGTACATCGCCTTCACGTCGGCGAGGAAGCGCTCGACGTCGAACACGCGCTCGGGCACGTAGATCAGGTGCGGGCCGTCGTCGGGGAACTTCTTGCCCAGCGCCGCGGCGGCGGTGAGGAAGCCGGCGTGGCGCCCCATCACGACGCCGACGTAGACGCCGGGCAGCGCCGCGTTGTCGAGGTTGGCGCCGGCGAAGGCCTGGGCGACGAAGCGCGCCGCCGACGGGAAGCCCGGCGTGTGGTCGTTGAGGACGAGGTCGTTGTCGATCGTCTTCGGGATGTGGATGCAGCGCAGCGGGTAGCCGGCCTTGGCCGCCTCCTCGGCGACGATGCGCACGGTGTCGCTCGAGTCGTTGCCGCCGATGTTGAAGAAATGCTCGATCTCGTGCGCCGCCAGCACCTTGAACATCTCGCGGCAATAGGCGAGGTCGGGCTTGTCGCGCGTCGACCCCAGCGCCGCCGCGGGCGTGCCGGCGACGAGTTCGAGGTTGTGGCTGGTCTCCTGCGTGAGGTCGACGAAATCCTCGTTGACGATGCCGCGCACGCCATGGCGCGCGCCGTAGACGCGCCGGATGCCGAGGTGGCGCCGCGCCTCGAGCACGACGCCGACGAGGCTCTGGTTGATGACCGCCGTCGGGCCGCCGCCCTGGGCTACGAGGATCTTGCCTGAGGCCATGTCGGCTCCCGCGCTGGATTGAAGACAGCGCGCATCGTAGCCGCTGGCGTGGCGGCGAACCGCCACCGCCGGGGCGCGCGGCGCGGAGGTCTCGAGGAAACGCCGGGCCGCTCCCAAGCTTCCTTGACCCCCTCGGGGGGCCTGACGCGTAGCGCCAGTTCCAGGGGCGCTCAGAAGGCGATGACCTGGACCCGCATGCCGCGCGCGCTCAGCAGCGCACGCGCCTTGTCGGCATCCTGGCGGCGCGCGAACGGCCAGCCGACGACGCGCCAGTCGTCCTGCACCGGCAGGATGTCGGTGTGCACGGCACCGGCGTCGATCGTCTGCAGCAGCGCGCCCATCGCCGCGGCCACCTGTTCGGCCTCGGCGCGCGTGCGCATCACGCGCGTCGTGACGGCGAACTTCAATTCCGCGCGCGGCGTGGCCGGGGCGGCGGTCGCTGCGGCGGTCGTAGCCGCGACCGGTGCGGCGGTCGTCGCCGCGGCCGGTGCATCGGTCCTTGCCGCGGCCGGCGCCACGGCCGGTGCCACC
>JAGWVB010000305.1 GCA_018971105.1 Burkholderiales bacterium
CGGCCAGCAGGCGGTTGAGCGCGCGGCGGCGATTCGTCCAGGCGTTGCTGCCCAGCATGCGGCAGACGCGCTCGACCACGGCGTCGGTGCCACTGCGCTGCATCGCGGCCAGCGAATCGAAGCCGACCTGTTCGAGGCGCTCGACGACGCGCGGGCCGATGCCGGGGGCGTTGATCAGCTGACGGCGCTCGGTTTCATTGAATGACACGGTGGCTCCTTGGAGGAAATATTTGGTAATAACGCAAACGATTGCAGATTTACAAAAAATTCATCGATGAGATTTTTTACCAGCGAAGACCGCATCGCCGCTTGACTTCACCGGGTATCGATTCTGCTGAAATGCAATCGATTGCAAATCAGGGTTTACCCGAGTCCGCCAGGGTTCAGGGGCGCGCGGCATCGCGTCGCCTCAGCACCTCGGCGATCAGTTCCTCGTACTGGCGCCGGGTCTCGGCGCGGATCAACACCGGCCCGATGCCCGGCGGCACCCAGGCGTCGGGGATGTACTCGCCATGGTGCGTGATGAGCGAGCCGCCGTCGTCGAGGGCGGTGACGCGGGTCCAGAAGTCGAAGCGCTTGAAGTCGCCGTCGATCAGGTGGCCCTCGATGCGGTGCCGGTCGACGTCCAGGCCGATCGCGAGGCGGCTGTGGAAGGTGTAGTGCAGGAAGGCCCGGTGCGCCTGGCCGACCTGCTCGACCTCGAGCGCCGGACCGCTGCCGGCCACGACGTGGCTGGACTGCAGCAGCGAGAGGAAATCCGCCATGTGGTCGTAGTCGGTCAGCACCTGCCAGGTGAGCTGCGGATCGGCCGCGACGCGGGCCTGGACGTCGATGATGATGCGCGGGCCCTCCTTGTCGACATCGACGACGAGCGGCGGCGGTGCCGCGGACGGCAGCGCCGACGCGCGCGCGGGCACGCCGGCGGGCCAAAGCAGCGCCGCAGCCATGAGCAGGGCGGCGCATCGAAAGGGACGCAGCATCGTGTGAGGGCCGGGCCGGAGGGTCGACGCATTATCGGGACGCGGGCGCCAACGCGACGGCGCCCGGACGCCGAATATTTCGCGCCCGCATACACTGCGGCGCCGCCGCGGGCGCGGCGACCGACCTTGAGGACTGTGCGGCATGGATGAACCCGGCGACCGGATGCTGACTTGGCAGCGCTACAGCGCGGTGCGGGCGCGTTCGCTCGAGATCGCCGCGCCGCTGGGCGCCGAGGACCAGGCCGCGCAGTCGATGCCCGATGCGAGCCCGATGAAATGGCATCTTGCGCACCAGAGCTGGTTCTTCGAGAACCTCGTGCTGCAGCCGCTGGACGCCGCGTATCGGGTCCACGACGCACGCTGGGGCCCGCTCTTCAATTCGTACTACGAGGCGCTGGGCGCGCGCCATCCGCGGCCGCAGCGCGGCCTGTTGACGCGGCCCGCGCTGGCCGAGGTGCATGCCTACCGCGACACGGTCGATCGCGCGCTGGCGCGCTTCATCGACCGCGCATCGAGCGCGCTCGCCCAGCGCGCCGCGCCGCTCATCGAGCTCGGCATCCAGCACGAGCAGCAGCACCAGGAACTGATGTACACCGACATCCTGCACCTGATGTCGCTGAATCCGCTGCGGCCCGCGGTGTGCGCCGGCGCGGCGCCGGCGGCGCCGTCCGCGCTGCCGGCGCGCTGGATCGAGCACGCGGGCGGCCGCGTCGAGGTCGGCCATGCCGGTGCCGGCTTCGCCTTCGACAACGAGGCGCCGCGCCACGCCGTGCTGCTGCAGCCGCATGCGCTGGCCTCGCGCCTCGTCAGCAACGCCGAATACGCGCAGTTCGTCGACGACGGCGGCTACGACCGCGCCGCGCTCTGGCTCGCCGAGGGTTGGGCGCTGCGCCTGGCGCAAGGCTGGACGGCGCCGCCGTACTGGCTCGCCGACGGTTGCGAGTTCACGCTCCATGGCGTGCAGCCGAGGGACCCGGCGCGCGCCGTGCGCCACCTCAGCTTCTACGAGGCTGCCGCCTATGCGCAATGGGCCGGCGCGCGGCTGCCGACCGAATTCGAATGGGAGGCTGCCGTGACCGGACCGCAGCCGCCGCCGGACGCCTACGGCGAGGTCTGGCAATGGACGCGTTCGGCCTACGACCCGTATCCGCGCTTCGCCGCCGCGCCGGGCGCGGCGGGCGAGTACAACGGCAAGTTCATGGTCGGCCAGCTCGTGCTGCGCGGCTCCAGCTGCGCGACGCCGCGCGGCCATGCGCGCGCGAGCTACCGCAACTTCTTCCCTCCGGCGGCGCGCTGGCAGTTCAGCGGGCTGCGGCTCGCGCGCGACCTGTGAGCGAGTTCGCGCGCGAGCTGCGCGCCGCCCTCGCCGCGCGACCGCGTTCCATCGCGCCCAAGTGGTTCTACGACGCCGCCGGCTCGCGCCTGTTCGACCGCATCTGCGAGCTGCCCGAGTACTACCCGACGCGCGTCGAACTGGCGCTGCTCGAGCGCCATGCATCGGCGATCGCCGGCTGCATCGGTGCGGGCGCCGAGATCGTCGAATTCGGCGCCGGCTCGGCGCGCAAGCTGCGCGCGCTGCTGGGCGCGCTCGAGGCGCCGCTGCGCTACCTGCCGATCGACATCTCGGGCGAGCACCTGCTGCAGGCCGCCGCCGCGCTGCGCGCCGACCATCCGGCGCTCGAGGTGCAGCCGGTCGTCGGCGATTACGTCGCCGGGGTCGAGCTGCCGCAGCCGCGCGGGCGCCGCGTCGGCTTCTTCCCCGGCAGCTCGATCGGCAATTTCGACCCGGTGCAGGCGCAGGCGCTGCTGCTGCGCATGGCCGCGCTCACGCGCGGCGCGGGGCTGCTGATCGGGGTCGACCGCGTCAAGGATCCGGCGCTGCTGCACGCGGCCTACAACGACGCTGCAGGCGTCACCGCGGCCTTCAACCTCAACCTCTGGGCGCGCGCGAACGCCGAGGCGGGCGCTGATTTCGACCTCGACGCCTGGTATCACTCGGCCTTCTACAACGCGCCGCTGCGGCGCATCGAGATGCACCTCGTGAGCCGCTGCGCCCAGGTCGTCACGGTGGCCGGGCAGCGCTTCGAATTCGCCGAGGGCGAGAGCGTGCACACCGAGAATTCCTACAAGTACGCCGATGCGGCCTTCGGCGAGCTTGCGCGCGCCGCCGGCTTCGAGCCGCGCGCGTCCTGGACCGACGAGCGGCGGCTGTTCACGCTGCACTGGCTCGCGAGCCCGGCGTGCGCGGGCTCGCTCACCTAGCCAGCGCCTCCCACAGCGCCGGCCCGGCGAGCGCGAGCCAGGCGCCGCCCAGCGTCAGCAGCGCGACGAAGACGGCGGCGCTGCCGCAGTCCTTGGCCTTGGCCGCGAGCGGGTGGAACTCGCGTGTCGCCATGTCGACGACGGCCTCGAGCGCCGAATTCAGCAGCTCGGCGATCAGCACCAGCGCCATCAGCGCCAGCAGCAGCACCGTGTCCAGCCGCGGCAGCCGCAGCCACAGCGTCAGCGGCGCCAGCAGCAGCATCAGGCACAGCTCCTGGCGGAAGGCCGCCTCGTCGCGCCAGGCGCTGCGGAAGCCCCGCTCCGAGAAGCGGGCCGCGCGCACGATGCGCAGGAAGCTGAAGGCGGTGGTCGATTTCATCACGATGCGAACTCCTGGCCGCGCGTCGGCGCGGCGCGATCGCGCGGCCGGGCGACGATTCTGGACCTTTCGGCGGCCCACAGCCGGGGCGCATGCATGAGCGAGATGCTGAGCCAGACCGCGACCGTGAAATAGAGCGTCATCCAGGTCACCTCCGAGCGCCAGTCGCGCCAGTGGTGCGACACGATCCAGCGCCCCGAGGCGTCGGCCACGCCCTGCGACAGCGTGAGGAAGGGGCGCCCGACGCCCAGGTCGTGGATCCAGCGCGACCAGTACATCGGCACGTCGACGCCGAACATGTAGGCGACATAGGCGAGGCCGGCGACCCCGCACAGCGCCAGCGCCGGCCGCAGCTCGCGCCGGCAGTGCGGCCAGACGAAGGCGAGGCTGGCCACCAGCAGCGCCGCCGCCAGACCCCAGATCGTCTCCTCGAACACATGGCCGATATTGTCGGTCGTCAGCACCGCGTACCAGGAGCAGAGCTCGGCCAGCGCGATCAGCGGCAGCACCAGGCGCGAGACGGCGAGCGCGGGCGCGCTGCTGGCCGAGCGCGCGACGCCGCGCAGCAGCAGCGCCCATTGGGCCGCGAAGCACAGCTCGGCGACGGTGGCCACCGAGCGGCCGACGATGACGCTCGAGAGCTGGCTGTCGAACAGGCACAGGCGGCGGATGTCGAACACCGGGAACACCGAGCGGTAGGCGCAGCCCAGCACGTAGACGGCGGAGAGCGCCATCTGCATGCGCATGGCGTCGCGCGTGGCCGGGTGCACCGAGGCCTGGCGGCGCCGCAGCGCGAGCGCCGACGCGACCCAGGCGACGACGTTGATGGCGCTGGCGCAGCACAGCAGGGTCCACCAGAGGGTGGTGTTGGCGCTCATGTCGATCTCCCTGGAGGCGAGGCGCTCAGCGCCCCTTCTTCGGCCGGCCGATGCGCACCGGGTCGAGGCGGTCGAGCGCGAGCGCGAGCGTGCGCGCGTCGAGCGCCGCCAGCGCGTGCAGGCCGGCGCGCAGCAGCTCGCTCTTCTTGGCCGCGCGCCGCGCTTCGAGCGCGCGCAGCTTGAGCTGGGCGATGAGGGCGAAATCGGCCTCGGGCATCGTGAAGCCGTCGCGCACGAGCGGGGGCCGCGCGGCCCGCTTCGCCTCCTTCGCGTCCTTGACGTCCTTGGCGTCCCTGGCCGCCTTCGCGGCGGGCGCCGCCTGCGCTGCGACGCGGGCCCGCTGCGCTGCGCGGGGGCCCGCGGCCGCA
>JAGWVB010000035.1 GCA_018971105.1 Burkholderiales bacterium
GGCGGCGGCCGGACTCGGGCTACGATGCCCGGCATGGACTCTCCGCGCGCGCCGCCGCCAGCGCAGGCCGGCCACCCCGCGCGCTGGCACACGGCGCTCGAGCCGCGCGCGCTGTTCGAGATCGCGCTGCTGCCGTGGCTGACGCCGGCGCTGCTGGCCGCGCCGCAGGGCGATGGCCACCCGGTGCTGCTGCTGCCGGGCTTCCTCGGCAGCGAGTTCTCCCTCGTCGCGCTCCAGGTCTTCCTGCGCAGCCGCGGCTACGCCGTGCAGACCTGGGGCCTGGGCCGCAACGTCGGCTTCCACGCCCGCCATGCGCAGGCGCTGAAGCAGCGCATCCGCCGCCTGCACCGCGAAACCGGGCGCAAGGTCAGCCTCGTCGGCTGGAGCCTGGGCGGTGTGTTCGCGCTCTACGGCGCGCACGAGGCGGGCGCTTGCGTGCGCAGCGTCGTCACCCTCGGCAGCCCGGTCACGGTCGACCTGGCGCGCGGCAGCCAGGCCGCACCGTTCGTGCAGGCGATCTACCGCCTGATCTCGCATCCGCGCGGGCCCTCGGCGCACGCGATGCAGCCGCATGCGAGGAAGCTGCGCGAGCGCGACCGCCCGGCGATGCCGGTGAGCTGCCTCTATTCGATCAGCGACGGCGTCGTGCCGGCGCAGGAGGCGACGATGCCGCGTGCCGACGAGAACATCCGCGTCCCCGGCAGCCACCTCGGCCTCGCGTTCAACGCGGCCGTGCTGTGGATCGTCGCCGATCGGCTGGCCCAGGCCGAAGGGGACTGGCGGCCTTTCGAGCCCTCGGGGCCGCTGGGCTACGTCTACCGGATGCTGACGCACCCGGCGCTGCCGCTCTGAGCCGGGCGCACGCCGCGGCGGGCGCGAGGCGATGCGTCAGGGCGCAAATGTCATCGAGCGCCGCTGAACGACTCCTGCAGCGCCTGGCCCAGGCTGTAGGCGAGGCGGCGGCGCGCGGCGCCGAAGCGGTAGGCGTAGGTCGGCAGCCGCCGCCACCAGGGGAACTTGCGCGCGCGGCTGCGCGGCGCGGCGATCGTCGAGGCGATGTCCGAATCGTGGCCGCAAGGCGTCGGCGTCACCAGCCGCACCTTGAGATGCCAATGCCAGCCCTGGTCGAACACATGGTCGTAGGGCAGGGTCATCGGCAGCAGCCGGCCGGCATAGGCGGCGGCGGCGCGGCGGTTGATGACGTAGGCGCTGGCGCCGGTGCAGCGCGTCAGCATCACCGCCAGCCGGTGGCCGGGGGCGACGGTCTGGAACGGCACCGGGGTGCCCGAATGCACGGCCGAGAGCTTGACGACGTCCCAGTGCGCGGCCTGCTCGACGAGGCCCGCGAGCACCGCCGGCAGGCTCGCGTGCAGCAGCACGTCGTCCTCGAGCACGAGCGCGAATTCGGCATCGCTCTGGCCGAAGCGGCGCACCGCCTCGACATGCGAGAGATAGCAGCCGAGCTCGCCCGGGGCCGGCGGCATGCCGTGGCGGCGCCGGAACGCGGCCTCGTCGATCTGCGCCGCCTGCGCCGGCGTGAAGGCGCGCGCGTCGACCGCCGGCAGGCGGTGGAAGGGCAGGCCCAGGCGCTGCATCTGCGCGCTGATGCGCGCCAGCCGCTCGGGCGCGCGGTCGAGGTTGATGACCCAGGTCTGCAGTCGGTCCATGGCGGCGATTCTGCGGCAAGGCCCGGCGCCCCGGCGGCGGCCTAAAATCGCGTTTTCACACATCCCTGCCTCGAGGAGCCCCCATGTCGATGTCCGACCGTGACGGCAAGATCTGGATGGACGGCCAGCTGGTCGAATGGCGCGACGCCAAGATCCACGTGCTGTCGCACACGCTGCACTACGGCTGCGGCGCCTTCGAGGGCGTGCGCGCCTACAAGACCGACCGCGGCACGGCGATCTTCAGGCTCCAGGAGCACACCGAGCGGCTGTTCAACAGCGCCAAGATCCTGCGCATGAAGATCCCGTTCACGCCGGCCCAGGTCAACGAGGCGCAGCGCGAGGTCGTGCGCGCGAACAAGCTCGAGAGCTGCTACCTTCGGCCGCTGACCTGGATCGGCGACGTCAAGCTCGGCGTGAGCCCGCGCGGCAACCAGATCCACCTCATGGTCGCCGCCTGGTCCTGGGGCGCCTACCTCGGCGAGGAAGGCCTGCGCCGCGGCATCCGCGTCAAGACCAGCAGCTACACGCGCCACCACGTCAACATCACGATGACGCAGGCCAAGGCGGTCAGCAACTACACGAACTCGATCCTCGCCAACCTCGAGGCCACCGACGACGGCTACGACGAGGCGCTGCTGCTCGACGCCAGCGGCTTCGTCAGCGAGGGCGCGGGCGAGAACCTGTTCATCGTCAAGAACGGCGTCGTCTACACGCCCGACCTCTCGGCCGGCGCGCTCAACGGCATCACGCGCAACACCGTGTTCACGATCTGCGCCGACCTCGGCATCAAGATCGTCGAGAAGCGCATCACGCGCGACGAGGTCTACATCGCCGACGAGGCCTTCTTCACCGGCACCGCGGCCGAAGTGACGCCGATCCGCGAACTCGACCGCATCGAGATCGGCGCCGGCAGCCGCGGCCCGGTGACCGAGAAGATCCAGGCCGCGTTCTTCGACATCGTCAACGGCCGCAATCCCAAGTACGCCGAGTGGCTGACCCCGGTCTGATCATGAGCAACGAACCCAAAGCCGTCGTCGAACTCGCCGCCGCCGACCTCGAGGGGCCCGGCGTCACGTTCTGCCCGAACCCGCGCATGCCGCTGTGGAGCGGCCATCCGCGCGTCTTCATCGACGTCGCGACCACGGGCGAAGGCCGCTGCGCCTATTGCGGCACGGTCTACCGGCTCAAGGCCGGGGAGCATGTGCACGCGCACTGAAGGGCGCGGGCCTCACTCGTTGCGCGCGCCGACGTAGACGACCGCGGTGCGCGGCGGCACCGTCAGCGTCGCGCTCGCGGCGTTCCAGCGCGATGCCGCCGCCGGCCGCGGGTCGGCCGCCGTCGGCGCCGCCTGCACCGGGTGCAGGCGCAGCGCATGGCCTTCGAGATCGGGCAGCTGCAGCGTCGCGGCGGTCGTGCCGGCATTGATCGCGTACAGCAGCTCCGACCAGACGGCGCCCGGCAGGCCCTGGCCGTCGACGTGGCCGACGATCACCGATCCCTGCTGCCCGGGCCCGGTGTTGTAGAACTTCAGGCGCTGCTCGATCTCGTCGGCGCTGCGCAGCCGCAGCAGCGTCGTGCTGGCGCGGATGCGCAGCAGGTCCATGAACGCGTCGCGGGCGAAACGGATCTGCGCCGGCCCCGGCTTGAGCGCCGGGTCGGCGAGCAGCGGCGCCAGCGCCGGCCACAGCGCGCCGTTGTCGGGCTTGGGCGGCAGGCCGCTGCCCCAATGGTTGTCGGTGGCGCTCCAGTCGAGGCGGTTGAACCAGTCGCCGCTGTCGAAGCTGTTGCGGTCGCCGCTCTTGCTCGCCAGCAGCTCGACGCCGGCGTGGAAGTAGGCGATGCCCTGGCTCAGCGCCGTCACCGCCAGCCCCAGCACCTGGACGCGGGCGCGGTCGTCGATCGAGGTCGTGCGCGGCAGCTTGAGCTCGTCGATGTCCCACAACGTCGGGTTGTCGTGGTTCTCGACATAGTTGACGACCTCGTCGGGCTGGCTCGCGTAGCCGGCATCCTGGCCGTCGTAATCGATCTCGGCCAGCGTCTTCACGCTGCCGTCGGCCGTCGTCATGCGGTAGCCGGCGAGGGTGCCGGCGAGGCCGACGCGCACGAGGTCGGCGCTGCGGTCGAGTGCCTGCGCGCCGGCCGGGGCGCCGTGCCCGTTGGGCGCGTAGTGCAGGCCGTTGATCCAGCCCTGGCGCGCGAGCGTGGCCGCCGCGCCGTCGCAGCAGCCGCCGCCGCGCACGGCGTCGCGGCCGCGGTCGCTGAAGGTCGCGATGCCGGTGCCGGCCAGCCGGCCCTGCGCCGCCTGCACGAAGCGCGCGCCATTGGCGACCTCGCCGAAATTCCAGCCCTCGCCGATGAGCGGGATGTGGCGCCCGGCCGCGGCGTCGACGGCGGCCTGCAGGCGCAGCATCGCCGCGCGCGGCTGGTGCCCCATCAGGTCGAAGCGGAAGCCGTCGATGCCGTAGTCGCGCGCCCAGCGCACCGCGGTGTCGATCATCAGCTTGGCCATCATCGCGTGCTCGGTCGCGGTGTCGGCGCAGCAGGTCGAGGTCTCGACCCGGCCCTGGGCATCGAGGCGCTGGTAATAGCCCGGCACGATGCGATCGAGCACCGAGTGCGGATCCTGGCCCGCGGCCACCGTGTGGTTGTAGACGAGGTCCATGCCGACGCGCAGCCCGGCGCCGTGCAGCGCCTGCACCATGGCGCGGAACTCGCGGATGCGCACCGCGCCGTCGGCGGCATCGCTCGCGTAGCTGCCCTCGGGCGCGCCGTAATGCCAGGGGTCGTAGCCCCAGTTGTAGCAATCGGTGGCGGCGGTCGCCATCACCAGCGCCTGCTGTTCGCTGCTGTCGGGCGCGGCGCGCGCCAGCACCTGCGCGTCGGGCGTGACGCAGCCCTGCTCGGGCACGCCGGCGAAGTCGAACAGCGGCAGCAGGTGGATGTCGGTGACGCCGGCGGCGGCGAGCGCGCGCAGATGGCGCATGCCCTGCGAGTCCGCGTCGGTGAAGGCGAGGTACTTGCCGCGCTGCGCCGCCGGCACGCTGGCGTCGCCGGCCGAGAAATCGCGCAGGTGCAGCTCGTAGATCACGCTGTCGGTCGGCGCGGCCGCGGCGGCCGGGCGCGGCGCCGTCGCCCAGCCCGGCGGATAGAGGTCGGGCGCGTCGAGGCGGCCGATCCAGCTGCGGCGCGAATCGGTCGTCAGGCTGATCGAATAGGGGTCGGTGACGCGGTTGCGCACGAGGCCGACGCCGCGCACGTAGACATCGACGAGGTAGGTGTAGTAGTCGCCGCTGCGGTCGCCGGCCAGCGCCACCGACCAGGCGCCGCTGCGCTCGTCGCGGTGCAGCGGCAGCGGTGCCAGCGCGGGGCCGGTCGGCGCCGGGTACAGGCACAGCGAGACCGCCTGCGCCGTCGGCGCCCAGAGCTTGAAGCGGGTCGCCGTGGCGTCGACCTGCACGCCGAGGTCGTCGAGGCGGGTCGCGCCGGCGTAGAGGTCGTCGAGCGTGCCTGCGGCCTGGATCTCGGTGGCGTGGCGCACGAGCCCGGCGGCATCGGTCTCGACGACGACGAGCTGCTGGCGCAGCAGCCCCTTCAGCCGCGCCGGGCCGACCTGCGGCCAGGCCAGCAGGCGGCCCGGGCCGAGCCAGCGGTAGGCGGCTTCGAACTCGGCCGGCAATGCCGGCGGGCCGGCGTCGAGCGCAAGCCGGCTGCCGCTCACCGGCCGGCCCGACAGCGCCGCGATGCGGCCGTTGCGCGCATGCACGAGCCAGTAGCGGGCGTCGGCCGGCGCGCGGCCGGGCCAGAAGATCCAGTGGCGGTCGACGCCCCAGGCCTGCGCCGTTCGCGGCGTGGCGTCGGACACCAGGGTCGTCGCCCGGGGGCCGTCGCAGGCGGCGCCGGCGGCCAGCGCCTGGAGCGCGCCGCATAGCAGCCCGACGGCGCCGAGACGCAGCATTCGATGGAAGGACATGCGCGAATGTAGCCAAACTCCGGCCGGCGACGGCGACGGGCCTGCTGCCGCATGAGCGGGTGACGGCGCTCGACCCGGCGCCGACGCGCTGCCTCGTCGACGCGCTGCTCGAGGCCGGGGCGCCGCCGGCGCCCGTGCCGGAACTCGTGCGGCATTTGTGATGGCCATGCCGTCGCGGAACGGCGAAATCGGTATCCGCAGGTAACCCGTGAGTGGCCTCGTTCGATCGGGAGCCCGCCAAGGTACGCAGGGTCTGGCAGTCCCCTTGCTCGATAGATGACCGGAAACGCGCCAGACACATGGCGTTCCGAGACTATGGCGCAAAGGCTGGGCTGCCCATCCTGGCCGACAGGGGGTGAAAGCGATGATTTCCATCCAGGCCTGGCGGCGCCTCGCACTGCTGGTCGGCACGCTGCTGCCGACGGCCTGTGGTGGTGGCGGCGGTTCGAACCCGCCCCCGGTTCCCGCATCGCTGACCTTCGCCAGCAGCAGCGTCGGCCTCCAGATCGGTCTCACCTCGACCCAGGCCGCCATGGCCGCCGGCGTGAGCGGTGGGCCGGCCCCCACCGGCGCCATCACCTACACGAGTTCCGCACCCGCCGTCGCCAGCGTCGACAGCGGCACCGGCGCGGTGAAGGCGATCTCCGCCGGCACGACGACGATCAGCGCGACGATCGCCGCGGACAGTCATTACGCCAGCGCCAGCGCCAGCTACGCGCTGACGGTCAGGCTGCCCGGCCAGGGCAGGCCGCTGGCGCTCTCGGGCCAGGTGACGACGGTTGCCGGTTCGGCGACGACCTTCGTCGAGGTCGACGGCAGCAGCCAGGTGGCGTCATTCAATGTCGCCACCGGCGTCGCGACCGACGGTGCGAATCTCTATGTCACCGACTACCGCGGCGGGACGATCCGCAAGATCGTCATCGCCACCGGCGCCGTGACGACGCTGGCAGGCTCCGGAAACGCTGCCGAGGTCGATGGCATCGGCACCGCGGCGTCGTTCAATGGACCCGTGGGCATCGCGATCGTCGGCTCCGATCTCTATGTCACCGATCAGGACGGCGCGACGATCCGCCAGGTGGCGATCGCCACGGGCGCGGTGACCACGCTGGCCGGATCGGGGTCCACGGGCTGGGCCGATGGCGCGGGCAGGGCGGCAACGTTCTCCATGCCGGCCGGCATCGCGACCGACGGCAGCAACCTCTACGTCGCCGATTCGGGCAACTGCAGGATACGCAGGATCACGATCGCCGGCGCGAACGTGTCGACCTTCAGCGGCGCCCCGGGCTTCCCCGACTGCAATGAAGTCGACGGCGGCGCCGGCTCGGCCACGTTCCACTTGCCCTATGGCATCGCCATCGGTGGCGGCAACCTCTACGTCGCCGACACCGACAGCGGCAGCGCGAACGACGGCGGCACCATACGCCAGATCGTCATCTCGACCGGCGCAGTGACGACGTTGGCCGGCTCGCGTGCGCACGGCGGCACGGCCGTCGACGGCGTCGGCAGCGCTGCCATTTTCGACGTCCCCCATGGCATCGCCGTTTCCGGCAACAAGCTGTTCGTCACCGACGCCGAGGCCCTGCGTCAGGTCTCGATCCCGACCGGCGCGGTGACCACGCTGGCGGGCAACAGCAACGCGGGAGGCGAACGGGACGGCGTCGGCGCCGCGGCGATGTTCCTGGCACCCAACGGCATCGTGGCGGCCGGCGGCACCCTGGTTGTCGTCGACAGCGGTGCCATCCGCACCGTCGCCCTCGCCGGCGCCGCCGTCGCGACGCTGGCCGGCGGCGGCAACGGCGTCGTCGACGTCGACGGCGTGGGCGCCGCGGCGACGCTCTTCGGTCCCGTTGCCGTGGCGACGGACGGCACGAATCTCTACGTCGCCGACAGCACCACGAACAAGATCCGCCGCATCGTCATCGCCACCGGCGCCGTCGCCACGCTGGCCGGTTCGGGCCTGGCGCTGGAGGCCGACGGCACGGGTGCCGCGGCGTCGTTCGATTCCCCGGCCGGCATCACGACCGACGGGACCGATCTCTACGTGGCCGACAGCGGCGGCGATACGCTGCGCCAGGTCGTCATCGCCACCGGCGTCGTGACCACGCTGGCCGGCTCGGGTGCGGCGGCTGAAATCGACGGCAGCGGCCGCGGCGCGGCATTCGACCAGCCGATGGGCGTGGCAACCGACGGCGCGAACGTCTACGTCGCCGACGAGGCCGGCAGGACGCTGCGCCAGGTCGTCATCGCCACCGGCGCCGTGACGACGCTGGCCGGCAGCGGCCAGACGGCGGAAACGGACGGCATCGGCCGTGCGGCTTCGTTCGACGGTCCGATCGGGGTCGTCACCGATGGCGTCGATCTCTATGTGACCGATACCTACGGCTCCTGGATCCGCAAGGTGGTGATCGCCAGCGGCGCCGTGACGACGTTGCCGAACACCAGCCCCGTCGGCCCCAATCGCAATTCCCCAGGCCTTGCCGGCATCGCGACGGACGGTACCGATCTGTATGTCTGCGAGCCTAGCTTCGGCCTCGTGACGCAGATCGTCATCGCGACCGGCGCGGTGACGACGTTGGCCGGATCGGGCAACGCGGCGGAGGTCGACGGCGCCGGCGCATCGGCGTCATTCGATGGCCCTGCCGGCATCGCCACCGATGGCCACGCCTTGTACGTCAGCGACCGGGACGGCAACAGGATCCGCAAGATCGATTGAGCGCCGTCGCGCGGCCGTTGGGCGGGAAGTTCGCGCCCTGCCGCCGGGCCGATCGTTCCGTCCTGGCGCTCGCGGTCTGCCCGGACTCGGCCGATGAAGCCGAGCGGGAATCCGGCCGGCGCGACGCGCCATCCCGGGCCCGCCGCGAACCGGTGACCGGGCATCGTGCAGCGCGGGGCCGGCAGCGCGAAGGGCGCGTCGCAGGCCACTCCGAGACGATCGGCGGCATGCCCGCGATCAGCACCATCGTCCTGCCGGCGATAGGCGGCAGCCTGAGTCGCCGGGGGTCCGTCGATGCCGATGCTGCGCGTACTTCGGGCGCTGGCCCTGCTCTGGCATACGCCGGCCTTCGCCGCCGACGGCATGAACTTGTGGTTCGCCCACCGGCCGCTGTTCGGCAGGTCGCCTGCCTGATCCTGACGCAGCACCACGAGGACGCGCGCCGGCGCACCCCTGCCGTCGATTCGAGCCGCCTTCAGCCGCCGTATTCGAGCAGCGGCGGCTGGCTCACGTCGGCATCGAAATTCATCAGCACGCTGGCCAGCGTGAAGGCGCGCCACAGGTGCGCCGGCATCTGCATGATCGCCTCCGGCGTCTTGCCGGCGGCGATCCAGGCCCCGATCTGGGCATGCTGTTCGTGGCTGAGCAGGTGCAGGCTGCGCATCTCGTCGAGGGTCTGCATCGGGTCGGGCTCCAGCGTCGCGGGCGGTCGCTGGGTCCGATCATGCCATGCGCCCCCCGCGCACCGTTAACATCCGCGGCTGGTTCAATCGGGGAGGCCTAGGGCCGTTCATGCGCAGGCTACTGGCCTATCGCATCCTGGTGCTGCAGAGGCTGCGCACTTCGGAGTGGCAACGCACGCTGCTGTGGGCCAGCGCCATCGGCGTGCTCGGCGCACTGGCGACGATCGGCTTCCGCGAAAGCCTGCTGCTCACCGAGCGGCTGCTCTACGGCCGCAGCGACGGCCTCGTGCACATCGCCGGCGGCCTCGTCTGGTGGCTGCGGCTGATCGCGCCCGCGCTCGGCGGCGTCGTCGCCGGGGCGGTGCTGATGTGGGCGCGCCGCGTCGCCGCCGGCAGCCCGGGCGGCGACTACATGGAATCGGTGGCGATCGGCGACGGCCACCTCGGCGTGCGCTCGTCCTGCCTGCGCGCGCTCTCGTCGGCGGCGACGGTGGCCAGCGGCGGCGCGATCGGGCGCGAGGGCTCGATGGTGCAGCTCGCGGCGCTCACCGGATCGGTGGTCGGGCGCTGGAGCAAGGCGCCGGTGCCGCGGCGCAAGCTGATGGTGGCCTGCGGCGCCGCCGCCGGCCTGGCCACGGCCTACACCGCGCCGATGGCGGGCGCGCTCTTCGTCGCCGAGATCCTGCTCGGGACGCTGGCGGTGGAGTCGCTGGGGCCGCTGCTCATCGCCTCGGTCGCGGCCAACGTCACCGCGGGCCTGCTCGTCGGCAACAACCCGGTCTACCGCATGCCGCCCTTCGTGCTGCCCAACAGCGGCTGGCCGACCGTGCTGCTGGCGCTGCTGGGCATCGTCGCCGGCCTCGGCGCGCCGCTGTACCTGTGGATCCTCGACCGCGCGCACATCGTCTACCGGCGCTGGAAGGCGCCGCTGTGGCTCAAGCTCGGCAGCGGCGGGCTCATCGTCGGCGCGGTCTCGGTCTTCAATCCCGGCGTCTGGGGCAACGGCTACAGCGTCGTCAACTCGATCCTGCAGGGCGGCTGGCTCGCGCCGGCGCTGGTCGCGGTGCTGGTGGCCAAGATCGTCGGTGTCGCCGCGACCACCGGTTCCGGCGCCGTCGGCGGCATCTTCACGCCCACGTTGTTCATGGGCGCGGTCGTCGGCGCGCTCTACGGCATGGCGGTGCACGCGCTGCTGCCGGGCACGGTGCCGGCGTCGGCCAGCATCGCCATCGGCATGGGCGCCTTCCTCGCCGCCTGCACCCACGCGCCGCTGACCTCGGTGCTGATGATCTTCGAGATGACCGAGAACTACGGCGTCGTCGTGCCGCTGATGCTGGCCTGCATGCTCGGCTACTACGTCTCGCGCGTGCTGCGCACGAAGTCGATCTATGCCGCGTCGGCCAACGTCAGCGCGCCGGTGCCGGCGCTGCGCGTGGCGCAGGATCTGCTGCACGAGGAAGGCGCGACGATCGCGCCCGGCTCCACGCTGGCCGAGCTCGAGGCCGTGTTCCTCAAATACCGCTGGAAGCATGTCTACCTCGTCGATGCCGACGGCCGCTTCCTCGGCGCCATCGCGCTGCACGACCTCGCGCCGCTGGTGAACGCGCAGACCCGGCACGACCAGCCCTGGCCCGAATCGATCGTCCTGCGCGACTACCCCCGGGTGCAGCTGACGACGCCGGTGTGGCAGGTGCTCGAGACCTTCGCCACCCATGCCGGCGAGCGCCTGCCCGTGCTCGACACCGACGGCCGCTTGCGCGGCCATGTCACCAAGACCGACCTCGTGCTCATGTTCCGCGAACGCCTGGCTGTCGCCTGATTTTGTAGTTTGCCTACATCGCGACTATCGAGTGTCGATCTAAGTGACTGATTTACAAGGGTAGGCGCTGCCTTGCTGCGCGTTATACCCGATGGTCTGCGGCACCTAAACCTGTATATTGTCTACAAATCGGGGCGCAGGCGCCCCAGGAACGGGAGTCGCGACGTGGCCGAAGTGAAGCTGTCCGGGGTCGGCAAGGCCTATGGCGACGTGCAGATCCTGCGCGGCATCGACCTCGAGATCCGCGACGGCGAATTCATGGTCTTCGTCGGCCCCAGCGGCTGCGGCAAGAGCACGCTGCTGCGCACCATCGCCGGGCTCGAGGACATCACCGAGGGCGAGCTGCGCATCGGCGGGCGCGTCGTCAACGACGTGCCGCCGGCCGAGCGCGGCATCGCGATGGTGTTCCAGTCGTACGCGCTGTACCCGCACATGGACCTGTACGACAACATGGCGTTCGGGCTCAAGCTTGCGAAGGTGCCCAAGGACGAGATCGACCGCGCCGTGATGCAGGCGGCGAAGATCCTGCACATCGAGCATCTGCTGCAGCGCAAGCCCAAGGACCTCTCGGGCGGCCAGCGCCAGCGCGTCGCGATCGGCCGCGCCATCGTGCGCAAGCCCGAGGTGTTCCTGTTCGACGAGCCGCTGTCCAACCTCGACACCGCGCTGCGCGTGAAGATGCGCTACGAGTTCGCCAAGCTGCACGAGCAGTTCGGCACCACGATGGTCTACGTCACGCACGACCAGGTCGAGGCGATGACGCTGGCCGACCGCATCGTCGTGCTGCAGGCCGGCCGCATCGAGCAGGTCGGCGCGCCGATGGCGCTGTACGAGCATCCCTGCAACCTCTTCGTCGCCGGCTTCATCGGCAGCCCGGGGATGAACTTCATAGCCGCCACCGTCGTCGAGGCGACCAGCGCCGGCGCGACGGTGCGCCTGGGCGGCGGCGAGACGATACGCTGCGACGTCGACGCCGCCGCGGCGCGGCCGGGCGACCCGGTCAAGCTCGGCGTGCGCCCCGAGCATCTGCGCGCCGGCAGCCCCGACAACGCGCTGCACACCCAGGTCACCTTCGTCGAATCGCTGGGCAGCATGACGTACGCCTATTGCAGCAACGCCGGGGCCGAGGACGTCATCACCTGCGCCGTCGAGAGCGACCGCCGCGTCGCCGGCGGCGATGCGCTGGCGCTGGGCGTGCCGGCCGGGAAGACGCATCTGTTCGACGCCGAGGGCCGCGCCTACCCGCGCCGCGCCGCGGCCGAGGCGCGGCATGCGGCCTGATGCGCGCCTGGGCGCAGCGCTCGTCGCGGCGCTGCTGCTGGCGGTCGCGCCGGCGCCGGCACCGGCGGCGGCGCCGCTGAAGCTGCTGATCTGGATCAACGGCGACAAGGGCTACAACGGGCTGCAGAAGGTGGGCGACGAATTCACGCGCGTAAGCGGCGTCCAGGTCGTGGTCCAGCACCCCGAGGGCGCGCCCGACAAGTTCACCGCCGCCGCCGCCGCCGGCAAGGGCCCCGACATCTTCTGCTGGCCGCACGACCGCGCCGGCGAATGGGCCCGCAGCGGGCTCATCGTGCCGGTGACGCCGCCGCGCCGCGTGCGCGACGCGATCGACGACGCGGCCTGGAAGGCCTTCACCTGGCAGGGCCGGGTGTGGGGCTATCCGCTCGCGATCGAGGCCGTCGGCCTGATCTACAACAAGGCGCTGGTGCCGACGCCGCCGGCCACCTTCGAGCAGGTGATCGCGCTCGACGACCAACTGCAAAAGCGCGGCCTGCACGCGATCCTGTGGGACTACAACAAGTCCTTCTTCTCCTGGCCGCTGCTGGCCGGGCCGGGCGGCTTCATCTTCGGCCGCAAGCCCGACGGCGACTACGACACGCGCGTCGTCGGCGTCAACGACGCCGGCGCGCTGGCCGGCGCGGAGATGATCGACCGGCTCGTGCGCGAGGGCCACATGCCGCGCGGCGCGCGCTACGCCGAGATGGAGGCCGGATTCGACCGCGGCCAGATCGCGATGATGATCAGCGGCCCCTGGGCCTGGGACAACGCGCGCAAGAGCGGCATCGATTTCGGCGTCGCGCCCATCCCCAGCGTCGACGGCCACCCGAGCAAGCCCTTCGTCGGCGTGCTCGGCTGCATGATCGCCTCGCCGAGCCCGGTCAAGGACATCGCGCGCGAATTCATCGAGAACCACCTGCTGACGGTGGCGAGCCTGAAGACGATCTCCGCCGACGTGCCGCTGGGCACGCCGGCGAACAAGGCCTATTACCGCGAGCTCAGCAGCGACCCGAACATCGTCGCGACGATGGCCAATGCGCGCGCCGGCGAGCCGATCCCCAACATCCCGGAGATGCAGCGCTTCTTCCCGGCCATGGACGCGGCGCTGGAGGCGATCACGAACGGCCGCCAATCGCCGCGCGATGCGCTCAACGGCGCCGCCGCGCGCATGGTGCAGCGATGACGCGGCGCCTCGTCGTCGGCGCCTGCGTGCTGGCGCTGCTGTGGCTCGTCTTCGGCCTCTACACGGCCGGCCAGCCGCTCACGGCGCTGGGGCTGACGGCGCTGGGCGGCACGGCGATCTTCGTCTACGGCACGGCGCGCAGCGTGGCCTGGAAATACCTGTTCCCGGGCGTCGCGGCGATGCTCGTCTTCGTCGCCTTTCCGCTGTTCTACACGGTGCAGATCGGCTTCACGAATTACGCCTCGAACAACCTGCTCGATTTCGACCGCGCCAAGGCCTATCTGCTGGACCAGACCGTCGCCGACGAGGACCAGGCCTGGACCTACGAGGTCCATCGCGACGGCGCCCAATGGCGCCTGACGCTGACGCCGCCCGAGGGCTCGAGCGCGCCGGCGCTGGCGACGCCGCCGATCGCGCTCGACGGCGGCGCCCGCGCGCCGGTGGCGCTGCAGCCCCTGGCGCCGACGGCCGCCGGCGATCTCGCACCGGCGCTGGACCTGCGCCACCTGCTGCAGCACCGCGACGCGCTGCGCGCGCTGCAGCTGCAGCTGCCGGCGGCCCAGGGCGGCGGCGTGATCCGCTATGCCGGCGTGCACGAATACGGCCCGATCGAGCGCCTGTGGCGCGCGAATCCCGACGGCTCGATCACGCGCGTCGCCAACGGCGCCGTCTACCGGCCGAACGGCCGCACCGGCTATTTCGAGACCGCGGCCGGCGTGCGCGTGCAGCCCGGCTACAAGGTCTCGATCGGGTTCGCGAATTACCAGCGCATGCTGTTCGACCCCGATTTCCGCGGCCCCTTCATCAGCATCTTCATCTGGACCATCGCCTTCGCCGGGCTCACGGTGGTGTTCTCGACCGCGATCGGGATGGCGCTGGCGGTGCTGCTCGAATGGCCGGCGCTCTCGCACCGCGGCCTCTACCGCACGCTGCTGTTCCTGCCCTATGCGGTGCCGGGCTTCATCTCGATCCTCGTCTTCAAGGGCCTGTTCAACCAGAACTTCGGCGAGATCAACACCATCCTGCATGCGCTGTTCGGCGTGCGCCCGGCCTGGTTCGCCGACCCGACGCTGGCGCGCGCGATGATCCTCATCGTCAACACCTGGCTCGGCTACCCCTACATCATGATCCTGTGCAGCGGACTGCTGAAGGCGATCCCGGCCGACCTCTACGAGGCCTCGGCGATCGCCGGCGCGAAACCGCTGACGAACTTCTTCCGCATCACCGCGCCGCTCGTCGCGCGCCCGCTGACGCCGCTGCTGATCAGCTCGTTCGCCTTCAATTTCAACAATTTCGTCCTCATCTCGCTGCTCACCGACGGCCGGCCCGATTACCTCAACACCAAGCTGCCGGCGGGCACGACCGACATCCTCGTCAGCTACACCTACCGCATCGCGTTCACCGACAGCGGCCAGAACTTCGGCCTCGCGGCGGCGATATCGACCCTGATCTTCATCATGGTCGCGATCATGGCGCTGGTGCAGCTGCGCATCACGCGCGTCAAGGAAGCGAGGGTCTAGCGATGGCGATCGTCACCGGCAGGAGCCAGGTCTGGCGCGTGCGCGCCGCCCATGCGGCGCTGATCGCGCTGCTCGTGGTGACGCTGTTCCCGCTGCTCGCCGTCGTCAGCATCTCGCTGCGGCCGGGCAATTTCGCCGTCGGCTCGCTGATCCCGAGCCGCATCAGCCTCGAGCATTGGCAACTCGCGCTCGGCATCCCCTACCGCGGCGCCGACGGCACGCTGACGCAGCCGCCGTTCCCGGTCCTGCTGTGGCTGTGGAACTCGATCAAGATCGCGACCATTTCGGCCGCGCTCATCGTCGCGATATCGACCACCGCGGCCTACGCCTTCGCGCGGCTGAAGTTCGCGCGCAAGCAGCTCATCCTCGACACCATGCTGCTGCTGCAGATGTTCCCGGTCGCCGTCGCGCTGGTGGCGATCTACGCCATCTTCGACGGCATCGGCACGCGGCTGCCCTGGCTCGGCGTCGAGACCCATGCCGGGCTCATCGTGGCCTACCTCGGCGGCGTGGCGATGCACATCTGGACCATCAAGGGCTATTTCGAGACCATCCCGGCGGAGATCGAGGAGAACGCCAAGGTCGACGGCGCCACGCATTGGCAGACCTTCCGCCATGTGCTGCTGCCGATGGCCGTGCCCATCCTGATGGTCGTCTTCGTGCTCGCCTTCATCGGCACCATCATCGAATACCCGGTGGCCAGCGTGCTGCTGCGCGAGGAGCCGAACCTGACGCTGGCGGTCGGCAGCAAGTTCTACCTGCAGGACCAGAAATACCTCTGGGGCGATTTCGCCGCCGCCGCGGTGCTCAGCGGCTTGCCGATCACGCTCGTGTTCCTGCTCGCGCAGCGCTGGATCGTTTCCGGATTGACCGCGGGAGGGGTCAAGGGATGAACGAAAACCCGCCGGCCGGCCGCGGCGCCGGTCTCCATGCGAACCGTCAGGATCGCGAACTCGAGGGCGTCTTCGAGGCGCGCGCGCGCGACTGGCGCAACGGGGCCGTCGTCTACCAGGTGCTGGTCGACCGCTATGCGCCGGCCGCCGACCTCGAGGCCAAGCGCCATCTCTATCCGGCGCCCAAGCGGCTGCGGCGCTGGGACGAACTGCCGCAGCCCGGCACCTATCTCGAGGACCGCAAGGTCTGGAGCCACGAGATCGACTTCTGGGGCGGCGACCTCGCGAGCACGCGCGCGCGGCTCGACCATGTCGAGTCGCTCGGCGCCGACGTGCTGTACCTGAATCCGATCTGCCTGGCCTACACGAACCACAAGTACGACGCGCTCGACTACCAGGCGATCTCGCCCGAATACGGCAGCCGCGACGATGTGCGCGAACTCGCCGCCGAGCTGCACCGGCGCGGCATGAAGCTGGTGCTCGACGGCGTCTTCAACCACATGGGGCGCAACGCGCCGCGTTTCCGTGCCGCCGAGGCCGACCCGGCGAGCCCGTTCCGCGACTGGTTCGTCTTCGGCGCGCAGTATCCCGGCGGCGCGCGCGCCTGGTGGCGCGCCGAGAACCTGCCCGAGCTGAACCTGGAAAACCCGCGCGTGCGCGAACATATCCACGCCGCTCCCGATTCGGTCGTGCGCAGCTACCTGCGCGACGGCGTCGACGGCTGGCGCCTCGATGTCGCCTTCGACATCGGCTTCACCTTCCTCGAGCAGCTGACGCGCTCGGCGCATGCCGAGAAGGCCGGATCGCTGGTCGTCGGCGAGATCGCGAACTACCCGCGCGACTGGTTCCCGTCGGTCGACGCGGTGATGCATTTCGCGCTGCGTCACCTGACGCTGCGCCTGGCCGACGGGCGCCTGGACGCGACGAGCTACGGCGCGATGGTGACGCGGCTGATCGACGATGCCGGCATCGAGAACATGCTCAAGAGCTGGATCTATCTCGACAACCACGACACGCCGCGGCTGGCGACGACGCTGCCCGATGCGCGCGCGCGCCGGCTCGCGCAGGTGCTGCAGTTCACGCTGCCGGGTTCGCCGAACCTGTATTACGGCGCCGAAGTCGAGATGGCCGGCGGCGAAGACCCGTCGATGCGCGCGCCGATGCGCTGGGACCTCGTCGAGGCCGGCCACCCGGCGCTGGATTGGACGCGGTCGCTGATCCGGCTGCGGCGCGAGCATCGGGCGCTGCGCGTCGGCAATTACCGGCCGCTGTCGACGCGCCGGCTCTACGGCTTCGAGCGCTGGACCGACCGCGTCGCCGACACCGTGATCGTGCTCGTCAATCCGTCCGACGCGACGGTGAGCGAGACCGTGATGATCGCGAATTCGAAGCTGATGGACGGCACGACGATGATCGACCTGATTCCGGCGCCGCAGTCCCGGCCGCTGCGCCTCGCGGCGACGCTGCTCGAGGTCGAGATGGCGCCGCGCTCGTTCCGCGTGCTGCGGCCCGAGACCGCGCCGCCGGGCGGCTACACGAACTACAAGCGCGTGCAATGAAGCGCTGCCACCTCGCCCGCATGGCCGTCAACGGCGTCGCCGCCGCGTTCCTGTGCGCCGTGGCAGTGTCCGCGGCGGCGCAAGCGCCGGTCCGGCCGGCATCGCAGGCGGCGGCGCAAGCGGCGTCGCAAGCGGCCCCGCCCGCGGCCCCGCCGCAGGCCCCGTGCACGCCCGATCCGCTGCCCGGTCGCACGCTCTATCTGCGCGGCTCGATGAATGCCTGGGCCCCCGACGACGACTGGGCGCTGCGCTGGATCTGCGATGCGTACTACATCAATGTCGATCTGAACGGCCGCTACGAATTCAAGATCGGCGACGCGGACTGGAGTCGGGACGCGACCTTCAGCGACGGCACGGGCAACTACCGCCGCCGCTTCAGCGGCGCGCAGACGCTGCGCCTGGCGCTCGCCGGCGGCCAGGGGCGCGTGACGCTGGGGCCCAAGAGCGTGCCCGATGCGGTCGTGCCGGTGGTCACCGATCCGGTCGCGCTGAGCCTGCATTTCGATTCCCGCGCCGCGCGCGACAAGCGCCCCTTCGGCGCCGTGCCGGCGGGCACCGAGATCCATTACCGCGTCGCCGCGCGGCCCGGCGTCGCCGCCGTGTCGCTCGTCGTCGAGCGGCGGCGGCTCGAGGGCGACCAGACGCGGCTCGAATACCGCGAACTCGCGCGCGTGCCGATGCGGCGCAGCGCCTCGGGCTGGGTCGCGACCTACCGCTACGAGCACCCCGGCGTCTACGGCTACTGGTTCGACGCCGAGGTCGGCGGCCGGCGCGTGCTGCTGCAGAACAACCGCGACCGCATCTACTGGACGCGCGAAGCGGGCTCGGGCGGCGTCGGCCTGGTGACGCCGCCGCCGATGCGCGATGCGGCGATCCGGCGCTTCCGCCAGACCGTCTACGCGGCCGATTTCCACGTCCCCCGCTGGGCCGCCGATGCGGTCTATTACGGCATCTTCCCGGACCGCTTCCGCAACGGCGACCCGTCCAACGATCCGCGGCCGGGCGTCGCGCGCTACCACGACGTGACGGTCGAATTCCACCGCCATTGGCTCGACAAGCCGTACAAGCCCGGCAGCGGCGACGGCTCCGACGCCTATTACAGCAACGATTTCTTCGGCGGCGACATCGCCGGCATCATCGACAAGCTCGACGACCTGCGCAACCTCGGCGTCAACGTCCTCTACATCAATCCGCTGTTCCGCGCTGCCAGCAACCACAAGTACGACACGGCCGACTACCGCCATATCGATCCCGGTTTCGGGACCAACCAGGATTTCGTGCGCCTGACGCGCGAGGCGGCGCGGCGCGGCATCCGCATCCTGCTCGACTCGAGCTTCAACCACAGCGGATCGGATTCGATCTATTTCGACCGCTACGGCAATTTCAAGTCGAACGGCGCCTACGAGGGCGGCCATGTGAATCCGGCCTCGCCGTACGCCGGCTGGTACCGCTTCGAGCCCGGCGCCGACCCGCCTTATCACAGCTGGAGCGCGGCCGGCGACCTGCCCGAATTCGACAAGTCGAACCCGGCCGTGCGCGGCTTCTTCTACGCCGACGCCGATTCGATCACGCGCCTGTGGCTGCGCCGCGGCGCCGCCGGCTGGCGCATGGACGTCGTGCCCTGGATCCCGGACGATTTCTGGCGCGCCTGGCGCCAGGTCGTCAAGGCCACACGGCCCGACGCGCTGACGCTGGCCGAGACCTGGTTCGATGCCTCGAAGTACTTCGTCGGCGACATGTTCGATTCGACGATGAACTACATCTTCCGCAATGCCGTGCTCGACTATGCCGGCGGCGGCAAGGCGCAGCCGATGGTCGCCAACCTCGAGCACCTGCGCGAGGCCTATCCGCCGCAGGTGCAGTTCGCGCTCATGAACCTGCTCTCGTCGCATGATGTCGCGCGCTCGCTCTACGTGCTGGGCTGGCATGGCGACGACGCGGCGGCCGAGGCGCTGGCCAAGCGGCGCATGCGGCTCGCGGTGTTCCTGCAGATGAGCTATCCCGGCGCGCCGATGATCTATTACGGCGACGAGGTCGGCATGACCGGCGGCGACGATCCCTACAACCGCGGCACCTACCCCTGGCCCGACCTCGGCGGCCATCCCGACCTCGCGCTGCGCGCCGAATTCCAGCGCCTGATCGCGATGCGCCGCGCGCACCCGGTGCTGCGCCGCGGCAGCACGCATGCGCCGCTGCATGTCGACGATGCCGTCGTCGTCTGGTGGCGCAAGCTGGGCGCCGTGTGCGCGCTGACGGCGGTCAACAACGCCGAGCAGGCGCGCCGCGTCGCCGTCGACCTGCCGGCGGGCTGCCGGGCGCGCGCCTTCGTCGACGGGCTGAGCGGCGCCACCGTCGCGGCGCACGCGCGCCGGGTCGAGTTCGAGGTGCCGGCGCTGGACGGGCGCTTCCTCGAGAGCCGGCGCTGATCAGGCGCCGATGGCGTCGATCTCCTCATCCGCGCGCTGCAGCCAAAGCTTCAGGCGCTGGCGGTCGAGCAGGCCGAGCGCGCCGGGCTGGGTCGCGGCCCAGAAGCTGGTGCCGGAGGCGTCGACCTTCTGCAGCAGCGTGTCGGGCAGCTTGCGCAGGCGCATCCGGCGCGCGCCCAGCGCCGACGCTCGTTCGAGCAGGCCCGAGGTCTCGAGCTGCTCGAAACGTTCGCCGCGCAACTCGTTGAGCACCAGCACCAGCGGCAGCTGCGCGCCGGGGCCGTCGAGCCAGCGCGCGAGCAGGTCGACCGAATCGCGCCCGGCGTCCATCACATGCCAGTAATGGAGCTGCAGGCCGAGCTCGGCCGCGACCGCGGCGACGCCGGCGTCGTCGAGCCAGCGCACCAGCGCGCCCTGGGTCTGGGCCGCGAGATCGACGAGCACGCGCCGCGCCGGATCGGCGGCGGCGGCCTCGACGACGCGGTCCAGGCTGTCATGCGCGTCGAGCGCCGCCGGCGCCGCGTAATCGGCATAGAAGCGCAGCAGCGCGCCGTGCGAGCGGTCGGTGTCGAAAGCGACGAAGGGCTGCCGGCGGTCGATGAAATGCTGGGCCAGCACGCGCGCCAGCAGCGATTTGCCGACGCCGCCTTTTTCTCCGCCTATGAAATGGATCTGGCTCATGGTCGTTCCCTGGTTTGCACTGCGGTGGTGCGTACGGCAGCGCGAGGTCGACACTGTTTTCGGCGTGTGGGGTCCATCGTAGCGCAGGACCTCGAAGGCCGGTCCGCCGGCGCCGCGGCGGCATCGCTCCTGTAACGTCGCCGCATGTCCGCACGCCCCCGCCTGTTCGCCGTCGCCTGGCCGCTGTTTCTCGAATTGCTGCTCGCGATCGCGGTCGGTTTCGTCGGCACCGCGCTCGCGGCGCGGCTGTCCGACCGCGCCGGCGCCGCGTTCGCCCTCACGAACAACGTGCTCGCGATGCTGTTCATCCTGTTCCGCATCGTCGGCGCCGGCATCGGCGTCGTGATGACGCAGAACCTGGGCGCGGGCCGGCGCGACCGCGCCGACGCCGTCGCGCGCGCGGCGCTGGGCGCGAGCAGCTGGATCGGCGGCTTCACGGCGCTGGCGGCGCTGCTCGGCAGCGGCGCGCTGCTGCGCCTGCTGCATGCGCCGGCCGCTGTCGAGCCGCTGGCGCGGCCGCTGCTGCACGCGCTCGCGCCGGCGCTGCTGTTCGACGCCTGGAACGCGAGCATGGCGAGCGTGATGCGCGCCCACCTGCGCGCCCGCGACACGCTGTTCGTGATGGTGGCGATGCATGCCGTGCATCTGGCGGCCATGGGCCCGCTGATGTTCGGCGTCGGCGCCTGGGGCGGGCTCGGGCTGGCCGGTTACGCGCTCGCGCTGCTGCTGGCGCGTTCGGTCGCGCTCAGCCTGCACCTGCTGCTGTGGCGCCAGCGGCTGGCGCTGGTGCCGCGGGCCGGCGACTGGTGGCGGCTGCGGCGCGCCGAACTCGCCGCGATCGGCCATATCGGGCTGCCGGGCGCGGCCGAGAACATCGTCTACCGGCTCTCGTTCATGGTCAGCGTCGGCGTCGCCGGCAGCCTGGGCGCGCGGGCGCTCGCGACGCAGGCCTATGCGCAGCAGGTGATCGGCATCGGGCTGCTGTTCGGCGTCGCCACCGGACTCTCGGCCGAGATCGTCGTCGGCCACCTGATCGGCGCCGGCCACCTGCGGCAGGCGCACAAGCTCGTGCGGCGCGCGCTCGCGCGCGGGCTCGCGGTGAGCGTGGCCGTCGCGACGCTGGCGGCACTGGCCGGGCCCTGGGTGCTGCGCCTGTTCACCGACGACCCGGTGATCATCCATGGCGCCGGCCTGCTGCTGTGGCTGACGGTGCTGCTCGAACCGGGCCGCACCTTCAACATCGTCGTCATCAACTCGCTGCGCGCCGCCGGCGATGCGCGCTTTCCGGTGCTGGCCGGCGCCGCGAGCATGGTGGTCGTGCTCGCCGGCGGCAGCTGGCTGCTGGGCAGCCATCTCGGGCTCGGCCTGCCGGGGCTGTGGATCGCCTATGCCGCCGACGAATGGCTGCGCGGGATCGTGATGTGGCGGCGCTGGGAGACGCTGGCCTGGGTGCCGCATGCGCGGGCCTCGCGCCGACGCCTCGCGGCGGCGCACGGATAGGACTCACGACGCCTCGCGGCGGCGCACGGATAGGACTCACGACGCCTCGCGGCGGCGCACGGATAGGACCCACGCCGCCTCGCGGCGGCGCCTGGAACGACGCGGCGCCGCGTCAGATCGCGTCGATCGTCGATGCCCAGGGCGCCAGCGCGCGCCGCGTGCCGCCCGCCGCCGCGTAGCCTTGCGGCTGCGGGCTGAGATTCACCGCCACCGCGACCGAGCGCGGCCCGCGCGTGCGCGTGAACGCGAACACCGCATCGTTGTCGGTCTCGGCGATGTCCAGGCCGCCGCCGTACTGGCCATTGCCCAGCGCCGGATGGTGGCGCCGCAATTGCAGCAGTCGGGTGTAGAAACCGGCCAGCTCGTATCGCTTCCAGGCGATCGGGTCGCGGTCGAAGAAGGCCAGGCGCCGGTCGAGGAACGCCTCCTGGCCGTCGTAGACCAGCGCCATGCCCGGCAGCAGCGCCGCCAGCACGGCCATGGCCTTGAAGGCCGGCAGGCTGCGATACAACTCGGCGTCGCTGCCGTTCCAGCTGTTCTGGTCGTGGTTGGTCGTGAAATTCATGCGGTAGGCGTCGGGCGGATACAGCGTCCGGGTCCGCGCCCACCAGGCGCGCAGCGTGGCCGCATCGGCGCGACCCTGGGCGATATCGACCAGCCGCCGCTGCAGGTCCCAGTCGTAGCTCATGTCGAAGGCGTGCGCATGCAGCTCGGGCTGGTCGGCCTCGGCGAGCATGAACAGCGGCCGCCGGCGCTCGAGCCGGCGTCGCGCCTGCTCCCAGAACGGCGTCGGCACGAGGTGCGCCGCGTCGCAGCGGAAGCCGTCGATGCCGGCCTCGTCCAGCCACCACTGCATCGCCCCGATCATCGCCGGCCAGAGTTCGCTGCGGCGGTAGTCGAGCCCGACCACATCGCTCCAATGCTCGACGGGACCGCCGTTGTCCGGGTGGAAGACATAGCCGCTGATGCCGCCTCGCGCGTCCTTGAGATACCAGTCGGGATGCTGCGTCACCCAGGGATGGTCCCAGGCCGTGTGGTTCGCGACCCAGTCGAGGATCACATGCATGCCGAGCTCGTGCGCGCGCCGCACGACGCGCTTGAAATCGGCCAAGCTGCCGAAGTCGGGATTCACCGCGAGGTAGTCGCGGATCGAGTAATAGCTGCCGAGCCGGCCCTTGCGATGCGAGATGCCGATGGGCTGGATCGGCATGAACCAGAGGATGCCGACGCCCAGCGCCGCCAGGCGCGGCAATTGCGTCTCGACGCCGGCGAAATCGCCCGCGGCGCTGAATTGCCGCACATTGATCTCGTAGAGGCTGGCGTGGCGCGACCAGGGCACATGGACGAATTCGGCGCGGCTCGCGGCGGGCGCCGGGCCCGGCACCGAGCAGCCGCCGAGCAGCGGCGCCGCCAGCGCGGCGCAGGCATCGCGGCGCCTCATCCCTTGACCCCTCCGGCCGCGAGTCCGGCGATCATCCAGCGCTGCGCGAGCAGGAACACGGTCGTGATCGGCAATCCGGACAGCAGCGCCGCGGCGGCGAAGTCGCCCCAGTGGAAATTGTGTTCCTGCACGAACAGGTTCGAGCCGACCGCGAGCGTGAGCTGGCGCTGGTCCGACAGCAGCACCGAGGCCACCGGGTATTCGATGACGGCGCCGATGAAGGCGAGCATGAAGACGACGACGAGGATGGGCAGCGCCATCGGCAGCAGCACGCGGTAGAAGGATTGCCAGGGCGTGGCGCCGTCGACGCGCGCCGCCTCCTCGATCTCGTGCGGCAGCGTGTCGTAATAGCCCTTGAGCGTCCAGACATGCATCGCGATGCCGCCCGAGTAGGCGAGCACGAGCGCGGCATGCGAATTCAGCCCGAGCGCCGGGAAGGCGGCGCCGATATGGTCGAAGATCGCATAGATCGCCACCAGCGCGAGCACGGCCGGGAACATCTGCATCAGCATGAGCGAGGTCAGCAGCTGGCGCCGGCCGCGGAAACGCAGGCGCGCCAGCGCATAGGCGGCCGTCGTCGACAGCAGCAGCGTGACGACGCCGGACGCGAGCGCGACCTGGACCGAGTTCCACAGCCAGCGCAGCACCGGCAGGTCGGGCAGCGTCGGCTTGCCGTCGGGGCCGGGATAGGGCAGGCCCAGCACGTAGCGCCAATGCTCGAGGCTGATCGACGCCGGGATCAGCGCGCCGCTGGCGAAATTGCCCGGCCGCAGCGAGACCGAGACGACGACGAGAAACGGGAACGCGACCAGCGCGCACAGCGCGAGCAGGAACAGATGCGCGGCGACGAGCCGCAGCCGCTGCGATTTCGGTCTCACGATGGCCATGGCATCTCCTGCGTCAGCGGCGGGGTTCGTCGGCGGTGATCCTCGTGTAGCGCAGCTGCACGAGCGTGATCGCGGCGACGATGGCGAAGATCACGGTCGAGATCGCCGCCGCGAGTCCGAATTGCTGGCCCGAGTCCTGGAACGCGATGCGCCAGGTGTAGCTGACCAGGATGTCGGTGGTCCCCGCCGGCAGCGCCGTGTCGACCTGGTCGGGGCGGCCGCCGGTGAGCAGGCTGATGAGGACGAAATTGTTGAAATTGAAGGCGAAGGTGCTGATCAGCAGCGGCTTGAGCGGCTGCAGGATCAGCGGCAGCGTGATCGAGCGGAAATTCGCCCAGGGCCCGGCGCCGGCCACGGCCGAGGCCTCGTAGAGGTCGGCCGGGATGGCCTGGATGAGGCCGGTGCACAGCACCATCATGTAGGGGAAGCCGAGCCAGGTGTTGACGATGAGCAGCATCGTGCGCGCGAGCATCGGGTCCGAGAACCAGGCCGGGCGGATGCCGAACAGGCCGTGCAGCACGACGTTGATCTCGCCCAGGTTCTGGTTGAACAGGCCCTTGAAGATGAGGATGCTGATGAAGCCGGGCACGGCGTAGGGCAGGAAGAGCACGAGCCGGTAAGCGCCCTTCAGCCGCAGCTCCTCCCAGTTCAGCAGCACCGCGAGGAACAGGCCGAGACCGGCCGCGAACAGCACCGAGAGCGCGGCAAAGGCGATGGTCCAGGCGAAGACGCCGACGAAGGGGCGGCGGAAGCTTTCCGAGCCGAAGATCCTGCGGTAATGCGCCAGCCCGACGCCGACGCGGTAGCCCGGCCGCAGCCGGCGGCCGTCGGCGCTGGTGTAGAAGCCGGTGGCGGCGTCGGGCCGGTAGGCGGTGCCGGTGAGGCGGTCCTCGATCGAGCCGTCGGCGCCGGCCCGGTACAGCGGCTGCAGCCGCGCGTATTCGCGCAGGCTCAGCAGCGACAGCACGGGGCCGTCGGGCAGGCGCAGCTTCAAGGCGCGCAGCGCCGGCAGGCGCGCGATGATTGCGCGCAGCGTCAGCGCC
>JAGWVB010000036.1 GCA_018971105.1 Burkholderiales bacterium
CACGGCCTTGCATGCCAGCGTGGCGCAAGACCCGGTGGCCCAATGGAACCATCCGCTGTGGTGGATTGCGCAGCTCCAGGCCGACCACCCCCTGCATTGGCAAGACATCCTGGCCGCCAACAACACCAAAGCCCCCCTGGTATTGCGAATAAATGAACGAAATACCTCGGTCGCCAGCGTGTTTGCTTCATTGTCTGCTACTGATTTAGTAGCAAACACCATTCCTCCCCAGGGTCTGCAATTGTCCAGGGGCGTGGCCGTGGGCCAGCTCCCGGGCTATGCGCAAGGCCATTTTTCGGTGCAGGATGCGGCGGCCCAGCAAGCCGCCCCGCTGCTGCTGAGCGGCCTGGCAGACCAGGGCCGGGCCTGGCGCATTCTGGATGCCTGCGCGGCCCCGGGCGGCAAGACAGCCCACCTGCTGGAGCTGGCCGATTGCGAGGTCACGGCGCTCGACATCGACCCCGTGCGCTGCCAGCGCATCCACGAAAACCTGGCCCGTCTGGGCCTGCGCGCACGGGTGATCGTGGCCGATGCCGCCACCCCCGATGCCTGGTGGCCCAGCCAGTGCCAGAGCCAGCCCTTCGATGCCATCTTGCTCGATGCCCCCTGCACCGCGTCGGGCATCGTGCGCCGCCACCCCGATGTGCGCTGGCTGCGCCGCGGCGACGATGTCGACGCGCTGGCGCGCATCCAGTCCGAGATCCTCGAATCCCTGTGGCCGCTGCTCCGGCGCGGCGGGCGGCTGCTGTACGCGACCTGCTCGATCTTCCAGACCGAGGGTCGGCAGCAGATCGACGCGTTTTTGCAACGCCTGGGCCCCGATGCGGCCCTGCTGGAGCCGCAGTCGCCGGGCCATATCCTGCCGCTGCCCGACAATGGGACCCCCGGATCGGGCGGGCGCTCAGCCATGCTCCAGGATGGGTTCTTCTACGCATTGATTCGCAAGAACTGAAGCCAGCGCCAACGATCCGCCCATGCAACCGCCGCCGGTCCGCCGCCACGAATCGCAGGGCCTGTTGCCGGCACTGCGGCTGGCGCTCGTCTGCCTGCTCATGCTGCTGGCACGCGCCGCGCCGGCCCAGGGGGTGGAGCTGGCCTCCCTGCGCGCCAGCCGCGCCGAGGGCGCGCTGGACCTCGAATTCAACGCCCGCGTGAGCCTGCCGCGCACCGTCGAGGACGCGCTGCGGCGCGGCGTGCCGCTGTACTTCGTCGCCGATGCCGAGCTGTTCCGCAAGCGCTGGTACTGGCGCGACGAGCGCGTCTCGCACATCTCGCGCTCGTGGCGCGTCGCCTACCAGCCGCTGACCGGCAACTGGCGCGTCGGCCTGGGCGGCCTGAACCAGACCTATGCCACGCTCAACGAGGCGCTGACCTCGGCCTCGCGCAGCGCGAGCTGGAAGCTGGCCGACCTGGCGCAGCTCGACGCCGACAAGAACTACTACATCGAGTTCAGCTACCGGCTCGACACCTCGCAGCTGCCCGGGCCGATGCAGTTCGGCCTCAATGGCTTCACCGGCCAGGGCGACTGGGCGGTGGGCGTCTCGCGCGTCATTAAGGTCGACCTCGGCGCCACGCCATGAGCAGGCCGGGCCGCCCCCCGATGCCGACCCCGGAGCGCGCGTCGCGCTGGGCCGTCCCGTGACCTCGTCGACGCGCTGGGGCTGGATCGTCGCCAGCCTGGCCGGCACCGGCGCGGCACTGGTGCTGGCCTTCGTCGTCTCCTTCGCGACCCAGGGCGGCGGTTTCTACGAGCGCCATTTCTTCTGGCTCTTCTGGGTCAACGCCGCCGTCGCGGTGCTGCTGGCGCTGGTGATCGCCTTCGTCGCCGTGCGCCTGATCAAGCGCGCGCGGCGCGGCAAGTTCGGCAGCAAGCTGCTGATCAAGCTGGCCGGCATCTTCGCGCTCGTCGGGCTGATGCCGGGCCTGGTGATCTACACCGTCTCGTACCAGTTCGTCTCGCGCAGCATCTCGGCCTGGTTCGACGTCACGGTGGCGGGCGCACTCGACGCCGGGCTCGCGCTCGGCAAGGGCACGCTCGACACCCTCAGCGTCGACCTCGCGACCAAGACCGGCTACGCCGCCGAGCGCGTCGCCGAGGCCAGCGCCGGCAGCGCGCCGCTGCTGCTCGAGCGCCTGCGCGAGCAGCTCGGCGCACGGCAGATCGGCGTCATCGCCGTCGATGCCGACGGCGTCTCACGGGTGCAGTTCAGCGCCGGCCCCGAGGCCATCGCGCCCGACCGCCCCGACGCCGAGCTGCTGGCGCAGGCGCGCGCCAAGGGCACGGCCAGCCGCATCGAGGGCCTGGACGACGAGACCCTGGGTTCGCCCCATGGCCGCGGGCCGCGCCTGCGCGCGCTGGCGCTGATCCCGCACACCGCGGCCGACCTGCTGCCGGCGCGCGACCGCTACCTGATGGTGGTGGAGCCGCTGCAGCGCGCGCTGGCGGCGAACGCGCTCGCGGTGCAGAACGCCTACAGCGAGTACCAGCAGCGCGCGCTGGCGCGCGACAGCCTGCGCCGCATGTACGTCGGCACGCTGACGCTGGCATTGATCCTGGCCGTCTTCGCCGCCGTGCTGCTGGCCATCGTGCTCGGCAACCAGCTCGCGCGCCCGCTGCTGATGCTGGCCGACGGCGTGCGCCAGGTCGCCGCCGGCGACCTCACGGCCAAGCCGGTGTTCACGAGCAGCGACGAGCTCGGCGGGCTGACGCGCAGCTTCGCCGCGATGACGGCACAGGTGGCCGAGGCGCGCGAGCAGGTGCAGCGCGGCATCGTCCAGCTCGAGGGCGCGCGCACGCGGCTGCAGACCATCCTCGACACCCTCACCGCGGGCGTGATCGTGTTCGACCGCGAGGGCCACATCGACACCGTCAACCCGGGCGCGACGCGCATCCTGCAGCGGCCGCTGGCCTCGTGGCGCGGCAAGCGGCTGTCGGAGCTGCCCGACTTCGAGCAGTTCAGCCGCGGCGTCGAGCAGCGCTTCGAGCTGCTGGCCACCAGCCCCGAGGCCGGCGAGCGCGACCAGTGGCAGGAATCGTTCGACCTGCAGCGCGGCGACGGCGCCACGCTGACGCTGCTGGTTCGCGGCGCGAGCCTGCCGGGCGAGGCGCGGCTGATGGTCTTCGATGACATCACCGAGGTCGTCTCGGCGCAGCGCTCGGCGGCCTGGAGCGAGGTCGCGCGGCGGCTCGCGCACGAGATCAAGAACCCGCTCACGCCGATCCAGCTCTCGGCCGAGCGGCTGCAGCACCGGCTCGGCCACAAGCTCGAGGGCGCCGACCAGGCGCTGCTGCAGCGCTCGGTCAACACCATCGTGAGCCAGGTGCACGCGATGCAGACCCTCGTCAACGAGTTCCGCGACTACGCGCGTCTGCCGGCGGCGACGATGCGCGCGCTCGACCTCAGCACGCTCGCGTCTGAGGTCGTCGGCCTCTACGGCCAGGCGCTCGACAACGGGCTGCTGACGACGCGGCTGGCGCAGAACCTGCCGCCGATCCTGGGCGATGCGACCCAGCTGCGCCAGGTCATCCACAACCTGGTGCAGAACGCGCTCGACGCCGTGACCGACCGGCCCGACGGCCAGGTCGAGCTCATCACCTCGGCCGCGCGCGGCGAACACGGCGAGCTGCGCGCGCTGCGGCTGACGGTGATCGACAATGGACCGGGATTCGCCGACAAGGTGCTCAAGCGCGCTTTCGAGCCCTACGTCACGACCAAGGCCAAGGGCACCGGGCTCGGGCTGGCGGTGGTCAAGAAGATCGCCGACGAGCATGGCGCGCGGCTGCGCGCGGCGAATATTCACGCGCGCGACGAACCCGACGGGCCGGTGACGGGGGCTCGTGTTTCGCTATCATTTTCAAAGTTCGCCGCCCAGGCGGTCGAAAGAACGGTTCCCGAGGCAGCCACGGCCGCGCAAGGAGCCGATCCCGGCGCCCTGCCGGCTGCGGACAACAGGGCGCTCTGAACGGGGCGCACGCGAGCGAATGGCAACAATACTGGTAGTCGATGACGAGCTGGGGATCCGGGCCCTGCTGTCCGAGATCCTGGCCGACGAGGGACACACGGTCGAGCTGGCCGAGAACGCGGCCCAGGCCCGGCTCGTGCGCGAATCGCTGCGCCCCGACCTCGTGCTGCTCGACATCTGGATGCCCGACGTCGACGGCGTGACGCTGCTCAAGGAATGGTCGGCCTCGGGCCAGCTCTCGATGCCGGTGATCATGATGAGCGGCCACGGCACCATCGACACCGCGGTGGAGGCGACGAAATACGGCGCCAGCGCCTTCCTCGAGAAGCCGATCACGCTGCAGAAGCTGCTGCGCGCGGTGGAGCAGGCGCTGATCAAGCCGACGCAGCGCCTGGCGGCGGCGCTGGCCGACCCGCGTGGCGCGGATTTCGGGCTTGACGGCGCGCACGCCGGCGGCGCTGCCGGGACCGGCGGCGGCATCACGGCCGGCGCCGGCGTGCCGGCCCCGGCCCCCGAGGGCCCGCGCGCCGAGCAGAGCTTCCAGCTCGACCGCCCGCTGCGCGAGGCGCGCGACTCGTTCGAGAAGAGCTACTTCGAGTTCCATCTCGCCAAGGAGGGCGGATCGATGACGCGCGTGGCCGAGAAGACCGGGCTCGAGCGCACCCATCTGTACCGCAAGCTCAAGCAGCTGGGGGTCGATCTCACGCGCAACAAGCGCGGCGGGTCGTGACCCTTGGGGCCCGCTATAATGGCGGGCTCCCCAAAGGCCTGGTAGCTCAGTTGGTAGAGCAGCGGATTGAAAATCCGCGTGTCGGTGGTTCGATTCCGCCCCAGGCCACCAAGAAAATCAACGACTTAGCGGCAATCAGCCCCTAAGTCGTTTTCATTTCTGAGCGTCATGTAGCCACCATGTAGCCGGCTGAACAGGGTTTCAGCCGGCTGCGGCTCATGCCACGGTGACCCTCACCTCCTCCCGCACCTTCCCGCGGTACCGCTCGAGGTCCACCCCCTTCAGCTCGACGACCTTCTTGTAGTCGACGCTGCCGGCCTTCCAGAACCTCGTGACCGTCACCCCGGCGCCTGCCTCCTTGGGGTGGCTCGCCAAGGCCACCAGGCAGGCCCGGGACGCATCCAACGCGGCGGCCGCCGCCTCTGCCGCCTCCTTGGCTTCTCGGAAGGCCACAGCCGCCTGCAGCCAGGCCTCGTCGTCCCGAGGCCGCTGATCGGCATCCACCAGCGGCGGTGGCGCGTCGGTGTCGAGGAACACTGCGAAGGCCTCCCATGCCGCCCGGATCGCCCCTGCGGCACTGGCGTCCGGCTCGATGACGTGGAGCAGCCCAACCTGCCCGTCGAATACCCACAGATGAGCCTTCTCGGCGCCGCAGACCATCAGCTGATGCTGGATCTGGGCGACGTAGTGCGCGGGCACGTCGCCGCCGGCCACGGCCTTCCACAGTGACGAGTCACGACCCCTCATCGGGACCTTGATCTCGACGATCAGCTCGCCACCCAGCGTCATGCCGTCGAGGCTTGCAGAGTAAGCGCCATCCTGCAGCACCAGCGGCTGCATGACGTTCCCGGTCTCGACCTCGTAGGCGTGCCGGGCCATCGGCTCCAGCGCCGTTCCGCGCTGCATCGCGGCGTTGGTCGTGCTCTCTGAGCGCCCTGTCTTCTGCAGCCAGAGCTGGTACGGAGTCACCCAGGGGCTGATCCCCAGGACAGCCGGTGTCTCGGAGGCGTTGCGCATCCCGCGCCGGTAGGCGTGCCACTCGGGTGAGCCCTGGACGAGCTGAACGATGGCGCTCATGCTGCCCTCCGCTTTTCGAGTGAACGCACGACGCGCAGGAAGTCGGCTACTGCGATCTCGGCCACGGACTTGACGCCGTAGAACTCGAGCACGCGCGGCAACTCGGTCCCGGTCTCGGCGACCAGGCGCTGGATGGCCCGCTGCTGCAGCTCGTTGATCGTCTTGCCGGTCGTCAACCTTGCAGCGGACTCCGGTCGCGGCTCCGGCTTCGCATCGTTTGCCGCCGGGTCACTTCCGACCTGCGGCAGATCCTCGCCCGCGTAGATGTACAGACCGAGCCCATGCAGAGCGATGGCCTTGACCAGGCAGCGTTGGATGCTGGTGTTGATGTCGAACGCCGTCGGCGCCGCGATCGGGCGGTTGCGCCCGTCGAGGACCGGATGGATCTGGCTGAGGGTGACGCCCTGGACGGTCACAGCGACCTCAACGAAGACGCCGAGGTCGGTCGCCAGGTAGGGCAGGTCGTTGAAGCGACGCACCTCCCAGCAAGCGGCGGGGTCAGCCAGTCGCAGTTGCGACACCGCGTAGGGCCAGGACAGATAGCTGAACCCTCCCTTCTTTTCTATGTGCTCGGAGACATTGATCGCGCTCAGGCGCGCGAAGTGATTGACGGAATCGGACATGATGAACTCCAGTTGATGAGACGAACGGACGAACGAAAGCGCCCAGTGAACCGAAGTTCAGACCGGGCGCGTGGGGGAACGGAGACGAGTCAGGCGGCTTCGGCCAGCGGCATCAGCGCCGCGACTTCTGTCGGTTCTGGCAGTAGGTAGTCCGCAGCCTTCTGGGCCTGGGACGCGGCCGTGAAGATCAACCGCTTGTCGTTCTTGAGCGCCTGCAGCCAGCTCGCGATGTAGCTGTCGTGCTGTAGCCGACCGGGTAGCCGGCAGTGGCTGGTCAGGAACGCGGCACCCATCTCGGCGATGAGTTCCTCGAACGCATACGCGTCGATGCCGTGGCGCTTGCCCAGGACGCGGTTGCATCGGCTGGGATGCCCAGTCCAGTGCGTCAGCTCGTGCAGCGCCGTCGCGTAGTAGTCGGTCGCTGTGCTGAACGCCGTCTGTGGCGGCAGCTGGATCAGGTCCTCGGACGGCGCGTAGAACGCCCGTGCCCCGCCATGCCTGAACTTGGCCCCCGAGTCCGCCAGGATTCGGTCGGCCGCATCCAACGGCTCCCAGCTCCCGGGCTCAACGATCGGCGCGGCCAGCGCCTCGGGCAGGCCGTCGACCTGGGAGACGTTGAAGACCGTGAACGAGCGCAAGAGCGGGATGACCCTGCGCTCCTCCGACGGCCAGCGCTCGGCGCCGACGGTATCCAACTCGTGCATCTTGAAGAAGACGACGGGCGTGCCGTGCTCACCACGACGCACGCAGGCGCCGACGTTGAGCGCCTGCTGGAAGGTAAGCCAGCGGTTGCGCTCGAAGCCACGCGACATCGACTGCAGATTGAGCAGCAGCACGTTGATGCCGCGGTACTGGCGCAGCGTGGTGGCGTTGGCCGGCGCGGCGTCGAGGTCGCTCCCCGTCCATGGACGAATCCAAGGCGGGGTGCCGGCCTCCAGCGAGGCGATGATCTGATCGGTGACGGTCTGGTACAGGTCGCGAAGGACAGTGGTCATGGTGATCTCCAATGTGAATCGCCCCGGCGAGACACGGCTCGACCGGGGCGAAGAGGGGGACGAAAGCGCCGAGGCGGCGCGAAGGGCTATGCGGACTTGGCCATGGACCGAAAGTCGACGGCGAACTGCTGGGCATAGCCCCAGAGTGACGAAGCCGCCGCTACCGCAGCGCGTGCGGATTCAAGCGAAGCGGCCAGGCCCTTGTCGAGCTTGCGGTCTGAGAGCAGGGCGGCCACGGCGGGATGGACCGCGTACTGACTGACCGCCAGCCAGGCAATCAAGCCCAGCAGCCACACCAGGAAGCTCAGGAACAGCCCCAGCGCTGCGCTCTGGATGACCCAGATGCAGACCGAGGCCAGGGCGAAGCTGGCAGCGCTGTCGCCAGCGATGCCGGCCACGGTGCGGATGAAGAAGTTGCGACGGATGGACATGGTGATGTCTCCTTCAGATGTCGAGGCGGAAGCGCCCGGGGATGTAATGGCCGCGCTCGATGTGGCCGAACATGCGCTTGGCCAGCGTCGTGGCCATGCTCGTGAAGAGACCAGCGATCGTCGCGGCCATGACGCCCTCGAACGAGCCCCAGTGGACGAAGAGCACGAACACGGTGACGGCGATGTCGAGCAGCACGTCGTAGTGCAGGACGCGCAGCATCAAGCGGCGCTTGAGCTTGGCCAGGACGAACAGCAGGCTGAGGAAGATCGCGAAGCCGGTGGTGAACATGAGAACGCTCCTTGGTGCGCGTCGACCCCAGCGGAATGCCGGTCGTAGCGACGCTGATGACCCCGGTGCCAGGAACCAAGCCCCGACTTGACGGCGCTAAGGCACTGAGATCACAGACGCGGAGCGGGTGCGCCGGCCGAAGGCGGGCGCACGACTTCGGCCGGCGGCGACGGGGTAGTGATCAGATCGAATCGCGCCGTGCGGCCCGGGAAGAGACTCCTTTTGGCCGGCCGGGAGTTGAAAAACGAACCGGCCTGGCCGAATCAGGAGACCGGGGAGACAGCCTCACGCGGAAGTGGATGGCGATTTTTTTGCAGCAAATCGCGCCGGAGTTAGTACCAGTAACATAAGACCTAGCCCGCGGAATCAAGTCGCTCCGCATCGGCGTTTTAGCCGCCGCCGGGAAGGCCCGGAAGCCCGGCCCACCTACTGCCAAAACTGCCAGAAAGTAGAAGCTGATAGGCGTCGCCCCGACCGAACGATCGGACTGCGGCCGGGCTTCGCCGTCCCAGGGACAGGCCAGACGTGAAAACTGGGTTGCTGAAGCCGGCCGGGGCACGCTCAGGCGGTCGGAGTCAAGGCTTGGTTCTCTTGACCTCATCGAAAAGGTCGAACACTGTCATGCCGAAGGACTTGGCGATGACCTCGATGGCGTTGAGGGTCGGGTTTGCCTGACCTCGCTCGATGCGACTGAGGTACGTCTGGTAGAAGCCGCACCGTTCGCCGAACACCACCTGGCTCAGCCCGGTCCGCAGGCGCAGTGCGCGTACGCAGGAACCGAACTGTTTTGCCAAGGAGGACTGCACGCCGTGGACTATCTCGGCTATGCTCTGATTCACATAAACACTAATTCATCTAAAATCTCGGCGAGCTGTGTCGGTGCTCCCCTCATAGGACTGCTTCGGTAGCAGGCGAATCTCATCCGGCGAGCAGCGACGCCTCGGCGGGCAAGTCGATTTCATTGAACGACATGGCGCGAGGACGACAGTCAGCACGTGCACAGCGCGAGCGCCAGCCCTCGGAAGTGCCTGTTGCTACTGCTGCGGCCGGTCATAGCGACTCCAGGTGACGTAAGAATGAGACCGACCACAGTTCCCGCCCTCTACGAAGTTCCGGTACAGCGGGTCCCGAGCCGTGCCGACGCGATGGCCGCCGAGCTTCTATTCGCCATTCGCCAGACCGATCGATCAGATTTGGCTTTCCTGGGAGTGGCCGTCGTCGGCGATTGGGGCGGCGCGGTGACGCGAAGAGCCAAGGGCTTGTTTGACTTGGCCTCGTCGCTAGCTAAGGGGGCGGTCAAGGAGGTCCAAGGCGGCATTGAGGCTTCGGAACGGAGCGGCCTGCCCGAACACTTATTAGGCCGCGGTAAGTGCGCGTGGCAGGCCAGTGAGGCGTTCGTTAGTCGGATGGCCCGAACTGCCGGGGACCTGATATTGGAACTACGCGAAGATCCGTCCGAAGCTGGACCGCGCCTGCTGACGCTCGTCTTGGCGGCATTGGCATCCGGCGGCGGGGTGGATGGCGACGGCGGCGCCCCAGACCTCGACATACCGTTGTTCGGCATCGGTGCACATCGATCGCCCTTTACTCACTCGATTTTGATGGGCGCAACGCTGGAAACCGCCATCTACGCTCTTACGCGGCTGGTGGTCTGTGTTCACAAGAATCTGCCCGCCCAGCACGATCCTGTATTCGACAAGTTTCTTGCAGGCGCTGCTCCACTGGTCGATGCAGCAGCTCGGGGCGCAAGCGTCGGGATTGCCTACCACCTTCTAGTCGACGGGCTTGCGCAGCCGGCGGCCTACCATGGGCTACCGTTTCCGATGCCCATGATGGCGCATCAGACGATCCTTGCCATGAATGGCGTGGCAGAGGGTGCAGATGTTCCTCACAAGCCAGCCATGCCAGGAGTTGAGTCCGATTTGCACCGTCGGGCCGAAACCGCCTCCGAAGCGAGCGAGTTCCGAAAACCGTCGTCCCCGGCCCACAAGTTCGCGGAGAACTCGCCAGAAAGAGCAAACTTCGCGTCGGATAGACTCGCATTTGGCGAACCGACATCGCGAGCCATTTCCGAGCACGAGCGCCTGGCGAAGATGACATGGAAGGTGCCTCGTGGACTTCGGGAGTGGCTCAGTTCGGATGAAATCCAGATACTCGAGCGGCATCGCCATAAGATGGTCGCTCTAGATCGCGGTACGATCCCCCCGATCTCAAAGCAGCATGCCCGTTTCGTGCTCGTTGCCCGTGGCGAGTTGGTCGCGAGCACGGAATTGGAACATGCCTGGGTGGCCCTTCGGGAGGCAACAGTCATTTACAACGCGGCTGTAAAGCTTAGCCGGCAATCGTAGGTGAGCCGCCGCCGGGGAGGAGGCGCGGTACACGCGGACAAATGGGAATTCGGCAGCCTCGGCGCGCGAGGTTCTCGCGCTGAACATCATCCGGCTGCGGGGTCAACCAGAACGGTCGCAGGAAGCCCTTGCCTTCGAGGTCGGCCTCCATCGCACCTTCATCGGCCACGTCGAGCGCCAGGCCAGGAACATCTCGCTCGACAACATCGAACGGATCGCTGTGGCGCTCGGGGTCCAGACGTTTGAGCTGTTGCAGCCGGCCGTTCGACACGGGGCTGGCTCGTCGTTCGAGGGCGCTTAGGGTAGAGTCCGACGGAGCCGTTGCAGGCTCTGACCTTGGCGTGACCGTCGGCCGCTCACGGGGAGATAGACATGGATGAACGGGACGATCCGAACTTTGTCATGCCACCGTTCCTGCGCAAGCCGCCGAAGGACAGCCTCTTGTGGGCGCAGTGGATGGTGAGCGGGATGCTGGGGCGGCGAGCCAAGCACGCTGCGCTCGGCTTGGGCATTCGGGACGACTACTACGAAACCCTGGCCTACTGGCAGCGCGAGGTCGAAGTGCGGCGAGCCGCAGAGTCTACCGAGGCGAGGTAGTCGAGACTGTCACGCGGTGGCGTGAGGCGACGGCGCATTCACCTGCCTGATGGCGCGGGTCGTGACGAGGCGGGCGGTCGCGCCGGCAGAACTGACTAAATCTTCCGAACGTGATCTTTGGGCGGGCCGCCTCTGAAACTGACGAAGCACCCGGCCTACGCCCAGGCTTCGCCCAGTGCTTTCGCCTGCTGCAAAACCAGTTCAACCGCAGCGTCCTGACCATCCGGCGGATACTTATATTTGCGCAGGATGCGCTTGACCATCAGGCGTAGCTTCGCCTGCACGCTCTCCCGCGCCGACCAGTCCACGGTCAAGTTTGCCCTCAGGTTCTCGGTCAGCTCGTGGGCGATCTTCTTGAGCGTCTCGTCGGTCAGCTCGCGCACGGCCGACTCGTTCTCGGCCAGAGCGTCGTAGAAGCGGACCTCGTCGTCGCTAAGTCCGAGCTGCTCGCCGCGCGCCGCCGCCTCTCGGAATTTCTTGGCCATCTCGACCAGCTCGTTCATGACTTGGGCGGCTTCGATGGAGCGGTTCTGGTAGCGCTGGACGACGTTCTGCAGCATGTCGGAGAACTTCTTGTTCTGCACGACGTTGCCGGCAAACCGGGACTTGATTTCGCCGGCGAGTAGCCGCTCCAGCAACTCCACGGCCAGGTTGCGCTCGGGCAGGTTGCGCACTTCGGCGAGGAATGCGTCGTCGAGGATGCCGATGTTCGGCTTCTCGAGCCCCACGGCATCGAAGATGTCGACCACCTCCTCGGACACGACCGCCGAGCTGATGATCTGGCGGATCGCCAGCTCGCGCTCCTCGTTGGTCTTCTTCTGCGTGCTGATCTCGCGCTTGGTCAGGATGACCCGCACCGCTTGGAAGAACGCCACTTCCTCGCGCACGGCCTTGGCCTCGTCGAGCGTGCAGCACAGCGTGAATGCCTTGCTCATCGCCAGGGCAGTGTCGGCGAAACGTCGCTTCCCTTCCTTCACGCCCAGTACGAAGTTCGCCGCGCCGGCCAAGGTCTTGTGCCCGCCGGTCAGGAAGTCGCTGTAGTCGAAGCCGTGGAGCATCGCGCGAAGCACGTCGAGCTTCTCGGCCAGCACGCTGTATGCCTCGTGCGCGTCGACCGTGGGCCGCCCGCGCCCCTTGCTCGCCGTGTATTCCTTCAGCGCGGCCTTCAGCTCGTTGGCGATGCCGATGTAGTCGACAACCAGGCCGCCTTCCTTGTCCTTGAACACGCGGTTCACTCGGGCGATGGCCTGCATCAGGTTGTGGCTCTTCATCGGCTTGTCGATGTAGAGCGTATGCAGGCAGGGCGCGTCGAAGCCGGTCAGCCACATATCGCGCACGATGACGATACGCAGCGGGTCGGCGGGGTCCTTGAAGCGCTTTTCCAGCCTCTTCTTGACCTGGGCGCTGTAGATGTGCGGGCGCAGCAGCGCTTTGTCGCTGGCCGATCCCGTCATCACGATCTTGATGGCGCCCCGCTCCGGGTCCGGGCTATGCCAGTCAGGGCGCAGCTTGACGATCTCTTTGTAGAGGTGGACGCAAATTTCGCGGCTCATCGCCACGACCATCGCCTTGCCAGTCTGCGCCTTGCCCCGCTCCTCGAAGTGCTCGACGATGTCTGCCGCGACCTTGGCGATCCGGGGCTCTGCGCCCACCACCTTCTCCAGCGCTGCCCAGCGGCTCTTGAGCTTCTCGCGCTGGTTCTCCTCCTCATCTTCCGCGAGTTCTTCGACTTCCTCGTCAATGGTGGACAGTTCCTCGGCCTTCAGGCCGAGCTTGGCCAGGCGCGACTCGTAGTAGATCGCAACAGTGGCCCCGTCCTCCTTGGCCTGCTGCATGTCATAGATGCTGATGTAGTCACCGAACACAGCACGCGTGTCGCGGTCCTCCCCGGAGACCGGGGTTCCGGTGAATGCCACGAAGGTCGCGTTGGGCAAAGCGTCGCGCAGGTGCTGCGCATAGCCGACCTGGTATCGCTCGACCGTAGGTGCGAACTCGGCCTTGACTACAGACGAGCCATCGCTTCCGGTGGAAATCGCGGTGGCCGATGGAGGCTGCCGGTAGGTCTTCAGCTTCGCCTCGAACCCATACTGCGTCCGGTGGGCCTCGTCGGCGATGACGACGATGTTGCGGCGGTCGGAGAGTAACGGGAACACGTCCTCGTCCTCGCCGGGCATGAACTTCTGGATCGTGGCGAACACGATCCCGCCGGAAGGGCGGTTGCTGAGGAGCGCGCGCAGTTCCTGCCTCGTGTTGGCCTGAACGGGCCGTTCGCGCAACAGGTCTTGGGCGAGGGAGAAGACTCCGAAGAGTTGACCATCCAGGTCGTTTCGGTCGGTGATGACGACGACGGTCGGGTTCTCCATCAGCGGCTCTTGCATCACTCGCGCCGCGAAGCAGGTCATCGTGATGCTCTTGCCGCTGCCCTGCGTGTGCCAGACGACGCCGCCCTTGCCGCGTATGCCGGGACTGCTCTCGGGGCGGGACGCCGCGAGGACCTGGGTGATGGCCGCACGCACGGCGTGGAACTGGTGGTAGCCGGCGATCTTCTTGATGAGGCCGCCGTCATCCTCGAAGAGCACGAAGAAGCGCAGGAAGTCGAGCAGGTACTTCGGGTCCAGTACACCCCGGACCATGGTCTGCAACTCGTTGAACGGGCCGAGCGGGTCGAGCGTGACGCCGTCGATGGTTCGCCAAGCCATGAAGCGCTCGGTGTCGGCCGAGAGCGATCCCATTAGTGAGTCGGTGCCGTCCGAGATCAGCAGGATCTCGTTGTACTGGAATACGTCGGCGATCTGCGCCTTGTAGGTCTGGATCTGGTGGAATGCCTTCCACACGTCAGCGTTCTCGTCGGCCGGGTTCTTGAGCTCGATCAGCACCAGCGGCAGGCCGTTGACGAACAGGATGATGTCGGGCCGGCGCATGTGATGGGGCCCCTTGATCGAGAACTGATTGATCGCCAGCCACTCATTGCGCTTTGGGGTGGCCCAATCGACGAGGCGAACGAAGTCGCCGCGGGTCTCACCATCGTGCTGGTACTCGACCGGGACGCCCGCCACGAGGAGCCTATGGAAGGCCCTGTTGGCGGACAACAGGCCGGGGATGCTGAGGTCGAGTACCTGCTTGATGGCGTCGTCTCGCGCCGACTGCGGCACCGTCGGGTTCAGGTTTCTGACGGCACGCCGCAAGCGGTCTAGGAGGAGAACCTGGCGGTAGTCGCTGCGCTCAGGTGCGGAACCATCCGGCGCAATGTCAGGACCGTAAACGTGGCTGTAGCCGACATCACCGAGCCAGCCCAAGGCTTCTTGTTCGAGCTGGTCTTCGGTCATGGCCGGCGTCCTATGCTGCGAGGGCTTCTGCGTCAGGGAGGCGCAGTTCGCCGGAGATCAGGCGGGGGAGAAGGGTGTCGCGCAGGGCAGCGAGAGTCTCTGCCATCGAAGCATTGCGACTTCGCTGTTCCTCCGTTACTGAGACAAGTTCTTCGAAGGCACTCAGCGTGGAGTTTGAAGGCAGGACGACGGGCACGGAACCAAGGATGCCGGTGTTGAGGTTTGGCATCGTCGCGCCTACTGCGTGCTGAACAAGCCATGTTCGGGCACGAGCCGCATCTAGAAGCATAGATAGAAATCCCGGCGATCTCCAACCCGGCCCCGGGCGGACCAGCAGGCACCCTGTGCCGCAGAGCCAACCAATTTCACGGTCGGTGATCAATGCATGCCGTTCCACGTCTCCCCGGCGGCTGAAGACTATGTCACCGGCCATCAGCTTGTGGCGAGAGAGGCGATCGGCATCTGTGGACCTGATCCTCGCAATCGAGTCGGTAGAAGCCCGCCGGTTCATGATGTCCTTGGGCATCACCACAGGCACACCCGATTCGACGTAATCCGACGCGTGCAATTGGCTGCCAAACGGGCCAGTCTGAATACTGCCACCGAATCGCTTGGTCAAGTCGCTTAGGTCGATGCATTCCCATCCGGCTGGCAGTAGTCCCAACGCTGACTCTTGAAAGCTGTCCGGGAACAGCGCTGCTGTTGCCTCGTCCATGCCCTCGGGTGCGCGGCCCTCCATCTTGGCGCGCACGGGATCGAAGTCGACGAACCAGGACTTGAAGAGCGCCTGCGCGATGGCTTCGAGGGTGGCGTTGGATTCGCGGAGCAAGGTGATGCGCTCGTCGAGCGGCCTCAAAACATCGACCATTGCAAGTTGCTCGGCCAAGGGAGGTAGCGGCACTCGTAACTCAGCCACGGCCCTTCCGGTTAGGTGCTTGATGGTGGTGCCCGTGAAGTGGGCATCCAACTGGCCGGTCCTCGCGGCCTGACGGAACCAGTTGAAGAGGTAGTAGTTGTCGAGGGTCGCTCTCGGCCTGATTCGATGAAGCGCCTTTTGGAACTTCATGCCTCGGGGGCCGGTCCAGATAGCACACCGGCCCGGCTCACCCCCCTCACAGACGACCAGATCTCCGGGATGCAGTTCGTAGCGCTCTTCCTCGCCGGTCTCAAATCTCATCTCGGCGAGATCCGTGAGATCAAACGCGCCCCAGCGAACATTGCTGTTACCCAGGTATGGTTGTGGCGTTCCCTTGTTCTTCTGGGCGTCGAGCATCTTTCCTAAGCATGCGTTTACGTGGTCGCCGAGACGCACAGTCGGCCACTCAGAACGCATACCCCAGCCCTCCCAGTTTCTCCCGAATCACCGCATCGAGTTCCGCTCCCTTCGCCATCTGCTCGCCGAGCTTCTCGGTCAGCGCCAGCATCTTGGTCGCGAAGTCCTCGTCGTCATCCTCCACGGCCTCGGCGCCGACGTACCGGCCAGGCGTGAGGACATGGCCATGCTCGGCGATCTCGGTGAGCTTCACGCTGCGGCAGTAGCCGGCAACGTCGGCGTACTCGCCGGCCCCCTTGTCGCCTCTCCATGCAGCCACCGTGCCGCCGATGCGCTCGATGACCTCGTCGGTCAACTCGCACTGCACCCGGCTGATCATCGTCGCGAGCTTCCTCGCGTCGATGAACAGGACCTCGCCAATGCGTGCCTGCTTCCCTTTGGTGAGGAACCAGAGGCAGGCGGGAATCTGGGTATTGAAGAACAACTGGCCGGGCAGCGCGATCATCACCTCGACCACATCGGCGTCGACCATCGCTGCCCGGATCACGCCCTCGTTGTTCTGGCTCGAACTCATCGAGCCGTTGGCGAGGACGATGCCGGCGCGCCCGCCGTCCTTCAGGTGATGCTGCATGTGCTGCAGCCAGCCGTAGTTCGCGTTCCCGGCCGGAGGATCTCCGTAGGCCCAGCGCGCATCGCCGGTGAGGCTGGCGTTCCACCAGTCGCTGACGTTGAACGGCGGGTTGGCCAGGATGAAGTCGGCGCGCAGGTCGGGGAACTGGTCGCGGGTGAAGGTGTCGGCGGGCTCCTTGCCCAGGTTGAAGTCGATGCCCCGGATGGCCAGGTTCATCGCCGCGAGGCGCCATGTCGTGGGGTTGGCTTCCTGGCCGAAGATGGCCACGTCACCCAGCTTACCGCCGTGCGACTCTATGAACTGTTCGCTCTGGACGAACATGCCGCCCGAGCCGCAGCAGGGGTCATAGACCTTTCCGTGGTGCGGCGCCAGGACGGCCACCAGGGTCTTGACGATGCTGCGCGGGGTGTAGAACTGTCCGCCTCGCTTGCCCTCGGCGCTGGCGAACATGCCCAGGAAGTATTCGTAGACTTGTCCGAGCACGTCGCGCGCCGTCGACGCGTCCTCGCCGAAGCCGATGGTGGAGACCAGGTCAACCAGCTCGCCGAGCTTGCCGTCCGGGAGCTGCGCCCGAGCAAAGCGCTTGTCCAGGATGCCTTTGAGCTTCGGGTTCTCGGCCTCGATGAGCGACAAGGCGTCGTCGATGCGCTTGCCGATGTCGGTCTGCTTCGCGGCGGCGCGCAGCGCCTCCCAGCGGGCGGCCTCGGGGACCCAGAAAACGTTCACCTCGCGGTAGTAGTCGCGGTCCTCCAGCTCGGCCTTGACCTGGGCCGGGGTGGCGCCGGCCAGGAAGTAGTCGTCGGCCGGCGCGGCGAAGCGGCGCGTCAGCTCGACCCGGCGGGCCGCGAAGGTGTCCGAGATGAACTTGACGAAGATCAGGCCGAGCACTAGGTGCTTGTACTCGGCGGCGTCCATGTTCGCGCGCAACTTGTCGGCGGTGGCCCAGAGCGTCTTCTTGATGTCGTCGAGCATGGAAGGGTGTGGTCTTCTTGGTTCTGGTTGCCGGGTGATTATGCGAGGGCTGCCCCGGCCGACGACCGCGCAGCGAAGGGGGCTTGGTATCCGCGGGATGAGCAGGGACTCGCGGACGGACGGCGCCGACCTCCTGTCGGCTGACGCGATCGGGCAGGACGTGTGCACCGACACAGCCCCACGTGGACGCAAACGGCCTCGCGGCTCATGGCCGCATCAGCCGCGAACATGCCGAGCCCGCGGCGCCTCGCCGGCACACCCTGCGCCTACCTCGACACATCGATCTCGCTGTACCTGTAGGTCGAGCTGTCCCGCACGTCAGCGGTCGACTTCCCCGTGTGATTCGCCATGTAGACTTTGTGCACTCCGCCTTCCTCGCGCAGAGCTACCCGGCGCTTGCCTGAGGCCCAGATGGCGTCGTTCTTAATGCTCAGCACGTCATAGGCCTTGTACTCCTTGTCAGTGCAAGGTGCGTAGTAGATCTTGACGCTGACCCCGACGCCGCATTTCCCGCCCCCTGTGTTCGGGTCCCGCTTGTCCGAGTGATTGAAGTAGTCGGCACACCAAGCCTCTTCTGCAATCAGCGCGGTCACAAAGTCGCGGACGGGAGCGCCCATGTCGCTCAGCTTGACGCAACCCATCGGCGAGACGCCCTTGGCGTAGTCGTACATCTTGAGGGCCATCGATGTGTCTCCTGGTTGGCATACTGCTGGGCATTCGTCCCGGTGCTGTCGGAGGCACGAAAATCGTCGACACGGCAACCCTAGACCTGCTTAAAATTGCAGCATGCCTAAGGTCGATCCGCTCTCTACCAAGCAGGCGAAATTCGTCGATGAGTACCTCGTAGACGGCAATGGTTCCCGGGCCGCTGCGGCGGCCGGCTACGGGGTCTCTGGGCGCTCGGTAGCTGCCGTCAGGCTGCTAGCAAATGCTAGTGTCAGAGCCGCGATAGCCGCCCGCCAGGGGGTAGACAGCAAACGCCTCGATATCGAGCGCCAGGACGTGATCCAGGGCCTGCTGGCGGCCGTCGCGCAGGCCAAGGAAGACCGCAACCCCGCCGCCATGATCTCGGGCTGGTCACAGATCGGCAGGATGCTCGGGTACTTCGCCCCGGAGCGGCGCGAGGTCGAGGTCACGACGCCGGGGGTGAAGGATCGGCTAGCTCGGATGGAGGAAATGAGCGACGCCGAGCTGGTGGCGATGATCGAGGCTGGGCGTTCATGACCGCCGCCGTTTTGGCGGTTTTGTCGGGGCCAATGGCGCGTTCAAAAGCACGGCCGGATTGATCTCGTAGCACGGGTCCCGGGGGCGCCCCTGCCCGCCCGCACTCTGGTCGATGCGGCGCAACCACTGAGCAGCCTCTAGCTCGTCGCATGCCTCCTTGACGAGGTCCGCGTCTGACAGGTTCGTCCACCCGTTGCGGTAGACATCACGAGCACTGAAGCCGTCGCCGAGCTGGCCGGCCTCGATCTTCTTTGCCAAGCACTTTGCTGCGGCCACGCGATAGTCGGTGCCCATGCGGTACACGCGGCGCGCATGAGTCTCAAGAACGACGGCCCACCGCAGGGCGAGCGCGATGTGCTCTTTGCCGATGCAGGCAGGCCGTCTCTGGCGGGTCGATTTTGTCGGTTTTGTCGGTGGCGGGGGCGGGTTTGCGGCTACGCTGATGAGGTAGAAGATCAGCGTGAGGGCTGGTACGAGTTTCCGGTACTTCGAGAGATGCTCCGACATCAACGGCATCTCCTCGGCCGCGACGCGCAGATCGTTCGCGATCAACCACTTCACGAACAGCGGCTGAGCGCCCTTGGGATCGAAGCGGAAGAACGGGATCTCGCTCACGCCGTCCTTCTGAGCGCCGAGGCTGGTGGCGTCGCAGTAGGCGAGCCGCTCCGCGAGCCTCATGACTTGATCGCGGGCAGCGCAATTCGGCGTCTCGTCGACATACTTGCTCGACGCCTTGTCGTCCGGGTAGGCAAGTAGCTGATATCGCTGAATGAACCCGTTGTTGCCCTCAGCCTGCATCTTCCAGACGTATGCCTCGACCTTTTGGGGCTGGATGCCGCCGAAGACGGAGGCGCACAGCGGGTCGATGTGAAGCGAGCCGCGGCCAATGCGGTCAACGCGGTGGCTAGACATGCCGCCCCAGGCCTCGAGATAGAACTCCTTCTCGCCCTCGTGACCCTGCTTTTCGAAGCTCTCAAGCAGGCCCATCAGCTCGTCCCGCATGACGAGCAGACCACGGGGGTTGTTGTCGATGCACTCGCCGAGCTTCTCAGGCGTGCTGTCGTTCATGATGTAGCGGCGCGGCGTTGGCTCCTCCTCTCGTCGGCCGACCAGGCGTGCCGCCTCGGAGGTTAATTTGGAGCGGTCCGCATCGCTCATGGACGGCGATGCGTTCTTCACCTTACTCTTGGCGAGATCGACTTCCATCTTCAGCAGCGCCTCGCGCTCGTGGAACGCCAGCATATTCTGTTGGTGCTCTCGCTCGGCGATGTGTTCGAGTCCTCGCAGTGGGCCGAACACTTGGTTCAAGGCTGGCGTCTTTAGACGGCCTGGGCCTGCGACGATCGCTCCCCAGAGATTCGGGACTTCGGACCAGTTGTCCTTCTGTTTCGGGCGGATCGCACACCCCGCGCCGATGATCGATCCGAACATCGCGATGGCGCCGACCGCGGTAAATTCGAGCGGGCACTGCATGCGGTAAGCGATGTCGACACACCACTCTCGGATTGGTTCTGGCAGCATGTCCTCAGTGATCGGCAGCACCGGCTCAAGTTCTTGTCCGAGCGCTTCGGGCACGCCCCAGTCAGGTGCCGCGTTCTTGCTGTCGATGTAGTTCAGCAGCGCAGCCGGCGCGTCGTCGAATTTCAGCAAGTCGCGGAGGGGGCTGTAGGGGAGTCCGGTGTCGGGGTGTATGGACGGCGGCAGCACGACGTTCTTGCCCGTCGAGAGCAACTCGACGACCCAGGCCGGCTTTGCCCCTTTGAGACGGGCGGCACACACGACCCCCTCGGGTGAGACGTACTCCAGCGACTGGACGAGCGTTGTGGCGGCCTTCTCAGGCGCGCGCCCGATTGGGAAGGCTAGGATCTTGTGCCGGCCCACCTGAGAGCCGCTTACAACGTCATATTCGATCGGTGCGCCATACACCGCCTCGGCTGCGGCTAGAGCTTCCTTCTGGTACTTAGGGCCGCCCCTCACGTCAATGTCGAGAACGCAGATAGGCTTGCCTCCGACGGTCGACGGAGTCCCTGCCCGGAAGCCGACGTTGAGACCTCGCTGATAGGAGTCGCGCAATTCCTGTGCGGTCAAGATCGGCGCCTTGGACCAACCGGCTGAGATAGGCACCTTGCTCCTGGGTCGCAGCCAGTGAACTGCGAGACCCACATCGCGGTATTGCAGCGCCGCCTTGAGAACGTCAACGCCCATATCGGACCTCGAGGTGTCGGCGGGCGTCCTCCGGCAAAAGCCCCAAGAGGGCACTGACAAAACCGACGATATTGTTGCCCGTCCGGCCGCAGGAGGACGAAAAGCAGCGGTACCACCCTGTACGCAGGTTGACGCTGAAGGACGGATGCTCGTCACTGTGGAACGGGCAACAGGCCCATGCGAAATCGTTGCTCGTCTCGGCCAGGTTGGGCAAGAGGTCGCTGAAGATGATGCGGGGCTCGAAGCGGCGCCGGGCAGTCATCCCTTGGCGCGGATGCCCGACCCGACGAGGGTCGATGAATTTCGGAACGGCGCCGTTGCGTCGTTGAAGCGTGCCGCCGTGGCGTGGACCCATGGCCTGATCGCGATAGCTCATGGCGGTGTCCTCAGTGAGTCTCGGTCAGTCCGAGGAGCTTCGCCTCGGCCTCCATCTTCGCGTCGAGCTTGCGAAGAAGGTCTGGCGGGAGGCCGCGGCGAGCCAGCTTGCCGCAACACTTGCACAACGTGTAGCCGATCGCGGCGCGCGTGCCGACTACGTAGAGGCCGAGGACCTTGGCCTTAGCGCTGCTCTTGTCGCACAAGGCGCAACGGCGGGTGTCAGAGGGGTAGACCGTCGTCATTTCGGTCCCCTCAACGCACGACTGCGCCAACGCCCAGAAGGCGGCGAATTTCTGCCACCGGCCACGCCAGTCGCCCGTTGACACGGAGGGGGCGGAGGGGGCCGTTCTCCTTGCAGGCCCATATGCGCAGGGTCTGATCCGCCCGGCTCAGGTGGAAGGCCGCTGTGTGTGTGTCAACCGCGACGCGGCCTTCGTCCTGAAGAGGGGCGATCTGCCCCAGTGCTTTCGCTGGCATTTCTAACTACTCCTGTTTGTTGATCACGACTCGAATGTCGGCCAACGGGAGTAGTCGGGAGAAATGACGGGAAAAGCTCCTGGGTGTCCGCGCTGCTATTTTGGGAACTGACTGGGGCGGAAGCGGGAATCGGGAGGGAGATTTAGGGAGATTTGGGGACGACCCCCGGGAACAGAGGTGCGCAGCGCCCCGACGCCAATGCTGCTGCTTCATTTTCAGCAGCGTTTATTACGTCTGCTCGAACCGTCTTGTCGGAACGGCGCTTCCTACCTTCGGCAGCTTCGGCTGCGATGAGCTGTGAAACGCCCTTGGTCTTCCATTTTCCTCGAACCTTGCCTACCCAGCCTCCTAGATCCCGCAAGCGGGCGAGGCGTCGTTCAGGATCTGGCAGGCCCAAAGCTGGTGCAGATTGAGGTGTTGCGGCCACTGGGATTGCAGCAATTGGGGGCGTTGCCGACGCACCCACAATTGCAGGGGGTGCCGGAGCTACCCCAATGGCAGGGAGTACCGGGCCAATCATATTTGATGGAGGCGTTCTAGTTCCTTCTAGCCCGTCAGCTTCATCGATATAGCTGTGAAGCCGAAGCCATGGGATCAGGCTGGCTGCAGTTATGTCAGTATCGCCGTCAGGCGAGGAAGCTTCTGCTGGAATAGACGCGATGTCCTTCGAGCGCACGGCCGAAGAAAGCATTCGTATTTCATCGGAGAGATCCGGCGGATCGCCATAAGCATTTACAACCACACCTGTAGTCGTGATGGCTCGAGGGTCGATGCCTTGAATGATTGAAGCGACCTCCCAGATTTTGAGAACAGACACCTTTGACCAGAAGTCGTAATTGGTTCTCACAGTCACGTCGCGCCTCGCATTCAAGGTTGTTATTCGTAATCATCGGGCCGGGCACTTGGGTCCTGCTCTCTACAGCGCGGCCCACGAGCCCAGCTAGCAAGAACCCGCGTTTCATTCAATCGTTCGCACCCGCCTCGGCGACGCCACCGACCTTGATTCCTGCCTGTTCCAGTATCCAGGCCTCGATCTTTTCGTGGTGGACGCGCAGTAGATCGAGGGGGCGTCGGATGTAGTTCTGTTCCCGTACCCCCTGAGGGGCATGACCTTGAATCTGCGCGCTGATGCCGCCAGGTATGTCGAGCCATTCGCAGAGACTAGCGAAGCTGCGACGCAATCCGTGCAGCGTTAGACCCTCAAGCCCCGCCGCGGCGCATGCGCGGCGATGCGCGATGCTGGGTTCCACCAGACGTCCAGTTGCGCTCAACCGGGCTACATCGCCGAGAGGTGCAACTGTACCCTTGGCCGCGTGATACCTCATTCGACGCTTGATGTTCCCTGCATCGCCGCTGATCCCCTTGACGCTGGAGAAGACCCACTCGTTACGCCGCGGCAACGAGCCAAGCAGGTGCGCGACGTAGGGCGTCAGCGGCACCATCCGTTCGCCCTCGATCTTGTCGCGCATGGAAAGCCCGCGCCACTGCATGTTCACATCCTCCCATCGTAGGCTGCCCAGTTCTTCCCGCCGCGCGCCGGTGAGAAGTAGGCACTGCAAGTACGCAGCGATGACGGCGTTTGGAATCCTGCGCACGGAATCGAACCACGGACCGAGCTGTTCGCGCTGGAGGTAGTCGTTCTTGGCCTTGGCCTTTCCTGCAGCTTCGCGAGCCTTCTTAGCGCTGGCAGCGGCGGGATCGGCACGTCCCTTAAGGTCCGGCTCTGCCGCAGCCCAGCGCAAGAACGCCTTGAGCAGGCGCAGCGCGAGGCGGACACGTGCCGGCCGGTCTTTGGCTTCGCGCATGGCCCAGGCTTCAACCGCAGCGCTGTCCAAGTCAATCAGTCGCATCGACATCAGCGGCGCCAGCGGTCCTGGCTTTGTGGTCCCGCCGCCGCGCTTGCGCGGCACGCCCCCGTCCTGAGCAGATTTCAGGTGATCGAGGTAGCTTCGCTCACCCCAGTGAGGTCGGCGCTCGTCGACGTAGCGCCTCCAGACCTCGCCGACCGTAAGAGCCTGGGCCGCGCTCTCGGCGCTGGCTGCTGCTTCGGCGGCTGCCTTGCGCTCCACCGCGGCGACCCTCGCGTCGGCTTCCTCGCGCTCCAATTCGCGAGGGTCGATCCCGTTGTCGACAAGCACGGCGAGGCGCCGCGCCTCCCCTCGTGCCTTCTCGATCGTCCAGTCGCGCACATCGCCGATCGTGCGGCGGATGTTCTTGCGGTTCAGCTTGGACTCGAAGACATAGGACTTGGCGCCTGCCGAGGTTACCCGGACACGAAGACTCGGCGCCTCGGTGTCGCGAAGGAAGGCTTGCGCCTTGCCGGTCGGGCAGGCGAGCCTCTCGATCGCGCCGGCGGTAAGGTTGCAGCGCTGCGCAAGGTCGGGCGAAGCGTCTCGTCTCGGTCTGGCCATCTTTCCCCCTGAGCGCGGTGCCCGGCTCATGTAGCCACCATGTAGCCACCATGTAGCCAAAATCACCACATTTTTGCGAATCCTGATCAACGCTGCTGACCCCTGTTGCGGGAACAACGCCGCCTAACTCGTTGATTTTTAAGAAGTATACCTACGCCGATCAACAAACCTAAGCTCTAAAAATCGGGTATTGAAAATCCGCGTGTCGGTGGTTCGATTCCGCCCCAGGCCACCAGAATTCCCCAGTGCTGACAAGCACTTAGACGAAAGCCCCGCTCGGATCGCCGGTCGGGGCTTTTCTACATCGGGCAAGCTTTTTCTACAAATCCCAGTAGGCAAGCCCTCTCAACTTTCCGGATTGCGCCAGGTGCGGCGCCTGGTATGGTGCGACGAAACACTTGCGGGAGAGAGTCAGTGGCAACGTTCTCGGTGCACTTCGATGGGCCGATCACCACGGATCACAAGGTGTCGCTCCGTGTGCTATCGAAGACGTATGCGCACATGCAACGAGCGCTAGATCGAGCCTATCTGCTAGACCACCACGGTGAAGTTTGGAAGCATGCCCGCCTGAAGGATGACGAATACGAAGAGTCCGAATTCCTAGCCGAGTACCCGAGGGAGGGTGGCATTATTCTGGATGCCGTAAAAGCTGGCGGCGAGAGACTCGTTGATCTAGTTCATCAAGCTGTTCGGCCGATATTCGCTCTCGCTGCCGAAGAAGGGATTCATCAGCATCAAACGATAGGCGCGCAATTGGAGGCTAGGCGCGAATATGCCAGGCGCATGGGTGCGAACACGCAACACTTTCAGTCACTGATCGATCAGCCCAGACCGGCCTGGGCGGATGCGTACTCGAACCGCTCCATCGTTAAGGAAATAGCCCAGCTTGTGGGCATGATTACCCCAGACAGACTCGATGGCAGCATCGTAACGCTCGACCTTACAGGTAATCGCCCATATGCGTCGTTGGAATTCACCGGCGAGTTAGCTCGAAGATTCAACGCCAGGGTATCTGAAAAGGAAGTGGCGCAGGCATTTATTCTTGAAGTAAACATTAGAGATCTCAACCGAGGAAATAAGTATTCGCGACCGAAAGCAAAAGTGCTAAACTTGATCACCAATCGAGAAGTTGTCCTTCATCTCGAATCCGACAGAGATTTTTTGGAACTTCACCCCTTCCATACCGCCGAAAGGGTAAATATCTTTGTCGCACCGATGATGGA
>JAGWVB010000306.1 GCA_018971105.1 Burkholderiales bacterium
GGCGCCTGGCGGCGGCCGGCCGCCGGGTGCGGCTCAGCGATCGCGCCGCCGCGCGCCGACGAGCACCGGCAGCAGCCCCGCCAGCAGCAGCGCCACCGGAGCCGGCTCGGGCACCGCGCTGAGCGCGAGCTGGCTGATCGTGAGCTCGGCCACGCCGAGCACGTCGCCGGCATCGACCACGCCCAGCGCCAGCAGCGTCGTTCCGCTGCCGGTGCAGGAGTAGCTGAAATGGTTCAGCGCCGCGCCGGGCTGGCTGCGCGTCGCGAGCGTGATCAGCTGGCCGTCGACGACCGCCCAGGCATGGTCCTCGTACAGGTCCTCGTGGGTCGCGAAGGACCCGTCGAAACTCAGCGTCTGGCCAGCCTGCACCGCGAACGACGGGCGCACGAGCGTGCCCTCGGTCGCGGAGTCGGGGGCGGGCAGGCCGAGCGCGTAGGGCGCCAGCCCCGCCGCGCCTTCGACGACGGCGATGTCCACCGCCGCATCGCCGGACCGGTTGTACGGCTCGTCGCCGGCGCCGTCGAGGTAGGCGGTGGTGACGGTGATCGCGCCCTGCGCGGCGCTGGCGTCGCCGAACGCGTCCCGGCCGCTCAGGCTGTGGGTGTCGGCCTGGGACCAGGCCGGGCCGGCGAGCGGGCGATGGCCGCCGCGGCGGCTCGTGCCGAAACGATGCATTGCATGGCGTATCTCCTGGATGCGGTGTTCAGCGGCGCGCCGTCGATGACGCGCGCGGGACAAGGTCGCGCCGCGCCGACAGCGCGGCCGGCGCCACGTCGGCCAGCGTCAGCAGCGGGCGGAACAGGGCGCTGCCGGCGCGGCCGTCGAGGTCGACCTCCACGCCCGTGCCCGCGGCCACGGCGACGAAGCGCACCCAGCCGTCGGCGACCGGATCGATCCCCGTGTAGCCGGCCGCGGCGAGCAGGTCGCCGAGGTCGATGCGGTCATGCCCGGGCACGAAATCGGCGATCAGGTCGCCCGCGTCGCGCATCGACGCGTAGACATAGACGTTGTCGCCGCCGCCGCCGCTGAGGCGGTCGGCGCCGGCGCCGCCGATCAAGCGGTCGTCGCCCGGCGAGCCTTGCAGCGTGTCGCGGCCGGGCGTGCCGGTGATCGTCCGGTACAGGTCCAGGCCGATCAGCACCGGGTCGTGGTCCGACGCGCGGCAGGGGACGTTGCCGTCGTAGGGGTCGGGAGCGCAGGTCGGGCAGGCGGGCTGCCTGGACTCGAGGTTGTAGTCCTGGGCGACCTGCTCGTCGGCGTTGATATGCCACTCGGCCGCACCGGTGACGCGCGCCGACATCGGTCCGTTGGCGATCGCATGGTCGAGGCGTCCGGCCATGCCGTCGTAGACATACGAATAGCCGAGCCGATGGTGGCGGCCGATCGGGTCGAGATAGCCGTTGCCGGTGAGCTCGGCAATCGGATCCTCCTGGGCGTAGGCGTTGAAGTCGCCGACCAGCAGCACGCGGTCGCTTGCACCCTGCGCCTGGAGCTGGGCGACGAAGGTGCGCAGGCGCTGCGCCTGCTGCGTGCGCAGCCGGTTCCAGCAGCCCTGGCCGTCCCCGCTGTCGAGGTTGCCCTCGGCATTCGCGGCGCCGGGCGCAGGGCAGCCGGACTTCGCCTTGAGGTGGTTGACGACGAGGGTGATGCGCTCGCCGTTGGGCGCGGCATAGGTCTGCGCCAGCGGCGGGCGGCTGTACACCGCGTCGGTGTCGCTGATCGGCGCGCCGACGGGCGTCAGGCGCGCCGGCTTGTAGACCATGGCGACGCGGATCGCATCGCTGCCGCTGCCGGCGGCGGGCAGCGGCAGCGCGGCATAGGTGCCGGCGCCCACGCGTGCGTTGAGCGCATCGACGAGGTTCTGGACCGCGATGTTGCCGTTGTTCTGGGCCTCCATCAGCCCCACCGCGTCGGCGTCGAGTGCGGCCAGCGCGAGCACGAGTTTCGCGCGCTGGCGCTGGAACTCGTGCAGGTTGTTGGCGCCGCGGCAGTTGCCGGCCGAGACCGAGCCGCCGAGCGCGCAGCCCTGGCCGGTCTGGCCGTCGGCGGTCTGGCCATCGGTGAAGGTGGTGAAGAAGTTGAGCGTGTTCATCGCCCCCACGCGCAGGTTGCCGCCCACCGCGGGCGGCTGCGGCGGGCGCGGGTTGGCCGCCGCGAACGCCGGCGCCACGGTCGGGTGGATGCGGTAGAGCCCGGCGCCGGCGCTGCTGGCGCTGGCCAGCCCGTAGTCGATCACGCCGGTGACATCGCCCACCGCGTCGCCGGCGCGCGGTGCGCCGTCGGCGTGCAGGTAGGGCGTCGGATTGACGTACTGCAGCGAACTGCCGTCGTCGAGCAGGATGCGGCTGCGCGCCTGCAGCTCGGCCAGCGCGAGCGCCTGCGGGGTGCCGGGGCGGTAGCGGTTCGTCGGCACTTCGTGGCGGCCGAGCGCACCCAGCGTGAGCTGGCCGTAGCGGTCCTGGAAATGGTTCTGCTGCACCGTGAGCGGGCCGCGCAGCGTCACCAGCATGCCTTCGAAGCGTTCGAGGCTGTCACCCGCGGCCAGCGGCAGGTCGACCACGGTGGGCTGGATCGTGTAGCCGCTGCCCAGCACCGCCACCGCGCTGACGTTGGCGATCTCGGTCAAGGGGGCCGCCGCGGTGGCGCCGTTGCCGGCGGACCCGACGTTGTATTCGGCCACCGTGCCGGCGACGCGCACCAGGCGGCCGAGCTCGGGCGTGTAGAGGGTGCCGAAGACGAAGATGCCGTCCGAGGTCGCGCGATCGCCGTCGCCGCGCAGGTCCTGGATGAAGAAGCCGTTGTTGTTGCGCCGGGTGACGACGCCGGTTGTCGTCAGCGCCTGGCCGGCGTAGGCGCTGGCGGCGTCGCGGCCCTGGATCCGGTAGATCGGGACATCGGCGGCGCGCACGCCGAGCTGGAAGGCCGCCAGCGTCAGTGCCGCCAGCAGGAGCGGGAAGTGCCGCGACAGCTTGTGCATCGTGGCGCTCCGGCTCAGGCGCGGCGGCGGCCGATGTAGCCGAGGCAGGCGATGCCGGCCAGCATCAGGGCCCAGCCGCCGGGCTCGGGTACCGCGCTGATGGCGAAGGCGACGTTGTCGATCGCCAGGCCATGGTCGTTGCCCGGGTCGTTGAGGTCGACCCTGCGCAGCCACAGCGTCTGCCCGACGGCCCATTCGGCGTCGAAGCTGTCGCCCCAGCCCCATTCGAAGCTCATCGTCTGCGCCGTGGCGTTGCCGCCGCTGCGCCATCGCTCGCCGTCGTAGCCGAGCGTGAAGCCGGCAAGCGACGCGCCGCTGTCGTTGACGAACGCGAGCGCGATCCAGCCCGCCGCCGCGCCCATCGCCGGTGCGCCGAAATAGGCCCCGCCCGAGCCGACGCCGCCGAGCCCGCGCTCGCCACTGCCGGCGCTGCCTAAGCTGTAGAACGAACCGGCGTTGCTGGCGCCGTCGCCGGCGTTGTAGGCGGCGATCGGCGCGCCGGCGCCGTCGTACAGGCTCCAGCCGGCGCGTGTGGCGTCGTTGGACCCGGGGTTGGCATTGCCGGCGGCGGCCAGGGCGTCGAAGTCCTGCGCGTACTGGTAGTCGGCGCCGCCGACGCTCAGCGCGGCCTGGGCGTTGCAGGCGATGCCCGCGGCGAAGGCGGCCGAGGTGACTCGTGGGATCATGAAGTTCTCTCCAGGTCGTTGGATGGACGGCTGAAGGGCCGGAGGGTCGAAGCGCGACCCGATGGCTCCAATTGGATCGATCGAGTTTCTGCCATGTAAAGTAGCTTGAGGCAATCGCCATCACAGTGCAACGCAGGGGTCATGGCCTTCGACGCGGCGACGCCTGTCAATCAGGGGGGATGGCGCCCGCGGCAGTGCCCCAGTCCATCGAATCGGTGTAGCCTGCCGGCGCCTGACGAGGGGGTACCGATGAACGCCCGGCGACGCGTCCCATGACCGACGATCCGCGCGAGCGCGCCGAGCAGCGCACGCTGCTGATGCCGCGGCGCGACGGCGGCGGCGCGCTGGCCGCCGGCCAGCGCCTGCAGGAATACGTCGTCGAGCGCCTGCTCGGCGCGGGCGGCTACAGCGTCGTCTACCTCGCGCGCGACACGCGGCTCGACCGCCGCGTCGCGCTCAAGGAGTTCCTGCCCGCGACGCTGGCGCAGCGTGCGCCCGACGGCCAGGTCGTGCCGCGCCTGCCGCGCTTCGCCGACGCCTACGACAAGGGCCTGCAGGGCTTCGTCAACGAGGCGCGGCTGCTGGGCCAGTTCGACCACCCGGCGCTGCTGAAGGTGCACCGCTTCTGGCAGGAGCGGGGCACGGCCTACATGGCCATGCCGTACTACGAGGGCATCACGCTCGAGCGCTGGCTCGGCGATCTCGGCACGCCGCCCTCGGAGCGCTGGCTGCGCCAGCTCGCCGACGCGCTGATGGACGCGCTGGCGACGATGCACGCGCGGCGCTGCTGGCATCGCGACGTCGCCCCCGACAACATCCTCATGCTCTACGACCGCGCCGAGCATGGCGCCTACCTGGAGCGGCCGCCGCGACCGGTGCTGCTGGATTTCGGCGCCGCGCGGCGCGTCATCGGCGACATGACGCAGGCGCTCACCGTGATCCTGAAGCCGGGCTATGCGCCGGTGGAGCAGTACGCCGAGATCCCGGGCATGAAGCAGGGCGCCTGGACCGATGTCTACGCGCTGGCCGCGGTGGTCTACTTCGCGATCACCGGGCGCACGCCGCCGCCCTCGGTGGGGCGGCTGCTGAACGACACCTACGTGCCGCTGGCCCAGAGCGCGGCCGGGCGCTACAGCCCCGGCTTCCTGGCCGC
>JAGWVB010000307.1 GCA_018971105.1 Burkholderiales bacterium
TGTTCTCGAGCACGACGATGGCGTCGTCGACGACGAAGCCGGTGGCCACCGTGAGCGCCATCGCCGAGAGGTTGTCGAGGCTGTAGCCGCACAGGTACATCACCGACAGCGTGCCGGCGAGCGAGACCGGCACCGCCACCGCCGGCAGCGCCGCGGCGCGCCAGTTGCGCAGGAACAGCAGCACGACGAGGACGACGAGGCCGATCGCGATCGCCAGCGCGCGCTCGACCTCGACGATCGAGGCGCGGATCGTCGGCGTGCGGTCGCTCACGATCGTGAGGTCGATCGCGCGCGGGATCGAGCCCTGCAGCCGCGGCAGCAGCGCGCGCACGCCGGCCACGGTCTCGATCACGTTCGCGCCCGGCTGCTTCTGCAGGATCAGCAGCACCGCGGGCTGGTTGGCCGAGATGCCGTAGTTGCGCACGTCCTGCACCGAATCGACGACGCGCGCGACATCGCCCAGCCGCACCTCGGCGCCGTTGCGGTAGGCGACGACGACATGGGCGTAGTCGGCGGCGTCGTAGGCCTGGTCGTTGGCGCCGATCTGCCAGTAGCGGTCGCCGGCCTCCACCGAACCCTTGGGCTTGTTGCCGGTGGTCGCGGTGATCGCGGCGCGCACGCTGTCGAGCGCGATCCCCATCGCCGCCAGCTTGGCCGGGTCGAGCTCGACGCGCACGGCCGGCAGCGCGCCGCCGCCCACCGTCACCTGGCCCACGCCGGGCACCTGCGACAGGCGCTGCGCCAGCACCGTCGAGGCCGCGTCGTACATCTGGCCGCGCGTGAGCGTCTTCGACGTCATCGCGATGATCAGGATCGGCGCGTCGGCCGGGTTCACCTTGCGGTAGCTGGGATTGCCCGGCATCCCGCTGGGCAGCAGCGTGCGCGCGGCGTTGATCGCGGCCTGCACGTCGCGCGCGGCGCCGTCGATGTCGCGGCCGAGGTCGAACTGCAGCGTCACGTTGGTCGAGCCCAGCGACGAGCGCGAGGTGATCTCGTTCACGCCGGCGATGGTGCCGAGCACGCGCTCGAGCGGCGTCGCGATCGTCGCCGCCATCGTTTCCGGGCTCGCGCCCGGCAGGTTGGCGTTGACCGAGATGACCGGGAAATCGACCTGCGGCAGCGGCGCGATCGGCAGCAGCATGAACGAGAGCGCGCCGGCGAGCGCGACGCCGATCGTGATCAGCGTCGTCGCCACCGGGCGCGCGATGAACGGGGCCGAGATGTTCATCGCCGCGGCCGCCGCAGGCGCGTCGTCGTCCGGTCCATCGGCCTACGCATGGACGCTGCGGCGCGCGCGCCAGCGCTGCGCCAGGGCGGCGAATTCGAGGTAGATCACCGGCGTCGTGAACAGCGTCAGCAGCTGGCTCACGACGAGGCCGCCGACCATCGTCACGCCCAGCGGGTGGCGCAGCTCGTGGCCGACCCCGGTGCCCAGCATCAGCGGCAGCGCGCCCAGCAGGGCCGCCAGCGTCGTCATCAGGATGGGCCGGAAGCGCAGCAGGCAGGCCTGGTGGATCGCCGCGCGCGGCGCCAGGCCCTCGTGGCGCTCGGCGTCGAGCGCGAAGTCGATCATCATGATCGCGTTCTTCTTCACGATGCCGATCAGCAGCACGATGCCGATGACGGCGACGATGCCCAGGTCCTGGCCCGCCAGCAGCAGCGCCAGCAGCGCGCCCAGGCCGGCCGAGGGCAGGGTCGAGAGGATCGTGATGGGATGGATGTAGCTCTCGTAGAGCACGCCCAGCACGATGTACATCGTCACCACCGCGGCCAGGATCAGCATCAGCGTGCTCGTGAGCGAATTGCGGAACGCCTCGGCCGCGCCCTGGAAGCTGGTCTCGACGCTGACCGGCACCTGCAGCTTCGCCTCCTCGGCCTTGATGGCGTCGACGGCCTCGCCCAGCGAGACGCCGGGCGCGAGGTTGAACGACACCGTCGCGGCCGGGAACTGCCCCACATGGTTGATGGCCAGCGGCGCCGGGCGCTCGATGATGCGGGCCACCGCCGTCAGCGGCACCTGGGCCTCGGTGCCGCTGCCGTTCGAGCCGGTGACGCCGACGCCGGGCACGTACAGGCCCTCGATCGCCGCCGGCCCCCGCGTGCGGTCGCCGGCCGCCTCGAGCACGACGCGGTACTGGCTCGACGGCGTGTAGATGGTCGAGATCAGGCGCTGGCCGAAGGCGTTGTAGAGCGCGATGTCGATGTTGGCCACCGTGACGCCGAGCCGGCCCGCGGCCTCGCGGTCGATCTGCACCCAGGCCTGCTGGCCCTGGTTCTGCAGGTCGGTGGCGACGCCGGTGAGCTGGGGCAGGGCCTTGAGGCGCGCGATCAGCGCGGTCGTCGTCCTGTCGAGCGCGGCGGTGTCGGGCGAGCTGAGCAGGAACTGGTACTGCGTCTTCGAGACCTGGTCCTCGATCGTCAGGTCCTGCACCGGCTGCATGTAGGCGTGGATGCCGGGCAGGTGCGCGGTCGATTCGTTCAGGCGCCGGATCACCGTCGACGCGTCGGCGCGCTCGGCGTAGGGCTTGAGCGTGATCTGCATGCGCCCGGTGTTGAGCGTCGGGTTCGCGCCGTCGACGCCGATGAACGAGACCAGGTGCGCGACGGCGGGGTCCTTCAGGATCACGTCGGCCAGCGCCTGCTGGCGCTCGGCCATGTGCGCGAACGAGGTCGTCTGCGTCGCCTCGGTGATGACCTGCACGAGGCCGGTGTCCTGCACCGGGAAGAAGCCCTTGGGCACGACCGTGTAGAGCAAGGCGGTGAGCGCGAGCGTGGCCGCGAACACGAGCAGCGTCGCGCGCGGGCGGTCGAGCACCCAGTCGAGCGCGCGGCCGTAGCGCGCGATCGTGGCGTCGAAGCTGCGCCCGAACCAGGCGCCCAGGCGGCCGTGGCGGCGCTCGCGTTCGGGGCGCAGCAGCCGCGCGCTCATCATCGGCGTCAGCGTCAGCGAGACGAAGGCCGAGATCAGGATCGCCACCGCGAGCGTGATCGCGAACTCGTGGAACAGGCGCCCGACGACATCGCCCATGAACAGCAGCGGGATCAGCACCGCGATCAGCGACACCGTGAGCGAGATGATGGTGAAGCCGATCTGCCGGCTGCCCTTGAGCGCGGCCTGCAGCGGCGTCTCGCCCTCCTCGACGTAGCGGGCGATGTTCTCGATCATCACGATGGCGTCGTCGACGACGAAGCCGGTGGAGATCGTGAGCGCCATCAAGGTCAGGTTGTTGATCGAGAACCCGGCCAGGTAGATCACGCCGAAGGTGCCGACGAGCGAGAGCGGCACGGCGACGCTGGGGATCACGGTGGCGCTGGCGCTGCGCAGGAAGAGGAAGATCACCATCACGACGAGCGCGACGGCCAGCAGCAGCTCGAACTCGGTGTCGTCGACCGAGGCGCGTATCGTCACCGTGCGGTCGGCGACGATGGCCACGTCGACCGAGGCCGGCAGCGTCGCCTTGAGCTGGGGCAGCAGCGCCTTCACGCGGTCGACGGTCTGGATCACGTTCGCGCCCGGCTGGCGCTGCACGTTCAGGATCACGCCCGCGGTGCGGTCCGACCAGGCCGCGAGGCGGCTGTTCTCGGCGCCGTCGACGATGCGCGCGACATCGTGCAGCCGCACCGGCGCGCCGTTCTTCCAGGCGATGATGAGGTTCTGGTACTCGGCCGCCGACCTGAGCTGGTCGTTGGCATCGATCGTGCTCGCGCGCCGCGGGCCGTCGAAGCTGCCCTTGGCCTGGTTGACATTGGCGGCGCCGATCGCGCTGCGCAGGTCCTCGAGCGACAGGCCCAGCGCCGCCAGCGCCGTCGTGTTGGCCTGGATGCGCACGGCCGGGCGCTGGCCGCCGGCGATCGAGACCAGGCCCACGCCCTCGACCTGCGAGAGCTTGGGCGCGAGCCGGTTCTCGACCAGGTCGTGGACCTTGATCACCGGCAGCGAGGGCGAGGTCACGGCCAGCGTCAGCACCGGCGCGTCGGCCGGGTTGACCTTGCTGTAGATCGGGGGCATGGGCAGGTCGGCCGGCAGCAGGTTGCCGCCGGCGTTGATCGCCGCCTGCACCTGCTGCTCGGCGACGTCGAGCGCCATCGTGAGCGCGAAGCGCAGCGTGATCACGCTCGCGCCGCCCGAGCTGGAGCTCGTCATCTGCGCCAGGCCCGGCATCTGGCCGAACTGGCGCTCCAGCGGCGCCGTGACGGACGAAGTCACCACGTCGGGGCTGGCACCGGGGTACAGCGCCGTGACCTGGATGGTGGGGTAGTCCACCTCCGGCAGCGCAGAGATCGGCAGCAACCGGTACGCCAGTGTTCCCGCGATCAGGATCGCCACCATCAGCAGCGAGGTGGCAACTGGCCGGAGGATAAAAAGACGCGAGATGTTCATCAGCCGCCTTCGGTCTCACGCTGACGCCGGCGTTCGCGGACTTTTTCGATGAAATCCCGGCGCTCTTCGGGGTTCATCGCCTTAAATTTTTCCTGCATCTCGGGTGCCAGACGGTCAAACCAGGGCGGCAGGCCATCTGCCCTGGGTGGCAGCCCACCCGGAGGCATGCCACCGGGTGGCGGGTGACCGGGTGGGGGGCTGCCAGCAGGTGGCAAGGGCCGCCCACCGGGTCCGCCACGCCCATCAGGTCCACCAGGTCGGCCCGATCCGCCAGCGTCGGGGGGCGCACTGCCAGGCTCAGCACCCGGCGCACGAGGCGGCGCATCAGGCCGCTTGCCACCAGGCTCTTTCGGGGATGTGCCGCCGCTTGCTGCGCCTGCGGCACCTGAAGCACCTGCGGCA